>CAZLQU010000084.1:0-2514 GCA_964561805.1 uncultured Muribaculaceae bacterium | reverse complement strand
AGAAGCAAAATAATTTTGCTTCTTTTTATATATAATATAAGGATAGGAAAAAAATAACCAAAATATAACTATCAATTTTTCTATTCTTATGTTATAATATTAAATGAGTATAAAGGACGGTGCATATCGATGATAATGAATGATATTACATCAACAGTAAAAGCAATGATTGATATCGCTTTGGTATGGATACTAGCGTATTCAGTAATTAAGAATTTAAAAGATAACGTAAAAATGGTCTTTTTATTAAAAGGCGTTATCATTTTAATAATTGTCAAATTATTAAGTGATTACTTTGATTTAAAGACAACAGGTGTTATTCTAGAATACATCCTTACCTGGGGTGTTCTTGCTGTAATCATTATTTTCCAACCAGAAATTAGAAATGCCCTAGAGCAATTAGGTAAAAAACAAATTATTACCAAACATAGATCATTAACCTTAGATGAAAGAGAAAAAGTCGTCTATGAAATAATGAATGCTATCGACTATATGCGTAAAGCTAAAATTGGTGGTTTAATGGTAATTGAAAGAGAGATTAGTTTAAATGATTATATTGAAAAGAGTAAAACATTAGATGCTGATATCTCAGCTGAATTATTAATCTCCATCTTTTTCCCACGTAATCCACTACATGATGGTGGTGTAATCATTCAAGGAAATAAGATAACTAGTGCTGGAGCGGTATTTCCAATTAGCCTAAATGGTAAAATTAATAAAAAATTGGGTACTAGACACAGAGCAGCCCTTGGTATTAGTGAAGAAAGTGATTGTATTGCTATTGTTGTTTCCGAAGAAACTGGTAAAATATCAATTGCTATTGAAGGAGTATTAAACTATAACTTATCAATTGATGATGCAAGAATGATTCTAATTGAAGAATTAAAACCTAAAAAAGAATTATTATTAGACGATGAACTTGAAGACGAACCAGAAAGTGAGGCTGATAATAATGAAGAAAAATAAAAAAAGAAGAACCAGAAAAGCCTTTCTATTTATAAGAGCAATTATTAGATTAATTGATAAGAAAATTATTACTCCAATTACTAAGTTTATCTTACTTATTACCGATAAAATGGGAAGAAGAACCGATAAGTTTGAAAGATGGTTAGTAAAAAAGAATACTTTAATTTTCATCTCATTAATTATAGCTATTGTTGCCTTCTTCAATATTGACAAAAGAACAACATCATTGTTGGATTCATATGCTGAAGTATTATATAATCAAAAAGTTGAAGCCATTTATAATACTGAGACATATGTTGTCGAAGGTATTCCTGAAACAGTCGATGTTACCTTAATTGGTCGTAAGATAGATATGTATTTGGCTAAACAGTCATCTAATGGTACTGTAACCATCGATATTTCTAAATTAAAGGCTGGCACTCATAAAGTAACCCTAAACTATAAAGGTGAAATTGATTCTGTTGACTACAAATTGGATCCAGGTTCTATCAATATTAATATATATCCAAAAGTATCAACAACTAAGATTGCTACTATCGATACTATAAATAAGGAAAGATTAGATACTAAATTATCAGTCTCTGGAGTAACTATCGATAAAGAGGAAATAATTATTAAAGGTGCTGAACATACTATTAATAAAGTAGCTAATGTTAGAGCTTTAGTCGATATTTCCAAATTAGTTGACCCAGAAGTAGGCGTAATGACTTTGGAAAATGTTCCAATCATTGCATATGATAATGATGGTAAAGTTGTCGATATTGAAATGGTACCAAGTAAAGTAACAGCCACCATTAATATTGACTCGCCACATAAAGAGGTACCAGTTAAAGTAATACCAAAAGGTGAAGTCCAATTCGGTAAGGCCATAAGTTCAATTACTTCAAGTGAAACTAAAGTAACCGTATATGGTGAAGATAGTGCTTTAGCAAAAATTGAATACTTGCCAGTTGAAGTAGATGTAACAAATCTAAGTGAAAATAAAACATTTACCGTTTCACTCCAAACACCAACTGGATTACGAGAACTTTCTGCTAAGAATACAAAGATAACAATATCTTTAGGCGAAGAAGAAACTAAAGAAATTAATGACATCATGATTGAAACAACAAATCTAGATCCTAATTATAAAGCAGCCGCAATTGGTGCTGCCTCAATTAAAACAACGGTTATTGTTAAGGGCACAAAAGAAGTACTTAAATCAATTGATGAAAGTAAGATTAAAGCGATTGTTGACTTGACGGGATATACTGAAGGAGATCACGAAGTAACAATAACTGTAACAGGTGATGATGTTAAAGCAACATATACACCAAAGACTACAAAAATTAAAATTCGAATTACTAAAAAATAGTAAAAATACAAACACAAGCAATCATACGCACGTATGATTGCTTTTTTGCTGTAAAAACAAATAAAAATAATATTTGACATTTTTCACAAAAAGTGAAAAAAAGTGTTGACAAGAGGAGAATTGTTTGGTATATTATTAACTGCCAACCGAAAAAAGGCTGGAAAATGAACAAAATAGTTCTTTGAAAACTGAGC
>CAZLQU010000083.1:0-2612 GCA_964561805.1 uncultured Muribaculaceae bacterium | reverse complement strand
AGTATATTTTACTAATAAATACTTAAATAAAGTAAACAATTATTTCTTTAGTGCATAAGATATATTGTATCGTGAATCAATGATTCACGTTTAAATAGATAAAGAGTTAACACAAGTTAACTCTTTTTTGACATATTTTAATAATAAATAGTGTTATATTCAAAAAGGTGAAAACATGGTATATGTTGATTTATTAGTGATTGAAGACTTACTTATGAATTATGTCATCATAACAACCGTAGGAATTATATTAAATAGAATTACGAAATCAAAAAAAGTATTCTTATCTTCCGTCATTGGAACAATCCCACTAATTTTTCTTTTTATAATTGAAAACAAAATATACTTATTCAGTATTAATCTTATTTTTGCCACTATTATGTCAATAATTGCCTTTAATTATAAGGATATTATTTATAGTGCCAAAAATATCATTTATATGTATTTTACAAGTATCTTTTTCGCTGGAAGTCTCTATTTAATAAATACCTTTTTTTTACCGCAAATAAATAGTTATTGTTTAAATACCTTTTTTTTAATTATTATATCCCCAATAATTACATATATATATGTAAAGTGCATTAAAAATATTAAAACTAATTATTCTAATTATTATTTAGTTGACATATATTTTAAAGACAAGCCTAAAATAACTATCAATACATTTTTAGACACTGGCAACTTATTAAAAGATCCATATAATCATAAGTCTATTATTTTAGTAAACAAAAAAATAATAAATTATAATAATAAAAAAATAATTTTAGTTCCATATAATACAATCAATGATAGTGGGCTAATAAAATGTATTTCACCAGATAAAATCTATATTCACAAAGTAGGATATAGAAAAAACGTTTTAATAGGACTTATTGATAAACAATTAATTGAAGGAGCTGATGGCATATTAAACAAACAATTATTAGAAAGGACATAATCAAATGATTAAAGCAATTTTAAATAAAATATTAATAAAATATCAAAATATACTTTTTGTGGGAAGTGCAGACATTTTACCAGAACCACTATCAAAAGAAGAAGAAAATAAATATGTTGAACTTTCAATGAACAATGATGAATATGCTAGGAATAAACTAATTGAGCATAATTTAAGGTTGGTAGTTTTCTTAGCGAAAAAATATGATAATACCGGTACGGATCTAGAAGATTTAGTTTCGATTGGTACAATTGGCTTAATTAAAGCAATTGGCACATATCGCTTAGATAAAAACATTAAACTTGCTACGTATGCCTCTCGTTGCATTGATAATGAAATATTGATGTATCTAAGAAAAACAAAAAGAAAGAAAACTGAAGTTAGTTTTGAAGATAGCCTTAGCTATGATACGGATGGTAATGAATTACATCTTGAAGATGTTTTAGGTACTGACAAAGATCTAGTTACCAAAGGTTTAGATGATGAATTAAATAAAAAACTTATGATGGAAGAAATATCTAAATTAACACCAAGAGATAAACAAATAATAGAACTTAGATATGGCTTGAACAGAAAAAAAGAAATGACACAAAAAGATGTTGCCACTCTTCTTGGCATAAGCCAATCATATATTTCAAGGATTGAAAAGAAAGTAATAAAAAAATTAAAAAACATCATTAAAAATTAAAAAAACAGCATTGCTGTTTTTATTTTTCTATATTAATATAGTCTCCAATTTTAATATCAAAGTAATTAACTGGCAATTCAATTACTTTAAATACTTTTTTCTTTGGCCAAATAATTTTATTCTTCCCTAAATTATTATAAAAGAATAAAACTTTGTTTTCTCTATCGCACAATATTACATCGATACTTGTTATCATAAAAAAAGTATGAATGCTATTACAATGATTAAAAAGTAAAGCTTGTTTTATTTCCTTAGTAAACATAAACCCCTTAAATCTAGAAAAGAATGATTTACATTCACATAAAGTTATCTGTTTTTTATTATGGACTAGTTTCATTTTAACACCTAATATAATTATATCACAAACTCTCTAAAAAGGCAGAAAAAAGTAGCCAAAAAACAATATCTATGTTATACTGATTATAGGTGATAATATGGCAAAACGTATAAAAAAACATAAAAGAAAAAAGTTTAAAATTGGTAGGTTATTGATAGCACTATTAATATTGGTAGGAATTGGCTATGGCGCTCTAAAAGGGGTAGAATTATTTGCCAAAAAAGTAACAAATGAGTATTATATTGCCGCGAATACAAATGAAGTAACAACATATTCATACAATGATGAGACAAAAAAAATGGATGAATTAGCAAAAATAACTCGTGGTAAAAAAGTAATCTCGCATGATAAAATCAAAACAATTGATGAAATAAATTACTATGAAGTTTTTGAAGGAGAAAATTCGTTTTATGTTAAAGAAGATTCTCTTACAACAGAAGAACATAAAGTCGTTACTGAAACAGAAAAATACGTTAGGACTTCGGTAACTGTATATAAAAATGAAGAAGATTCAAAAATAGCCTCATTCATTAAAAAAGGTAACAAATTAGAAATATTAGATTATGATTATTTGGATGATAATGGCTTAGTTAATATGTATAAAATAAAGAATGGTGAAAAAGAAGGCTGGGTATATCGAAAATATTTAG
>CAZLQU010000082.1:0-2652 GCA_964561805.1 uncultured Muribaculaceae bacterium | reverse complement strand
AAATTGATAAATTAAATGAGAGGGTAACTTTACTTTAATTAAAAATTAATATATAATTTTATTAATGAAATGAGGGATATAAAATGAAAAAAATTACACTTACAGGATTAAAACCTACGGGTAGTTTAACACTTGGAAACTATATTGGTTCAATTAGCCAAATGGTTAAAATGCAAGATGAATACAAAAACTATTTGTTTATTGCTGATATGCATGCGATAACGGTACCAAATGATAAAGAGGAATTACATAAGAATATTAGGGATTTTATTGCCTTGTATTTAGCTTGTGGCATAGACCCAGCAAAAAACGTAATTTATCTTCAATCAGATATCGAATATATACCTTCAATTTCATGGTTACTTGAGTGTAATACTTACTACGGTGAATTATCAAGAATGATTCAATTCAAAGAAAAAAGTAAGAAGAATGCTAATTTTAGTGTGGGCCTACTTACTTATCCAGTATTAATGGCAACTGATATCTTGGTAGTGGATGCAGATTATGTACCTGTTGGTATTGATCAAAAACAACATGTTGAACTTACTCGTGATATTGCTATTAGGTTTAATAATAAATACGGAGAGGTATTTAAAATACCAGAACCATTAATTACTAAAGTTGGAACTAAAGTAAATGACTTAGTTGATCCAATGAAAAAGATGAGTAAGACAGAAGAAAATCCTAAAGGAGTAATTGGTTTATTAGATCCAGTAGAGGTAGCAAGAAAAAAAATAATGAGTGCAACAACTGATTCAGAGACTTGTGTTAAATATGATCCAGAGAATAAACCGGGAATATCTAATTTAATTAGTATTTATTCAGCACTAACAAATACTTCAGTTAGTGATGTTGAAACTAAATTTAAAGACGCTAATTATGGTGAGTTTAAAAAGAATGTTGCGGATATAGTATGCGCATTCTTAGAAAAAATTCAAAAACGTTATCATGAACTTGTTGATAGTGATTTAATTGATGAAATCTTAAGAAAAGGTGCTAATGAAGTAAGCGAACTCGCTAAAAAGAAATATGAGGTAATGAGAGAACAAATTGGATTATATAGATAAGAGGGGAATATATGAATAACTTTATACCGGATATATATCAAAAAAGTATTTATCATATTGACTATGATAAACTCTTGGATGATGGTATTAAATGTATTTTATTTGATTTAGATAACACATGTGCACCATATAAAGATAGTGAACCAAATAAAAAGTTAATTGAATTATTTGAAACACTAAAGGATATGGGCTTTAAGCTTGTTATCTTTTCAAATGCCCCAAAAAGAAGAATATATCCATTTAAGAAAATATTAAATGTTGATTGTTTAGCAAGAGCTAATAAACCAATAAAGAATAGTTTTTTAAGAGTAATTAAATTATTTAATTACGATTTATCAGAAGTTGCTATTGTGGGAGATCAATTATATAAAGATATCTTAGGCGGAAATAGAGTGGGAATAACTACTATCTTAGTTAACCCCATGAGCAAAGATGATATGTTTTTAACTAAATTAATATTTAGAAATTTAGAAAAAATTAAATATAAACAATTAGCTAAAAAAGGAATACTAATAAGGGGTAAATATTATGAGTAGATGTATGGGATGTGGGGTAATTTTACAGGATACTAACCCTGATAAAGATGGGTATATAATCGATATTAAAAAGAAACTTTGTGAGCGTTGTTTTATTATTAAAAATTATGGACAAAACAAATTAGTTAAAAAGACAAATATAGATTATATGCATATTTTAAATAATATAAGAGACAACAATATCGTTGTTTACGTATCTAGTCTACTAACACTAAATTTAGATTATTTATCTAAATTTAAGCAAGTAATTTTAGTTTTAACAAAGCGTGATGTCTTACCTAAATCAGTAAAAGATAGTAAGATTATTAAATATGTAAAAGATAAGCATAAAAATATAATAGATGTAGTAACAATTAGTGCCTATAAGAAATATCATTTAGACCTACTATATAATAAACTTTTGAAATATAAAGATAAGAATATCTACTTTGTAGGAATTACTAATAGTGGTAAATCTACTTTAATTAATGAAATGATAAAAAGCTATTCAAAGAAAGATGGAAATATTACCACATCAAATTATCCCTCAACAACGCTAGATGTTGTACCGGTAAAAGTTGGTGAATTAAGAATTAAAGATACTCCAGGTATTGTCATAGATAATTCAATTGTCAATATACTTGATAATAAAGGTATCAAAAAGATTAATTCTAAGAAAGAAATTAAACCAATTACCATACAGATTAATGGTAATGGTGCTATTCTTATCGATGAAATAATAAGAATTGAATATGAAACAGATATATCAAGTATGACATTGTATTTATCAAACAATTTAAAAGTTAGTAATATAAGCCTAGCTAATCCACGTTTAAAAGATAAATATATTAATCAATATAACTTAAAAGATAATCAAGATTTAATAATCGAAGATATCGGCTTTATTAAGTTTACTAATAAAGTAAATATTAAAATATGTGCTAATAGTAATATTTATATCTATACAAGAGATAATTTAATATAGTTATCTCTTTTATTATTGAAAATATTAATTATCTATGATATCATTTATATAGAATAGAGGTAGAAATTATGAAGAATAAAAGTAT
>CAZLQU010000081.1:0-2682 GCA_964561805.1 uncultured Muribaculaceae bacterium | reverse complement strand
CATTAATTCTCCACATTTTGGGCATTTTTTATCTGGTAAATCAAAACCACTTGAATAAGTTGCACCGAGATTATTACCATTATCATCTTTAAAAATACTATGTTTACAATTTAGGCAACGATAATGAGCTGGTAATGGATTAACTTCTGTAATACCCATCATCGTAGCAACGAATGATGATCCGACAGAACCACGCGATCCTACCAAATAACCATCATCATTAGAGTGTTTAACTAGTCTTTGAGCAATTAAGTAAATTGGATCAAAGCCACCGCCAATAATACCACCTAATGATTTCTTAATTTTTTTAGCAAGTGTTTTTTCGTCTAACTCGCCATCTTCCTCTTGCCAATTTTCTTTGACATAATCACTGACTAATTCTTTTACTTTATCAAATCCTGAAGTGATTGTTTCATGTAATTTATTAAAGATTTCTGTTTCTAGATCATCATCTGTTAATTCCTTTTTAGATAGTTTCTCATGCCAAATTTTATAAACAATATCACCATACAATTCCTTAGCAATACGTTCTTCAATATTGTGTGGTAATGGGGCACCATAAAGTTGGGCCGCCTTATTATAGACAAGTTCTGTGACAACATGTGGACAATCTAGGTAACTTTTACCATCATCACTTTTTACTCTTGGTGAGAATGGAATACCACCAGTATCGATAATAACTTCAATTTCATCTACCATATCTAAAATTTTATTAGTATTTTCAACTACTATCTGATATGCTAAGTCTTTGTCTAAGAAGTTAAAGTCCTCTAACATTTCTTCGGTCGTTCTAAAGTGTTGAGACGGAATTTCTTTAATATTATTTTTAGCTAATGGATGTCTACCTCCACCAGGAACTTTTTGGTTGACAATGATTTCACGATAGATCTTATCTTCACGTGTAAAGTGATGAACGTCACCAGTGGCAACGATTATTTTACCAGCTTCAATAGTGGCATTAATTACTTTTTTAATGTGTTCTTTTAATTCTTCTTCATTAGCAAAATCACCTGTTTGAATTAGATGATTATATACTTCTGGTGGTTGAACTTCAACATAATCATAAAAATTAATTACATTGGTTAATTCTTGTCCTTCTTTGCTTCTAGCTTCTAGAAAAACTTCAGATTCGTAGCAACCACTACCAATAAGTAGACCTTCGCGTAATTCATTTAATTTACTACGAAGAATTCTTGGGGTTTTATATAAATATGTGGTATTCGCTAATGAAATAATTTTAAATAAATTTTTTAATCCTGTCTTATTTAAGGCTATTGCATTAAAATGATAAGTAGTTCCAAATTTATAGATTTCATCTTTAGAAACTAATTTATCTAAATCTTTAATTGTTTTATAATTTTGACTTTTTAACTTATTTAGCATTTTAGCAAATACTCTAGCTGTTCCTTCGGCATCATAATCAGCTCTATGGTGGGCATCTACTTCCCAAGGAATATTGTATCTAGCTACTAATGCAGACAAACTATGTCTTGCATATCCAGTGTCTAAAGCACGTGATAATTCAAGAGTATCAATAACAGTATTGTTAAATTCCCCTAAATTATACTTTTTCATAGCACTAGTAATGAAAGAAATATCAAATTTTGCATTATGGGCAACCATTGGAGCATCTCCAGCCCATTCAAGAAATCTTTTAGTAACATTTTCTTCGTTATCTTTATCTTTTAACATATCATCAGTAATGCATGTTAGTTCTGTAATCTTTTTAGATAGTTTCTTACCTGGATTAATTAACTCATCAAATCTATCGACAATTTCATCGTTACGAATTTTAACTGCACCAATTTCAATCATCCCGTCAGCACCGCCAGCATTAAAGCCTGTTGTTTCAGTATCGAAAACAACAAAAGTAGTACCTTCAAGAGGCAATTCATTTGGTCTTAATACAATATTAATAGTATCATCAACCAAAGTTAATTCTGTACCATATAAACCTTTGAAATGCTCTTTAGGATCTTCCACTTTTTTATTATGGTCTTTAATTAAACCATAAGCAATTGGAAATGCTTGACAACCATTATGATCGGTAATAGCAACACCTCGATATCCCATATCAATAGCTTTTGTGACAAGTTCGCAAGTATGCTTTCCTAAGTCAATTCTAGTTATTCCATCCATTTGGCTCATCATGGTATGGGCATGTAATTCTACTCTCTTGATAGGGGCATTATCTACCACTTCTTTTTTTGATGGTGTATCAATTTGTTCAGTATCTTTATATCTAGTATTAAAAACAATTTCATTAGCATATTTATCCATTGCAGCCTTGCCGTAGAAAGTATACCAATTTCCTTCTTTTAGAAGTTTTTTAATTAATGTATATTCATCATCATCTTTAGTAAACATTTTAACATACATACTGTCAGTGTTATCTGTTACTTTTAAGGTAATTATTTTATACCCAGATTTTGATTCAAAATAGTCAATACCAAAGATACTACCTTTTATAGTGATATTATCTACTTCATAAATAACATCTTTAATTGGCGTTATCTCTGTATTCTTTTTAGCACGATATGTTGGTTTCTTTTCTTCTTTGGCAATTTCTTTTGCTTTTTTTAGAGATTTAGTTAAGTTAATAGTGTCCTCTTTTTCTTTTTCAATTTTATTTTGAACTTCAACATCACCCTCTAAAACTAAATCGATATTAATGTCAATATT
>CAZLQU010000080.1:0-2739 GCA_964561805.1 uncultured Muribaculaceae bacterium | reverse complement strand
TGTTAAGAACTGTTAATTATGAAAAAATGATAACAATCGGTATAGATAATACGAGTGACTATATGGCACATGATATTGAGGATAAAATATTTTCATCTAATTTTTATATCGATAATGAATATATATCACTACCTGTAGGTAGTAAGGCTTTTGTTTATAATGCCCTATTTGCTTATGCAGTTGGTAAAAAATTAAATATTCCGGATAGTAAAATTGTAAATGCTCTGGAGACGTTTAGTTTGACACCACACAGACTAGAGTTAATTAATCATAAGGATTACAGGATAATCGATGATACCTATAATGCAAGTTTAGATTCAGTTAATAATGCCTTGGATTTACTTAGTAAGGTAGATGGAAGAAAGATATTTGTATTTGGAGATATTTTAGAACTTGATAATTATGCTAAAGATATCCATGAAGAAATTGGTAGGAATGTTATTAATAACCATATTGATGTACTAATTACTGTTGGTGAAAATGCATATTATACTTATAGTGTAGTGTACGATGCTGGCATAGAAAGCCATCACTATAAAAATAATATAGAAATGTTAAAAGAAATAGATAAAATTATCGATATTGGTGATACTATTTTAGTTAAAGGATCACATGGTATGAACTTAACTGAAGTGGTTGAACATTTAAAGAATTTTAAAAACTAGCAAAGGCTAGTTTTTTCATGCAAAATAAAAAAACTGGGACGGAATGTGGGAATCGAACCCACGCATGTTGGAACCACAATCCAATGTGTTAACCACTTCACCAATTCCGCCAGTACGCTTGTAATTATACTATTAAATACGGGGTTTGTCAACAATTATTTAACAAAGATAATGATAGCAATAACAATTAAAATGATACCTCCAGCAATTTTAGAATATGCTCCAATTTTGTTACCAATGATATTGCCTAGGATGATTCCGAGATATGTAAATATAAGACTACATAATGAAAAGATAATAGATGCCAAAAGAAAACTATCTGTAATTACCTTTAAGCCAATACCTGTAGTTAAGCTATCTATTGATACCGACAAGCCAAACATTAATAAACCAGTTTTACTTAGTGACATTGTTTCTTCTTCTTTAAAATTAGAAATTATAAGATCTATGCCAATATAAATTAAGATAATTGAAGCAATGATATCTAAATTAATAAAACTTATATTGCTAATAACTGCGCCCAAGATTAAGCCAATTAATGGCATGATAAAATGATATGCTCCGACTATTAATGGGAGAGCTATTTTTTTCTTTTTAGATATGTCTATCATGCCATACACTAGTGCTAGTGAAAAGGCGTCCATCGATAAGCTAATGCCAATTAAAAGGAGAGCAAAAAAAGAAGACATAATATCACCTAATTAATATTACTCTTCTGATTATTTTTTAGAATATTTAGTAACTACTTCTTTTATGTATGATTTATATTTATGGTTAGCATTTGTGTCAACTAAGCAGAAGCTAGGAAACAATACGCACCACCAGTTGTCTCCTTTTGCATCGCCAATTGATATAACTAGTGATTCGTAATATCCTTCATCGTAAATGTATCCTTTATATTCCTTGACAGGAAAGTAATTGTAACCATAATTAATATCATATGGTACTTTATATGAATTTCTAATAAATATGTTATCAATATTATTTTTAATATCGGGGATGTTCTCTTTAATAATTGTTCTGGCTTCATCAATGTTATTTGCTTCTTTTGTTAAAGAATAAACGTTTCTTTCTAAATATGTTTTTACTTGTTCTTTAATATTTATATCTTCTGGATTGTTGCTATTAGGAATTACTCTTAATCTAATGGCTGAATCTGGAATAAAGATATTTTGCTCATTAACATTATAGATGTTTATGACAATTAATATTAGTAAAAGAAAAAATATTGTTCTTTTCATATTATCACCGTTAATATAATGTGCTAATCTTCATTATTTTAAACAAAAAAGAACTAAAATTAGTTCTTAATATTTACTATAAAAATAAATCTATCTAAGCCAGCATAATCTTTTTCTACATATACATATGCTGGTTTTAATTTTCTTTTGGCTATTTTCATAATATCTTTAGCTTGTGTGCTTCCTATTTCAAAACAAGCAAGATATGTGCCATTAGTAATTTTAGGAATATTTTCAATTATTTTTTCATAAAAATACAATCCATTATCACTAGCATATAAAGCAATATTAGGTTCATTATTCTTAACAATATCCATTATTTCTTCATCATGGCTTATATATGGTGGATTAGCAATAATTACATCATATTTATTACTTACATATGTAGTCATATTGGCATTTATAAAATTAATCCAAACATTATTTTTTTTAGCATTTGTTTTAGCTACATCTAGTGCTTCTTTAGATATATCTATAGCATCGACATTACAATTCAGATTCTTTTTTAATGAGATAGCAATGCAGCCACTACCAGTACCTAAATCAATAATGTTTGTACATTTACTACCAAATAATTTGTTTACTTTTTTTATTGTTTTATCTACTAATAATTCTGTTTCATATCTAGGAATTAAAACATTTTCATTTACAACAAAATCATAACCATAAAAATTGACTTCACCGAGAATATATTGAATTGGTCTACCACTCTCTAATTCTTTTAGACATTTATTATAAAAAATATCATCAAGGTTTTTCTCCTTAATGTATTTTTTTAAGTAATTTATGTCACTTTTATTATATTTCATGATTTTCTAACTCTAATCTTTGAT
>CAZLQU010000079.1:0-2895 GCA_964561805.1 uncultured Muribaculaceae bacterium | reverse complement strand
CTTATGATCTGCTGAAGATTCCTTAATACCAATAACGTCACCTGGTTTAACTCTGTATGAAGGGATATCAACTTTCTTACCATTAACAGTAATATGTCCATGATTAACAAGTTGTCTTGCGCCTCTTCTTGTCATTGCAAAGCCAATTCTATAAACAAGGTTATCTAATCTGCTTTCAAGTAAGATAAATAAGTTTTCACCATGAACACCCTTCATCTTTGCAGATTCATTAACAAGTCTTTCAAATTGCTTTTCAGATAAACCATACATAAATCTAACTTTTTGCTTTTCTTGTAATTGTACTGCATAGTTAGATGGTTTTCTCTTTCTATCTTTACCATGTTGACCTGGACCAAAAGGTCTCTTTAAATCTTTACCATTTTCCAAAATAGAAAAACCAACACGTCTAGCTTGCTTGTTATTTGGGCCTGTATATCTTGCCATTTCTATTACCTCCTTTTCTTATTTTGGAGATACAATTTTATCTATAGGGTGTTTTAATTGACTTTCACTTATGCAGCAGTCGATAAGTTACTAATACATAACACATTATAAATATAATTGTATTGCTGCCAAACACATTTAATATTATATAATAGAGTATATTTAGTGTCAAGAGAAATATTCACAAATTTCATACATTTGTTATCATTATAGTAAAATTAATGTAATATTTTTGTAAACTATTTAAAAAAGTATTTTTTTTATGATATAATAAATTAAAGAAAGGATCTGATGTAATGAAATACAATATACGTGGTGACAAACTTGAAGTAACTGAAGCAATTGGCAATTATGTTGAAACAAAATTGGATAGATTAAACAAATATTTCAAAGAAGACAATATCCTTGCCAATGTACTTTTAAAAGTTAGGGGGAACAGTCAAATAATTGAGGTAACCATTCCTACCGACAAGTTTATTTTAAGAAGTGAGGAAGCTGATAAAGATTTATATGCAGCCATAGATCTAGTAACTGATAAATTAGAAAGACAAATAAGAAAAAATAAAACAAGATTAAATAAACAAAATTTTGATAATAAATTTAAAGAATTTAATTTCGATTATGAAGAACTTGAAGAGGAAGAATCTAGTGAGAACGAAGCAATCGTAAAAAGAAAAAAATTAGAAATGAAGCCAATGGATGAAGAAGAAGCAATTCTAGAAATGAATCTATTAGGCCATGAATTTTTTGTATATAAAGATATGCATACTAATAATGTAAATGTTTTATATAGAAGAAAAGATGGCAATTATGGTTTAATTGAAACAAAATAAAAAAGCATTTTTGCTTTTTTTTCTTGTGATAACAGCCATTTTATTATATAATATTATTAAAGATAAGAGGTGCAATTATGTATTTTAATGAAAATAAAGAAAACACTAATATTGATAGTGAGTTTAAAGGCAATAATAAATTTGATATAGAGAAATATAAAAAGCCGTTAATAATTGGCGGTGGAATATTATTATTTATTATTTTGTTAATAATAATCATTATCTTATTAGGTGGAAGACAAAAATATTATATTCGCCTAATGGGTGAACAAACTATTAATATTTATCAAGGAGTAAACTATGTAGAACCAGGATATTATGGTTATAATCGAAAAGGAACAGATTTAACTAGTCAAGTAGTTGTAAAAGATAATATTGACACCCAATCAATTGGTACATATACAGTTATATACACTCTACATAATACTACAAAAAAGAGAACAATTAATGTTGTTGATAGGCCATCAGTTATTACAATGCTTTATTTAAATGGTGACAAAACAATTAATTTAAAAGTTGGAGATGAATACAAAGAACCAGGTTATTCAGCAATTGATGCTATAGATGGTGATATAACTTCAAAAGTAACAACTCAAGGTACAGCTGATACTAGTAAAAAAGGAACATATCGAATTGTTTATTCAGTAGTTAACTCTGAAAATATCACAACTTCTGAAACAAGGGTAGTAGTAGTTGAATAAAAGTACACTAAGTGTACTTTTTAATTACCTAAAAACGTATAAATAAATGCCATAAATGCAGCAATAACCATTTGGTATAATCTACCAATAAGAAAATAGTGATATTTTATTTCTGTATCAATAATTTGACTAAGCACTTGAATATGAACTGATATTCCTCCAAAAGCTAAAAACATACTGGCAATAATTAGTTTATAATTAATACTAAGATTTAATTTACTAAGTGCTTCTAATCCAATTGTAATTTCAAAAAAACCTTTTATTAACATTTGATTATAAAGAGTAAAATTAAAAGTATTAATAATAATTGTTGATAATATCAAAAAAACAACAAGAATGCCACATATTGTTAAAGTCGTATCAATTGCTTTTTTTATTGCTGATATGAAAATATTTCCAAAACTATTTGTGCCATTTTTAATCTTCAAATAATTACTATGTGGTATATTGCTTCTAATACATACTCCCAATATAAAATTACTCAAATAGTGAATAATAAGTAATGATATACCCATTTTCTGACTATTAAAAAAGAATACTCCAACTGTTGTTAAAATAAAAACTGGATTAGCAAAATGAGAAAACATTAAAATATGATTAGCTTCTTCTAAACTAATCAATCCCTTATTATACATATTTCTTGTATTCCTGGCATTTGATGGGAATCCTGAAATCATACTAAGTATAAAAATAGTTAAGGCACTATCACTAATCTTAAATAAATATTTACATATTGACTTAATTATTTTAGGAATATATGCTGTAATATTATAATTTATCAAAATATCTGATATAATAAAGAAAGGGAATAAGGCTGGAATTAGACTATTAACCCAAATATTGAGTGCATACATAATTGATCCATAGATAATTTCCTTTTTAATTATTAATTCCCCTAAAACAAATAATGAAATAAT
>CAZLQU010000078.1:0-3170 GCA_964561805.1 uncultured Muribaculaceae bacterium | reverse complement strand
AGGAATATTCAATAAAGAAACGAGTGTTATTGACTTATCTTTAAATCCAACATTTGATAATGAACTTGAAACGGAATTATTCGATATAATGTATAAAGCCAGTGGCGATGGATTACTTGAGACAAAAGAATTAGAAAAATGGGCTAAAAAGCATTATGATAAATTCTTTGGGGTATTTAAGAGAATTGTAAATAATAAGATTGACAGTCTTAAATCAGAAGGACATATTTATAAGAGAACTACCAAAGAAGAATGTAAGAAAAAGAATGTCATGGATGATATGATATATAAAGATAGTCAGGAATTATATGGACTTAAGAAATTCTTACAAGAGTTTTCTGATATGAAAAATAAAGAAGCTATCGAAGTAAAACTTTGGGATGAATATTTGATGTTTGCATACTTGTTTGGTATGGCTGATAAAGTAGCTAGACAATTTAAAGATTTATATCCAGAAATAGTTAAAGAGATGGAAGCAAATAACTTAGATTATGGTACATTTATGTATATTAATAATCTATCAGCAACGACAGTTCATGCAGCAAGTGCAGCCAGAGCGGCAGCTGAAAGCTATTCATCTGGTGGTGGCGGATTTTCTTCTGGCGGCGGAGGCGGAGGTTCCTTCGGCGGTGGCGGAAGTATGGGAGGCCGTTAAAAAGAAACTTTTAGTTTCTTTTTTTCTATCTATTTGCTATAATAAAAGTGTGTGGTGATACTATGACAATAACGTCATTAAATAATGATAAAGTAAAGGAACTAGTAAAATTAAAAGATAAGAAATATCGTGATACAAATGATTTATTCTTCGTGGAAGGAAAAGATCTATGCGATAGTGCTTATGAAAATGGATTACTTAGAGAACTTTATATCTTAGATGGATATGATAATATTTATGATGGTATTCCTTATACTTATGTCAGTACTGAAGTAATGAAAAAGATAAGTGATTTAGGAAGTATTAGCGAATATTATGGAGTATGTTCAAAGATGGTCGAAGGGGATTTAGGAAATAAAGTACTTGTTTTAGATGATATCCAAGATCCCGGGAACTTAGGAACAATTATAAGAAGTGCCGTAGCTTTTAATTTTGATACGATTTTGGTAAGTACCATGACAGTCGATATATATAATCCTAAAGTAGTTCGTAGTGCTAAGGGAATGCTCTTTAAAATAAATGTAATGGTAAGAGATTTAGTTTCAGCTTTAAAAGAGATGGATGACTACAAAATATATGGAACAGATGTTAGAGATGGTATTAATATTAAAGATGAGAAGTTACCAGAAAAAATAGCAATTATTATTGGCAACGAGGGAAAAGGCATCAGTGACAAAGTAAAAGAAATGTGCGAAGAGTTTATCTATTTAGATATGAATAAAGAATGTGAAAGCCTTAATGCCGGTGTATCCGCTTCAATTATCATGTATGAGGTGAATAATAAATGAAATACGTTCTTATTGGTAAAATAGTTAATACCCATGGTTTAAAGGGTGAAGTCAGAATCTTATCAGATTTTAAATATAAAGACAGAGTATTTAAACAAGGAATGAATATTTATATTGGAAAAGATAAGGTAAACGAAGTAATTAAAACATATCGCCATCATAAAATATTTGAAATGATTACGATGGAAGGATACAATGACATCAATCAAGTTTTAAAATATAAAGGCGACTATGTTTTTATAAATAAAGAAGACATTAAACTTAATGAAAATGAATATTTAGATGAAGATGTAATTGGATTAAATGTCTATGTAAATGATAAGTGTTTAGGTAAAGTAAGAAAGATAGAAAATCATAATGGAAATGAAATATTGGTAGTTACTTCAGAAAAAGACTATCTAATTCCATATAATTTTGATATAATATTAAGCATTAATTTAGAAAAAAAAGAAATTTTAGTTAGGGATATACCAGGACTATTCTAGGGAGGCTATTATGAGGATAGATATCTTAACATTGTTTCCAGAAATGTTTGATGGTTTTTTAAATACATCGATCATTAAAAGAGCAAGAGATAATGGAAATGTAACAATTAATGTACATAATTTTAGAGATTATTCCACCGATAAACATAATCGGGTAGATGACTATCCTTATGGTGGCGGCGCAGGAATGGTTTTAATGTGTGAACCAATCTTTAGAGCGATCGAAGATATTAAAACAGATAAATCAATAGTTATTATGATGAGCCCATCAGGGAAAGTATTTAAGCAAGAAGTAGCAAAAGACTTATCAAAACAAGAACATATAATTATCTTATGTGGACACTATGAAGGATTCGATGAAAGAATTAGAAGTATTGTCGATATGGAGTTATCAATTGGTGATTATATCCTAACGGGTGGCGAAGTACCAGCAATGGCGGTAACAGATGCAATTACAAGATTAATTCCTGGAGTAATAACTAGTGAAAGCTTAGATAGTGAGAGTTTTAATGATGGGTTACTAGATTATCCAAATTATACAAAACCAGCAGAGTTTAGAGGTATGAAAGTACCAGATGTACTTTTATCGGGACATCACGAAAATATTAAAAAATATCGTGAAGAAGAAAGAATTAAAAGAACAAAAGAGGTTAGGGAAGACTTAGTTGGGGGCAGTAATCATGAAAAAGATTAATTATCATATTTCAAAAACTAGAAAAGAAAGAGATGCTTTTGATTTAGAACTAGATAAACTAGAGGGCTATAAAGTAAATCCAAAGGTTAAAGAAGAAGATGCTATTGAAGTAAATAAGATAGTTTTTGTAGATAAAGACTTTAGCGAACGTATAATCAGAAAGAAAATTGATAGTAAAATTGAATATTTATTATATAAATTAAAACTATATGAAGAAGATGGTACTGATACAGGTTCAATTAAAAGAAGTTTAATGGAAGCTGAAAAATTAAGAATCCAACTAATAAATAAATATATTAAATATTTAGGACATACTTATATGGGTTTGACACTTAAAAAAATAGAATTAATTATTGATGAATTAAATTATAAACTATATATGAATGAGTTCTATAAAGAACAACAAGTATATTATACAGAAGAAAAAGAAGGAAAACGTGGACGTTAACTTCTTTTTTATTGCCACAATTCGTTATTTTTGTTATAATTAATATAGAAAAATAGAGGTAGATACTATGAATAACAATAATAATAAAATAATATATATC
>CAZLQU010000077.1:0-3519 GCA_964561805.1 uncultured Muribaculaceae bacterium | reverse complement strand
TCTTACAATTACACTATCATATTTTTCTATTCCAATAAAATTAATATTGGGGTATCTCTTAGCATTTTCAATAATAAATTTACCCTTCCCCATACCAATTTCTATATATATTGGATTATCATTATTAAAACACTTATTCCAATTACCTTTATATTCATAGGGATTAGCCTCGTAATATGTTCCTTTAATTATTATTTCGTTAGCTCCCCGTACATTTT
This sequence comes from uncultured Muribaculaceae bacterium, assembly GCA_964561805.1. GTDB lineage: Bacteria > Bacillota_I > Bacilli_A > RF39 > UBA660 > RUG705. The sequence goes on along the minus strand of CAZLQU010000077.1, from coordinate 3,301 downwards.
TAAGTCTCATAATACCACCAATAAAATTATACCATAAAAAAGAGATAATTAATTATCTCTTATTTCTTTCTAACACGTACCATGTCACCTTGTTCATAATTATTATAAACAAATTCTGAGGCTGTCACTGATACCCTCACACATCCATGGCTACCATATTGTTGATATGACATGTTTCCGTAATTACATTCATCATCACCAATTAAATCGTGAATACCTTGGCCACCAATTTCATCATAGGCAATCCAATATTTAGCTTTACTATCAGGATAATCTATAAACGTCCAATCTTTTGCCTTCCAGTCAATATCAAATAATCCCACATTTGTTGGTGTTTCTGTTTTACCACTTCTTATTGGATAACTAGCCACAAGTACGTAATCCAAATAACAATATATATGCTGATTTGCCAAATTAATATCGATTATGTCTCCACTAATTTCTTGAGGATTAACGTATACTGCATCACCATTATCATCGACAATAGTTGCATAACTAGCTGTAATGTAATAAATTTTTAATACATTGTCTTTATCTGTTATATATGACAAATCATGTAATTGATTATCGCTATAAATTGCTGTTCCTTTTTTTACGTAAGCATAACCTTCAACACTATGATAATTATGTTCTAAATAATTTAATAAAACATAACCTGTTTTTCCGTCAGTTAATGACACTAAAGCCACATTATTATTAATTGCTACGACGTTACAAATGTCACCAGCATTTATATAACTAATAGCTTGACCATTATCATCATATAAATATGTGTCCATAGTTATTTTGTTTTCTTTATCTTTAGAAATACCTGTATATTCGCTAGCATTTATTAAACTTGTATCAATTTTTATCCCATCAAATTCATTATAAACAGTTTCTACGACTGCACTTGGTGTTGGTTCAGGCATACTTTCTTTTTTTGTTTTTTTAATATCCCTAATACCGGCATAAGCACTTATTAAAACTGAACCAGTTAAAAATAAACTCATTATTCCTTCTTTATTTATTCTTAAATTCTTCATGCCAATCCCCCTCTTTCTGGTGATATATATTAACATAAAAACAAACATTTGTCAAATTAAAAAGGATACTAGTAATATCCTTTCTTAGTATATTCATCATATAATTCTTTAAATCTATTGAAATGGACGATTTCTCTTTGTCTTAAGAAAAGTAGTACATCGATTACATCTTGGTCATTTGTTAGATTAATTAGATTTTCATAAACCGCTCTTGCTTTTTGCTCAGCTGCCATATCTTCAGATAAATCGGCCACGGGATCTCCCGTAGTTGCAAAATACATCACTGTAAATGGTACTCCGTTAGCGTCTGTTGGATATAATCCTTTACCATGTTCAGCATAATGACCATCAAGTCCTGCTTCTTTTAATTCATCTAAAGAAGCATCTTTCATTAATTGATAAATCATCGTACTAATTATTTCAACATGAGCAAGTTCTTCCGTACCAATATCTGTAAGCAATGCTTTCCCTTTATCATCAGGCATTGTATACCTTTGATTTAAATATCTCCATGCTGCAGCAAGTTCTCCATTACTTCCACCATATTGAGTAACTAAATATTTAGCCATTCTTAAATCTTTCTTTTTAATATTGACTGGATATTCCAAAGTTTTAACATATTTCCACATTATTTAGTCCCCTCCCATGGCCAAGGCATATTTTTCCAATTCCAAGCATTTCCTTTATTTGCCGCATCCAATGTAAGTGGCCCAAAATTATTTTCATATTCCATTACTAATTGTTTTTTATTATTTAAGTATTTATTATATAAACCTATCATATTTGTATCTCCTGGATTAGTATCCAAATACATTTCTAATTCAGTTAGGGCAAAATTATAGATTAAAATATTTATAAGTAATTCTTCTCTTTTATTACTAGGTTTTAGATTTCTAAATTTATAGTTTCTATATGGACTATATAAATTATTAAATAAGTTACCTCTATCTAAAGCTACTTTAGGATCTGCTAAATCATTCATTTGATTATTAGGTCCCATATTAAACATATTAGGCATATTCATACTATCAATTTGATTCATAAGATTGCCATTCATTTCATTATACCAATCATTTGGTATCTCATAAAAATTATTATTCATTTTATCCTCCCAGTTTTAGCATATTCAAACTGGGTATCTGTGTATAGATTATCGCCTATAACATATATAATGAATTATCCGGTTCTAAATAATTATAGTCTCCATTATTATGTTCATTTTCTAGTCTCGTAATTCTTTGTTCTAATCTTTTAATTCTTCCTTCATATTCATTTAATTTATTAAATATTTGATTCATATAATTCATATCATTATTAATATTCGGTATCATATTAGGTAATGGAAAATTCGGATAAAAATTCATAAAATCACTTCCAACATATTATACGTAATAAAGAATAAAAAAAGAAGTAAATTATTCATTTACTTCTTCATCTTTAATTGTTTCTTCTTCCTTTTTTTCTTCTTTTTTAGGTTTATTTTTAAGTAGTAATTCTTTTCTAGATAGATTTAATTTGCCTTTTTTATCGTATCCAGTAGCAATTGCTAATACTTCATCGCCTACTTGTAAAATATCTGTTACTTTATTGACTCTTGATGTATCTAATTGTGATATGTGAATTAATCCTTCACAACCAGGCCATACCTCAACAAATGCCCCAAAGTCTTGAATATCTACGACCTTACAGTTATATGTTTTGCCAATTTCTACTTCTCTTGCAATATTTTCGATTCTTTCTCTTGTCTTATCGATTATATCCTGATCCATATGATAGATTGTTACTCTACCATCGTCTTCTAGATCTACTTTAACTGCTTTGTCATCATTAACAGAAATTACATTACTACATTCTTGAATAATCTTAGTAATCATTTCGCCGCCACGACCAATAACATCCTTTATCTTATCTGGATTAATCATGAATACACATGTCTTAGGAGCATACTTAGAAACTTCCGCTCTTGGTTCTGGAATTGTTTCTTCGATTTTATCAAGAATTTGCATACGGGCTTTCTTAGCTTGAGCTAAAGCCTCTTTTAAGATTTGTTTATTAATACCATCAATCTTAATATCCATTTGAAGTGCAGTAATACCTTCACGTGATCCAGCTACCTTAAAGTCCATATCACCTAAATGATCTTCAAGACCTTGAATATCAGTTAAAATTGTGTAATCATTACCACTAGTAATTAGCCCCATTGCAATACCAGCAACTGGTGTTTTAATTGGTACACCGGCAGCCATTAAAGCCATACATCCAGCACAAATTGTAGC
>CAZLQU010000076.1:0-3538 GCA_964561805.1 uncultured Muribaculaceae bacterium | reverse complement strand
ATTAACTGCAGCAGGTCCTAACAAGATTGCTGTTATCAAAATCGTTAGAGATGTAACAGGTTTAGGATTAAAGGAAGCTAAAGATATCGTAGATGCTGGCGGAAACGTTAAAGAAGGCGTTGACAAGGCTGAAGCAGATCAACTTAAAGCACAATTTGAAGAAGCTGGCGCTACTGTTGAATTAAAGTAGTCTAGTATTTAGAAAAAATAGAAGTCTTAGGACTTCTTTTTTTGTATAAAAAAGAAACTAATTATTTAGTTTCATCTATATAATAATGTTTAATAGGTTTTAAATTGTCATCAAGTTCATAACAAATAGGTCTACCAGTATCAATTTCTAATTTAATTACTTCATCATTGGATAAATTATCGAGATATTTAATTAATCCTCTTAAACTATTACCGTGAGCGACAATAATTACTTTTTTGTTTTCTTTAATAACTGGAGCAATATTGCTTTGCCAATATTCAGTTACTCTTTCAATGGTATCAATTAAGTTTTCAGTAAGTGGTAATTCTTTTTCGGTTAAATCTTTATATTTTTGGTCGTTACCGGGGTATCTAGGATCATCTTTAGTTAGTGCTGGTGGTCTAACATCAGCACTTCTTCGCCATAACTTTACTTGTTCGTCACCATATTTTGCTTTTGTTTCATCTTTATTTAATCCTTGCAATGCGCCATAGTGTCTTTCATTTAATTTGTAACTATAATTAATGGGAATGTCTCTTTCATTTAATTCATCTAGAATATAATATAAGGTGTCATTTGCTCTTTTTAGGACACTTGTAAAGGCAATATCAAAAGTATAACCTAATTCTTTTAATAAAATACCAGCATTTTTAGCTTCATTTATACCTTTTTCTGATAATTCAATATCAGTCCAACCGGTGAATTTGTTTTCTAAATTCCATAAACTTTGGCCGTGTCTTACTATTACTAATTTTTTCATATTATCATCTTCTTTCAATAATATTATACAATAAATGAAAAAGTTATTCTAGTGTGTGTAAAAAAAATAATAAATTTTTACATGTCCAGTAGTATTAAAAAAAATAATATGATATAATCAATGGTAGGAGGGTTTTATGGAAATTAGGAAATTAAAAAGAGTATTAAATATGGCTTGGAACAAGGAAACATGCGTGCCATCATTAAGAAATAATTATAATGATGAAAATAAAAGCCTTGGACAATGTGCAATAACTGCTTTAGTTGTCAACGATTATTTTGGTGGAAAAATTATGCGTTGTATGGCTTCTACTGGAAGTCATTATTATAATATGATTGATGATGAAATTGTCGATTTGACGGTAGAACAATTTATGGGAGAAATACCATTATAAGCTGAAGGTGCTGAAAGAACAAGAGAATATCTGCTTAGTAACGATGATACAAAATCAAGATATTTATTATTACTAAAGAATGTTAAGGAAATATTATCAAATAAAGTAATATGTGATTCAATAGAAGTTGAAGAAATAATTGAAGATTTTTCTAAAAGAAGAAAACGTGTTGAACGAATGTGGAGGTATGATGAATATGAGTAAATGGGATACAGAGTATATTAAATTATGTAAAAAAATATTAAGTGAAGGGAAAAGAGTAGAAAATAGAACTGGTATAGATTCAATCAAGGTACCAGGCCATTTCTTTGAATTTGATTTAAGTGAAGAGTTTCCTGCACTTACAACGAAACAATTATTCTTTAGACAAGCAATTGTTGAAATGTTATGGATATATCAAGTGCAATCTAATGATGTTAGATGGTTACAAGATAGAAATGTTCATATTTGGGATGAATGGGAAATAAAGGAAGATGGAAAATGGTATGCGACTCAAATGCTACCTGATGAAAATGGTAAATTAGTAAAACAGGAAGTGGTTAAAGATTTTGGTAAAGAATGGGCCCATACGATTGGGACTGCTTATGGTTGGATTAATAATAAATTTCAAAATACTCAAAGGTTAATTGAGACAATTAAGAATAATCCAACTGATAGAAGAATGCTTATGACCATGTGGCAAGATGACTATATTAAGACAGCTGTTTTGCCATCATGTGTTTGGAGTAGTGAATGGGATGTAACAGATGGAAAACTTAATTGTTGGGTACATCAAAGAAGTTGTGATGTGCCACTGGGACTACCTTTTAATGTAACTCAATATGCAACATTACTTTGCTTGATAGCACACTGTACTGGACTTAAGCCTGGTAAAATGTTTTGGTCAATTAAGGATGCCCATATTTATGTAAATCAAGTAGATGGTATTAAGGAACAAATTAATAGATATGATACACTTCCTGATTTACCGGCGCCAGAACTTTGGATTAATCCAGAAGTGAGAGACTTCTTTAAAATTGACAATTCAAAGGATATAAAAGATGTTAAGGTACTAAAATATCAACATCATGGTAAAATTAGTTTCCCAATCGCACAGTAAGGGGTGATAAAATGATAAGTATGATATGTTCTATTGGTAAAAATAGAGAACTTGGTAAAAAGAATGGCTTGATATGGCATTTTAAAGACGATATGAAATTTTTCAAAGATACGACAATGAATCATAAGGCAATAATGGGGCTTAATACATATAAGTCACTTCCAGGAGATTTACCAGGAAGGCATATTATTGTTATATCATTTGATCCTGTTGATGGAGTAGATACAGTAAATGGTATCGAACCAATTGTTGAAAAATATAAAGATAGCCAGGAAGAGATATTTATTTGTGGCGGAGCTTCAATTTATAGACAGTTTTTACCATATGCAAGTAAAATGTATTTGACGGAAATTGACGCTAGCGATAGCGAAGCCGATACTTTCTTCCCGGAATTTGATGAGGCTGAATGGAAAAAGACATTGCTTGAAGAGCACAATCAAAAAGATATTGATTTTAAAATGTTTTTATATGAAAGAATTATATAGTTATACTATATAATTTTTTTGTTTGGAGGTCATTTTTTGAATAAAAATGGGAATATTTTAAAAAAGTGTAAAAAAACTTTACAAAAAGTAAATATTTCGTTGACTTTTTACAACTGGGGTGCTATCATTATATATTGGTAACACGTCTTTTTAGGCGTGGAAAAAACTTAAAAAAATATATGGTATTGGGGTGAAAAATTAATGGCTTATAAGTTAAAGCAAAGTGGCGATTATAGAAAAAGAAGAAACTTTTCTATGATCAAGAATTCGTTAGAACTAGACGATTTGTTAGCAATTCAAAAGGAATCTTATCAATGGTTCGCAACTGAAGGGGTTGGGGAAGTACTTAAAGATTTTTCTCCAGTAGAAAGTTTCAATGGTAGTTTATCTTTGGAATTTGGTGATTATATATTTGACACACCAAGGTATTCAATTAAGGAATGTAAAGATAGACAAATTACTTATGCTGCACCTTTGAAAGTCCAAACAAGACTTTTCAACAATGAAACAGGTGAAGTTAAGGAACAGGAAATTTTCTTAGGTGACATGCCTTTGATGACTGATTATGGTACTTTCATTATTAATGGAGCAGAAAGGGTTGTTGTATCAC
>CAZLQU010000075.1:0-3601 GCA_964561805.1 uncultured Muribaculaceae bacterium | reverse complement strand
CCCTAAAACAAATAATGAAATAATAATAATTATTATATTAAATATCTTTTCTTTCATATTAAAAGATATGAATAAAATATATAATTAATTATATAAAATAAATAGGTGATGATATGAAAAAATTTATAAAAGAGAATTTTCGCTTTCTATTACTTTTAACAATATTATTTTTAGTTTTTAGAATTGAACTCCCATATTATATTGAAGCACCTGGGGGAACAATTAACTTATCAAAACGTATTGATGAAAAATACAATCGTAAAAATGGTAGTTTGAATATGCTTTATGTTACTGAATATAAAGGCAATATTGTAACCGTCTTACTTAGTAAAATAATTAAAAATTGGGATTTATATGAAATAAAAAATCAACAAATATCTAATGAGGATACTCACGATATATACATAAGAAATAAAATAATGCTAGATAATTCAACTGCCAATGCAACTTATGTAGCATACAAACAAGCAGGAAAAGAAATAAACATTACCAAAAAGGAAAATGTTATTATTGCTGTTACCAAAGACAATGGTTTTGAAATAGGCGATATTGTCTTAACAATTGATGATTTAGAAGTTGATAATATCAGTACTATTAAAGAATATATAAATACTAAAAAATCTGGTGACAAAATAAATATAAAAATTAAAAGAAACAAAAAAGAAAAAAATATTGAAACTATTTTAGATGATGATAAAATATTAGGAATAATGATGATTACTAATTACCAATATGACGTTGATGATGATTTAAATATTGCCTTTAAAACTGGTGAAGGCGGATCATCGGGTGGATTAATTATTTCATTAGGCATCTATAGTGAAATAACGGGTATTGATTTACTAAAGGGAAGAAATATTGCTGGTACAGGAACCATTGATATTGATGGCAATGTTGGCGAAATAGATGGTATCAAATATAAAATTGCCGGTGCTGCTAGAAAACATATGGATATTGTCTTAGTCTCACCAGATAATTATGAAGAAGCTAAGCAAGTAATCGATAATAATAATTATAAAATTGAATTAGTAAAAGTAAGTACTTTTGAAGAAGCTGTTGCGTATTTAACAAAATAGCTTCTTTTCATATTATTAAAAATAAAGCATATAATTTACCATGAAACAGGAAAATGAAGAAAAAATAATTAAGTATTTAAGAAGTTTAATATTAAGATGTATGAGCGTAATTGTTCTCTTTTTAATTATGGCAATTCTTTCTAAAGCCAATACTACCTATAAAGACTTAATTGTCTCTAATATTTATGAAAAGAATATTTCTTTTGCCAAAATAAAAAAAATATATGATAAATATCTAGGTGGTGTCATTCCTCTGGATAAAAACATTGAAAAAGAAATAACAGTATTTAATGAAGAATTATCATATGAAGATGAATCAATATATCATGATGGAGTAAAATTAACGGTTAGTAATAATTATTTAGTTCCTATTCAAACTGAGGGCATGGTTGTCTATATAGGTGAAAAAGAGAATTATGGTAATGTTGTTATTATTGAGGGAATCGATGGCATAGATATTTGGTATGGTAATATGGAAAAAATTAGCCCTAAACTATATGATTATGTCGAAAAAAATACTTATTTAGGAACAACAAAAGATAATATCTTATACCTAGTTTATCAAAAAGATGGTAAATTCCTAAATTATAAAGAATACTTAAAATGAAAATTAAATTTCATTATACATATATATTAATAGCCTTTGGTTTCATTATAACCGGCTATTTTTCTAATCTCTTAATATTTACAAGTATTATTATCATTCATGAATTTGGCCACTATTTAATAGCTAAATTAAATAATCTTAATCCAGAAGAAATTACAATCTATCCATTTGGTGGTATCACTAAAATTAATAGTCTAGTAAATACCCTCATAAAAAAAGAATTAATGGTTGCTTTAGCGGGCATCATATTCCAAACACTATATTATTATTTAATAGTAATTCTTTACAATAATCATTTAATCAGAGACTATATCTTTAATCTTTTTAAGGAATATCATTATCACATTCTTATCTTTAATATTCTTCCCATATATCCACTAGATGGTTCTAAAGTATTGAATCTGATCTTAGATAAAATATTCCCATATAAATTAACCCATAAAATAAGTGTTATTATCTCTTTTATAGTCTTAATAATCTTAATATTCGTTAACTATTATAATTTTAATTACACAACCATCTTAATAATTTCAGTAATCATTACTAATATAGTAAAGTATTATCAAAATATTAACTATCTATTTAATAAATTTTTACTGGAAAGATATCTTTATAATTTTAACTTCTATAAACCAAAAAAAATAACTAAAATTGATAATATGTATAAAGAAAAATACCATATAATTAAAGAAAATACAGAGTATTTTACAGAAAAAGAACTCTTAAAACGTCGATTTAAGAAAAAAAGGTAAAAAATGTTTGACACAACCCCATATAATATGTTAAAATTATAACTGTTTGAAGACCTCGAGTTTTATACTCAACCGCACAGAAATTGGTCCAAAAGAGATTTATATCCACCATAATGGCGAGTCTTAAACAAATATATAAGGAGGTACAATATGAAAGCTATAATTGAAACAGGTGGAAAACAATATTACGTATCTGTTGGTGATACTATTTTTGTTGAAAAAGTAGACGCTGAAGAAGGTAAAAAAGTTGTTTTCGATAAAGTTTTAATGGCCGGTGGTGTAACTGGTAACCCATATCTAAAAGGAGTTACTGTTGAAGGAAAAGTAGTAAAACAAGGTAAAGGTAAGAAAATGACAATCTTTACTTATGTTCCTAACAAAAGATCAACAAGAAAGAAACAAGGACATCGTCAACCATATACTAAGATTGAAATTACAAAGATTATTTAAGGTGCTTTTATGATTAAAGTAGAAGTAACAAAAAAGGATATTGAGATTACTGGTCATGCTATGTATGATGATTATGGAAAAGATATCGTTTGTGCAGCTGTTAGCAGTATCATTCAAACATCAGTTGAAAGCATTGCTTCAATTAATGAGGCAGCAGTTGATGTAAAAAACACAAATGATAAATTAACAATAATTATTAATAGCCATGATGAAGTAACTAATAAATTAATAAATACAATGATTAATTTATTAAAAGAAGTTGAAAAGAAATATCCCCAGAACATTAAAATTACTAATAAGGAGGAATAAAATATGTTAAAGTTTTTAGAATTTAATATACAATTATTTGCTCATAAAAAAGGACAATCTTCAACAAGTAATGGTAGAGATTCTGCTGGTAGAAGATTAGGAGCAAAAGCAAGTGATGGTGAATATGTTACTGCTGGTTCTATTATTTATCGTCAAAGAGGAACAAAAATTCATCCTGGTACAAATGTAGGTAGAGGTACAGATGATACCCTATATGCTACAATGTCAGGATATGTAAAATATGAACGCTTAGGAAAAGATAGAAAACAAGTAAGCGTTAATGTTAATAAGTAAAAAAGAAAAACTAATATATTGCAATTAACCATAATTTGTGATAATATTGGTTTTACAAGGACCCTTAGCTCAGTTGGTTAGAGCATCCGGCTCATAACCGGGCGGTCGCAGGT
>CAZLQU010000074.1:0-3863 GCA_964561805.1 uncultured Muribaculaceae bacterium | reverse complement strand
CATTTCGGATAAGTTATCGCGTGATTAGAATAATTTTACTTTTTGTTTAAATGTTGATAAAACGCCTTGTTTCGTGTCTTCAGCAGAAAATACAGTACCAGAAGCATTAACATAAGCTGGTCTTGAAGGATCTTTAGAGTTAAAGTATTCTTTAATATAATTATTGTTAGGTCCACCGAATCTTTCTTCACCTAAACTTGACATTAAGTTCATACTATTTAAGTTGATTTGTTCTTCAGTAGCATCTTCAAATAAACCTAGTGCTAAACCTGTAAAGTAATCAGCTGCCGATTTTTCCCAAAATGGATCAGCATTGCCACTTTTTTCTTCATATAGAATATTTAAAGCTAAATCATCTAATAATTCAATTGCTTTATCTGAGTTTCCTTCTTTATATAATTGATAAGGTAAGGCCATGGGATTCCATGCATTACCATTCTGAGGGCTACGGAAATTAAGTAAGACAATATTGTATCCTCTTTCTTTTAACATATTAGCAGTTTGTTCGTAGATTTCACCTTTAGGGTCGGTGATAATCATTGATTCACCTTTTTTAGCTAATGACTGTACCATTGGAAAGACAACTGCTTGAGTTTTACCACTACCAGTAGCACCAATTACAATGTTATGAGCTTCACCATTATCAACCCATAATTTACTACCATCATTAATAACAACGATTCCTGCAGCATCGGCTGAATATGCTTTTGGATCAACTACTTTTAGTTGCTTTTTAACTTCACTTTTCTTGGCCCATCTAGAATAACCATCACTTTTTTTAGATCCAAAACTAAATCCAAATCCAGAATCACGGTCAAAGAAATAAGAACTAACAGCAGCAAATATTCCAATCAACACTAAAAGAAATAATACAAATGTCGCAGTTATGTATTTAGTTCCAAAGCCGGCAAATGGATTTAAGCCAAAAAAGCGCCCTTCATTTGCCAAGAAACTTGCATTAACAACGACAATTGAACATATTAGTAGCAAAAAAATACAGAATAGTAAAAATATTGCTACATCCTTCGGTTCAGCATTAAATTTCATATTTATGCACCTCTCTAATCATTAAAATTATACCATATTAATCTTAAAGTATCAAGAAAAAAGACAATGGTTAAATATCATTATCCTTTTCATTATTTTTAATTTTGTTAAATATTATATATATTACTACAATAACAATTAGTAGTATCCCACAAAAGATATATAACGTGTAGTCCTTTTTTGTTGTACTATTAGTACTAGAGTTATTGTTTAATTTGCTTGTTGTTGGCTCATCGTTCAAATTATCTATTACTAAATTTATAGCCTTATTGCTAGCATTATTTCTGTTTATTTGCCAGGTATAAACATTCCCATTAACTCTATCCGCATTGTGGCTAGAAACTTTACCATCAATTGTAATATTTACTATGAGGTTAGTTAATGTTGGATATTGTTCAAAGCAGATTGCATTTTTGCTCGTTGAAAGAATCATCGAATTCATATAATTCGTAACTGTTAAAGTATTATAACAATTAGCAACAGCGGATGATTTTTGATATTGATTGCCATCAAAATTATATGAAAAAATTAATGTATTTCCAGATAAAGTATACTTATAAATCTCCGTATCTGCTGGAATTGGGGTTTCACTATCGCCAGGGTGATTATATATTTCTCTATTGATTGGAATAATCCATTTTTGGTTTAATTGATTATTTTCTTCCGTATTACTAGCAATTAGCTTAATTTCTTCTTTATAGGTTTCCTTTGATATTTTTAAATCATATTCGCAAGTACAACCAGTAAGGAGTAACAATACTAATAATATATTTATTCTTTTCTTCATGGTTCCTCCTTAATTGTCGATATTATTTTGATTGTTATAGTAATTATCCATATGTAAAATCTTTGTTGGTCCTGAGCTGCAATTACCTTGGTGCATGCCCCATTGTCGCATAATGACTCCTTCACCTGTTGATTCTACAACATAATATTTTCCATTTGCCTCATCAACAGAAACAATCATTTGAACATGGCAAGAAGCTGAATTAATTAAATCTCCTGGTTGTCCAATGCAATTAGTGTCACCAATATCACAACTATCGCTGGAAAAACTACTATCAAATCCATGCGTGGTGAGTCTCGATATCTTATAACCACCATTCTTGATAGCCCAACTTACAAAACCACTACAATCAAAACTTCTGTAGTAATAAACGTGACCACCGGGAGAAATCGCAGAAGTTTGATTAGTTCCAATGGTTGCCGGAAGCCCATATTGCTGTGCTTGACCACCCCAATAATATGGTAATTTAGCATTAAAGTTATCGTATAAAAAGTTTACTAATGATACGGCTGCTGTAACAACACCAGCACGAGTTCCAAAACCTATATTTTGCACATTAGTTTGAATAAAATCGTTGTATTGATCTAAACTTGAACCGTTTGAAGATAGAAAATCATTAATCGGTGTATTTAAATAATTTTTAGCACCAGTTGTCGTTTTTATATCTAGACCAGCAATTGAAGTGATATATCCACTGCTTATTGTAACCTCATCACCAAGGTAGAATTGTAGAATTTGATCATATTTATAATCTTGTTCCGTAGCCAAATATAAACCACCAAATTGGCTCATACCATTTCCATGATGATTTTGTAGATTTTCTTTACCATTACAAATAAACCATTCTGGTTTTGAATCCCGATTTATTTTATTATCAATCCATGCTTTAGGGACTTTTTGATTAGCTTGCGATATAGTATAGTAATTTTCATCTTCAGCAATACAAGCAAAGGCATCATATTGAATTATTCCATACAATTTATTATTCATGAGAAGCACTTGATTTTTTGTTTCTTCTGCTGCCTTGGTAGCAGAGGCACTTTTTTCTGTTCTAAATACTTGATACCTATCACTTGATTCAATTGTACAGCCATTGTTTTCAGCATAAGCAGCAAAAAATGTTCTTGCAGCAATAGCAAATGCTTTATCTAATTCATGTGATCCTAAATAGGCTACTTCGCCAACGACTACTCCAGCAACGTACTCTTCTAGAGGATAAGTCTCAGTACCTGTTGGCTCATAATTATTATTTTTATCGGTGAAAATTACAGTTACTTCATCACACGGTATGTGGTAATAGCCCCCCGTTGCAAGACCACCACTAGAATCATCAGATATAGCGGCAACAATCATAGCAATAATTAAAAGGAACAAAATAATTGGTATAGATAGTAATATTACTTTTCTTGCAATTGGGTTCTTTAATGCCTTTACAATTGTTCCTTTTTTGTCTCTACTGTTATCAATATTACTGCTCGTTGTAGTTGCATTACTATTGCCACTGCCATTTTTCATAGCTGCACCGCTACCAATTGCATCGCTTGCTCCGCTTTCTGCAAGCTTATTTGATGCTCTTTGAACTTTTCTTCCCATTGGGGCATGTTTATTTACATTGCTAATTCCTTTGCCAATAGCTTCACTAGATTTACCACCGCTTATTTTATCTGCTACTTTAACAGCCTTACCAGCAGCCATTGCATATGGGTTCTTTGAAGCAATAGCGACATCCGCAGCATTTCTAACATTGCGAGCATTATTATCATCATTGCGTTCTTTTTCTGTTCGCTCAGGTACCGTTTCGGTCTCTTCTTCGAGTAGTTCTTCATCTTCTTCGTACATCTTATCACCTACTTAAATGAATAGAAGATAAATAATGCTATTTATCTTCATTATATTATATCTTATAATCCTCCGCCAGAACCAAATGATTCTAGTTCTTCATCGGTCAGTGTTACATCAATTTGCATACGTCTATTACCACATACAAATAACGCTTCACCTTGATTATATCTTTTAATATTTTCTTTTT
>CAZLQU010000073.1:0-4034 GCA_964561805.1 uncultured Muribaculaceae bacterium | reverse complement strand
ACAAGCTGATTCGTCTGGGGGTATTTTAAAGGTTTTAGTAGAGAAAATTATGCTGATAGATTTATTGCGGCAATTGACTATTATTCAGATCATGGATATAAGGATAGAACTGGTGAATATATTGGTAATATTGACCTTCCTAGTTATCCGATTATTGATGATAATAAAGAGGAAGATGTCAATCAGTATATTTCTGAAAAAACAGATTATAAGGTATCGTTATTTGGGAAAGAGATTAGTTTAAAAAATATGACTTTACCAGTAATATCTGTTGTAATTGGTTTAGTAGATGGTTTTAATCCATGTGCTATGTGGGTATTATTATTTTTAATAAGTATGCTTATTGGAATGAATGATAGGAAAAGAATGTTTATAATTGGAATTACTTTCTTGTTAACATCAGCACTTGTATACTTATTATTTATGTTAGCATGGTTAAATGCAGCCACATTACTTTTATCAATTAATTATGTAAGATTAATTATTGGAATTATTGCACTAATTGGTGCTGTGATTAATTTATCTAGTTATATTAAACATCGTAAGGATAATGGATGCGATGTAATTGATGATAAGAAAAGAAATAAGATATTTGATAAAATCAAGAAGTTTACTAGTGAAAAGAAGTTATTTTTAGCATTACTTGGAGCAATGGCTTTAGCGGTATCAGTAAATATCGTAGAACTTGCTTGTTCAGCGGGACTACCGGTTATGTTTATTGAGATACTATCACTAAATCATCCGAGTGCGTTAGCTAAGGGGATATATATTGCCCTTTATATGATTGCTTTCTTACTTGATGATTTAATAGTTTTTATAGTGGCTATGTCAACGATGGAATTAACTGGTTTTTCTACAAAGTATGGTAAATTATCAAAATTAATTGGTGGTATATTACTACTTGGAATAGGTGTTTTATTAATATTTAAACCAGAATGGTTAATGTTTAATTTTTAAAATGACAAGTTTTGCTTGTCAATTTTAATATATGGAGGTATTAAATGGATACAAGAAAAGTAACAAAGGAAATAGTTAAGTTTATTAAAGATTATTATAAAAAAAATAAACTTAAGGGAGCTGTAATTGGAATATCTGGTGGAAAAGATTCAGCGGTTGTAGCGGCATTATTTACAAAAGCATTAGGCAGTGAGAATGTCGTTGGCTTATGGATGCCATGTCATTCTAAAGAGAGTGATAAAAATGATGCTTTGTTAGTTTCTAAAACATTTGGTTTTCCTTTAAAAGAAGTTGATTTAACAAAGATATATGATGAACACGTTAAAGAAATAAAAAAAGTTAATAAAGTAAGTGATAATAATTTAATTAATGCCAATATCAATATTAAACCAAGACTTAGAATGATGACATTATATTACCACGCAGCAATGTTAAGCAGTGTAAGCAATGGTATATATATCGTTCCTGGGACGAGCAATAAGTGTGAATTATATGTAGGATATTTTACTAAGGGTGGAGATAATGTTAGTGATATTCAGGTACTAGCGGATTTAACTGTTGATGAAGTTATTGAAATAGGCGAATATTTAGGTGTACCAGAATGTATTATTCATAAGGCTCCAGATGATGGCTTATCAGGATTAACTGATGAAGATAAGTTAGGAGTTACTTATAAGGATATCGCTAAAGTTATTAATGGTTTAGATATAGATAAGGTCACTAAATCAAAAATAGTAAAGATGCATGAAAATAGTTTACATAAGTTTAAGACGCCAACTTATAAAAAAAGAGAGAGATTAGGTGTCTATATGGGAAGCTTTAATCCTCCACACAATGGACATACTAAGGTAATGGATTATTTAATTAAAAACAATTATGTCGATAAATTATTAGTTATTCCAACATTAGAGTATTGGGATAAATCAGATTTAGTTAATGTTAATGATAGGATCAAGATGTTAAAAATATTCGAAAATGATAAGATTAAGATAGATTCAGTGCATAATAAATATATATACACAAGTGAATTAATGCAAGAATTAGAGAAAGAATATGATTGTGAATTATATTTAATAATCGGAGCTGATAACATCATTAATTTTGATAAGTGGAAAAATTATCAGGAATTACTTAAATATAATATTATTATTATGAATAGAAATAATATTGATATTAGCAAGTATACGAAAAAATATAAAAATGGTAAGTTTATTATCGTATCAGATTATGACTATGTTAAAGTGTCATCAACAGATATTAGAGGGAAACTTGATAGTAAATATTTAGATAAAAGAGTATTAAAATATATTAAAGAGAATAATTTATACCAATAACTGGCAACTTCAATTATTTGACTAAAGACAGGTAATGTGTTAGAATAATTACCTGTCTTTTGAGACTTATTTAAATTGACAAAAGGGAAGAGATACTTTATAATTAGACTAGAGGTGGTGTCGATTATGAGTAATGATAAAATAACACTTACCATGGAAGATATTTTAGAAAAAGAATTTAAAATCGATGCGAGAGGATATCGTATGCAAGAAGTTGATCAATTCCTAGATATTATTATTCGTGATTATAATGAATATAATAATATGGTTAAATCGCTTCGTGAAGCAAAAGAGAAACTTACGTTAGAAAATGAAGATTTAAAACAACAGATTCGTAGTTTAGAATCTAGTATCGAGACGGTAAAGGGTAAAGAAAAAGAAATTACAAATGTCGATTTGTTAAGAAGAATAAGTCAATTAGAAAAGATTGTACTTGGAAAAGAAGAATAGAATTATCTGGACAAACGCTGGGTAGCAATACTTAGAGGAAAGTCCACACTCGCACCATCTGTGATGATGGTAGTGTTTGCGCTTAGGGAAAAAATAACCTAAGGCAGGGAAACCTGACGGCATTCTTTTAATCTACGGGAAACTATGATTAAAGGGATATAAAGTGCCACAGTGACGATACTATTTAGAAATAGATAGGGTGAAACGGGTAAACCCCACAAGCGAGAAACCCAAATTATGGTAGGGGAACTATCTAAGGAGAATTAGAATCCAAAGATGGATAGCATAGCTATAGATAAATGTTTGTCGCCTTTTGGTACAGAATGTGGCTTATAAGATAATTATATTTTATTAAGGAAGAGGAACATGAAGGATATAGGTTTAAAATTAAAAGAAAAAAGGGAAGAAAATGGTGTGTCGATAGAGGAAGCAGCGGAAGATTTAAAAATGCGTCCTAGTCAGATAGAAAGTTTAGAGGAAGGCCGCCAAGAAGACTTTAAAGATGTTATGTCTTTGAAATATTTTATTCGCGATTATGCAAAATACTTAGGATTAGATGGAGAAAAAATCATGGATGAATTCAATGAATTCTTATTTGATTTTACTTCTAAGATTCCAGTTAATGATATCGAAAAAGCTAAAACGGAAAATACTTTAAAAAAAGAAGTTGCTTCACCATATACGAATATGAGTCAAAAGAAAAATAATATGAGAATATTAGTTTTATCAATTGTGATGGTTTTGGTACTTGTGGTTGTTGGTTATTTGGTAATCAGTGAAATACATAAGAACAGCTTTGAAACGAATGCAACATATATTATTAGGAGGTAAGTATGAACACGGCAAATAAAATAACAATATCACGTATAATATTATCAATTATTATTTTAATCATTTTATTATTTCCATGGCATCAAGTAGGGGTAGATATCCCAACATATATTGTAAGAGGAAGTATGACAATTGATTTGCGTTACATTATATCAGGTGTTTTGTTTATCATCGCATCAATTACGGATTTTATCGATGGTAAGGTAGCTAGAAAATATAATATGGTTACTGATTTCGGTAAAATGATCGATGCAATTAGTGATAAACTTTTAACAAATACTTTGATTGTTGTATTAACCGCTGAGAATATGATTCATCCAATAATTGCTGTAATTATTATCGGTAGAGATATTATTGTCGATTCAATAAAGATGTTAATTGGTAATAAAGGAAAAGCAGTAGCAGCAATTCCAATAGCTAAATATAAAACAGCTTCACTAATGATTGGTTTAACATTAAAAT
>CAZLQU010000072.1:0-4081 GCA_964561805.1 uncultured Muribaculaceae bacterium | reverse complement strand
TAAAACACTTGGTAATTTCCAATTATCAGGAATTCTTCGTGCAAGACGTGGAGTTCCTCAAATCGACGTTACATATGATATAGATGCCAATGGTATCGTAAATGTTAAAGCTAAAGATTTAGGTACTAATAAAGAACAATCTATAACAATTACAGCAACTAATACATTGACTGATGAAGAAATTGATAAGATGATGAAAGAAGCTGAAGCACATAAAGAAGAAGATAACAAGAAGAAAGAAGCTGCAGATACTAAAAATGATGCGGAACAAGTAATCTTTATGACTGAAAAAGCTATTAAAGATCTTGGCGATAAAGTTTCTAAGAAAGATAAAGAAGAAGCTGAAGAATTAATTGAAAAAACTAAGAAAGCCCTTGAAGGCGATGACTTA
This sequence comes from uncultured Muribaculaceae bacterium, assembly GCA_964561805.1. Taxonomy (GTDB): domain Bacteria; phylum Bacillota_I; class Bacilli_A; order RF39; family UBA660; genus RUG705. Next base: position 3,690 of record CAZLQU010000072.1, on the reverse strand, counting down.
GAAAAAATTAAAGATGCTAAAGATGAACTATTAAAGAAAGCTAACGAATTAGCAACTAAAGTATATGAAGAAGCTGCTAAACAAAATGCTAGTGCTAATAGCGAAACTGAAGAATCAGAAGAAACCGAAAAAAAAGCTAAAAAAGACGACGTCGTTGATGCTGAATATGAAGAAAAGTAAGTAATCAAGTTCTAGCTAACTAGAACTTCTTACTTATGTATGGAGGTAACATGAACAAAAAAGATTATTATGAAATCCTTGGTGTTTCCAAAAATGCCTCTGATGATGAAATCAAAAGTGCTTTTAAGAAATTAGCTAAAAAATATCATCCCGATGTATCCAAGGAAGAAAATGCTGCCGAAAAATTCAAGGAAGTAGGGGAAGCATATTCGGTATTATCAGACCCCGAAAAAAGACGTCAATATGATCAGTTTGGCCATAGTGCCTTCGCTAATGGCAATGCCGGCGGTGCTGGTGGCTTTTCTGGATTTGAAGGATTTGATTTTGGTAATATGTCTGACATTTTTGAAGATTTATTCGAAGGTATGGGCTTTAGCACCGGTAGAAGCCGTGCAAAATCGAATGGTCCAAGAAAGGGAGCAGACTTACTTCATCATATGACGATTGATTTTGATGAAGCAGTATATGGTACTAAAAAAGATATAAAACTCGATGTTGATGAAGAATGCGAAGAATGTCATGGCGCTGGCGGTTTTAATCCTAAAAGTTGTAGTGAATGTCACGGTAGCGGCTCTATTACTAAAGAACAAAGAACAATGTTTGGTAGTTTCTTAACTAAAACAACTTGTCCATATTGTAAAGGCAGCGGAACAACTTATGAAAAAACCTGTCCCGAGTGTCGTGGACGTGGTAAAGTAGCCAATCGTAAGACCATAACTATTACCGTTCCAGCAGGTATCGATGACGGCCATCGTCTAAGATTATCCGGAAAAGGCGCTACTGGTACAAATGGTGGACCAAATGGCGATCTATATATTGAATTTAGTGTTAGAGAGCATGAATATTTTGAACGTGTCGAAGATGATATCTATATTGTTCTACCGCTAACAATTACCGAAGCTACATTGGGTGCAAAAAAGGAAATTCCAACATTATATGGTAATGTTGACTTAACAATCCCTGCTGGTACCCAAAATGGTGAAAAAATGCGTTTACGCGGTAAAGGCGTCGAGAATATTAATACTAAGAGAAAAGGTGATATGTACGTTATCACTAAAGTTATTATTCCAGAAAAATTAACTAGAGAACAAAAAAGATTATTTGAATCGCTTGATGAAACCTCACTTGATGATAACAAATACTTTAAAACATATAAAAATTGCATCAAATAGATGCTTTTTTTATTTAATTTTGTTATAATAATGGTAACAAAGGTGGTATTATGCAAAGATATTTTGCTAAAGCAAAAGAAGGAGATAAACTATACTTATATGATAGTGATTATCATCATATTAAAAATGTTATGCGGCAAAACATCAATGATAAAATCGAAGTTGTCTTTGACAATATAACATATATATGCATAATTGAAAAATTAGATCCAGTATCTTTAGCAATTGTTGATACATTTAAAGGAGATAAAGAAATGCAAACTGAGGTAACCATAGCATTATCTCTAGTAAATGAACAAAAAATGGATTTAATTTTGCAAAAACTGACTGAATTAGGTGTATCAAGAATTATTCCTGTTAAAACAGAAAGAAGCATTGTTAAATTAGATGATAAAAAAACTATTAAAAAAATAGCTAGATGGCAAATGATTTGCAAAGAAGCTAGTGAACAATCTAAAAGAACAAAAGTACCTATCGTTAGTGATGTTATGTCATTGTCTGAATTATTGAAAGTGCCAAATGAATTAAAATTAATTTGTTCACTAAGCAAAGAAACAAAACCACTAAATAATTACCTCAAAAAGAATATAAAAGAAGTGCTCTTTGTAATTGGCCCGGAGGGAGGATTTACGGATAAAGAGGAACAACTCCTTCTAAAAGATTTTAAACCAGTAACTCTTGGTAAAAGAGTAATGCGTGTTGAAACAGCGGCCATATATGTTACTAGCATAATAAATTATATATGTGAGGAATGATGTTATGAAGTTTATCGTAGATTTTTACAAAAGCTTAGATGCTGTTAACTTATTAATTTTTTGGGGCGTTATCATTGTCGTTTTATTATTATTAATATTTGCCATTATAATTAGCAATAAGAATCGTAAATTAGAAAAAATCTTAGAAAAAAGTGGTATTGATATTGATAATTATGATGATCGTGAATTAGCAATCAAAACTGCTGAAGAAGAAAAAATAGAACCTAAAGAGGAAAAACCCATTTCAATTGAACCCGTCACAGTAAAAGAAACTCAAGAAGAAAACACCAAAGAATTAACTTTTCCAACTCTTGAGGAACATAAAGAACAAAAGAATTTTATAGCTGAAGAACATATTATGGAATATAATGAGCAACCATCAAAAACAGTTGTAAAAGAAATTGATGAACCGATTGTGCCAAATATACCATATCAAAGAAATGTTTTAAGAGAAATGTCTTCTAATCAAACATCACCAATTGGTATAGCTAAGAATAATTCGCCAACTGAACGTGAAATGAATAGTGCAAGAGAACTACATGAAGCATTAAACGAAGAGATGCCTGTAAAAAAAGATACCTTTGAAGAGGAAACATTAATAAATCAAAAGAAATATGTTGATACATATAATCAAAGCGTAAGAAAAGGGGATTACTTAGAACAACTATCACAAAAACTATCTAATGTTAATAATGGATCTGATATTGATAGAACACCATACGAATTAAAACAAGAAGAAGATGCCATCATTAGTTATGAAGAGTTAATGCAAAAAAAAGATAATATTAAAACAATCGATGAAGAAGATGCTGTAATTAGCATTAATGAATTAATTGAAAAGAAAAAAGCAGAAGAAAAAATCTACAATATAACTAAAGACGAAGATGATGATGAATTCATAAGTGAATTAAAAAACTTTCGAGGAGATTTATAAATAATATCAGAAAAAATAGACCTTTCCAAGGTCTTTTTCATTGCAATTTAAAACTGGATAGTGTATAATTTCTATAGAGGTGCATAACATGATAGATATAAATTTAATTAGAAATAATCGCTCTTTAGTTGAAGACAATTTAAAGAAAAAATTTCAAGAAAATAAAATAACAATCTTAAACGAAATTGTCGATTTAGATAAAAAAGTAAGAGAATTAAAAATTACTGGCGATAAATTAAGACAAGAGAGAAATACTACATCAGATGAAATAGGTATTTTATTTAAAGATAAAAAAGTTGATGAGGCCAACAAAAAGAAAGAACAAGTCAAAGAGATTAATGATAAATTAATTAAAATTGAAGAAGAAGAAAATGAATTATCAACCAAATTAAAAGAAAAAATGATGATTATTCCTAATATAATCGCAGATGATGTACCAATCGGTAAAGATGATACTGAAAATGTTGAAGAAGCTAGATTTGGTGAACCAATTGTTCCTGAATATGAAATTCCATATCATTCTGATATTATGGCATCATTTAATGGCTTAGATAAAGATGCAGCCGGTAGAGTAAGCGGAAATGGTTTTTATTATCTAATGGGTGATATAGCTAGACTTCATTCTGCTGTCTTAGCATATGCTAGAGAT
>CAZLQU010000071.1:0-4102 GCA_964561805.1 uncultured Muribaculaceae bacterium | reverse complement strand
GCCCATAATTTAGGTAAAAAAGTGTATGTGACTGTTAATATTGTTTTCCATACAGAGGATACCGAAGGATTGGTTGGATACTTACGTGATTTGGAGAAATGTGGAGTTGATGCGATAATTGTATCTGATCCATTAATTATCGATATTATTAGAGATAATAAGATAAAATTACCTATTCATATTTCAACACAATATTCAAGCGTTAACTATGAAACAGTTAACTTTTGGAAATCAGAAGGAGCCGAAAGAGTTGTTTTAGGAAGAGAATGTTCTCGTGAGGAAATAAAAGAAATAATTGATAAAACCGGTATGGAAATTGAGGCATTTATCCATGGGGCAATGTGTGCTAGTTACTCTGGTCGTTGTGTATTATCAAATTATTTTACGAATCGTGATGCTAACCGTGGTGGATGTGCACAAATATGTAGATGGGATTTCGATTTAGTTAAAGATGGTAAGAAAATAGATAATAAAATTAAATTTACAATGTGTTCCAAGGATTTATGCATGTTAGAATATTTAACTGATATGATCGATATTGGCATAAAGAGTTTGAAAGTTGAAGGTAGAATGCGTAGTATCTATTATATAGCGGTAGTTATAAATAATTATCGAAGAGCAATAGATGACTATTACAATGGTACGCTTACGAAAGAAAGATTAAAGAAATATCGTCATGAATTAGATATGGTGGCTAATCGTGATAATACAGCTCAATTTTATAATAAATTTCCAGGGAAAGATGAGCAATACTTTTTAGGAAGAAATGAAGAAAGCAATCAAGATTTCTTGGGTATAGTTACCGATTATGATGGTGAGTATGTAACAATTATATCTAAAAATTATTTTGAAAAAGGTGATAAGGTAGAAATTATTTCACCAGATAGGGAGACAATTTCATTTACTTTAGACGAGATATATGATGAAGATGGTAATAAAATAGATGCTAGTAGACACCCTGAAAAAATCATTAAATTTAAGTTAAATCAAGCAGTTAAAAAAGATGATATGTTGAGGGTTTCTAGGCAATAAAAAAATAGTTAAAAAAAATAAAAAAAATTACTTGACAAAATACTAAATAACTAGTAAAATGTTGAAATGTTAAAAGAGGTGAAGAAATGAGCAACAAGGTGTATTTAACCAACGAAGGATTTTTAGAAATAGAGGAAGAATTAAATCATTTAAAGGAAGTAAAGAGACCGGAGGTTATTAAGGCTTTAAAGGATGCAAGAGCTTTAGGCGATTTATCTGAAAATGCTGATTACGATGCAGCTAGAAATGAACAAGCACAAGTTGAAGGTAGAATTAAAGAACTTGAGATTTTACTTGAAAAGGCAGAACTTATCGAAACTAAAAAAACTGATAAGGTTGAACTTGGTACGACTGTTAAGATAAAATATGTTGATGATGATGACGATATGGAAGAATACCGTATCGTTGGAAGCAAAGAAGCTGATCCATCAAATGATAAAATTTCTAACGAGAGTCCACTTGCTAAAGCTGTTATGGGACATAAAGCTGGCGAAATTTGTACAGTTGAAAGTCCAAATGGCAACTATAGTGTTGAAATCGTAGAAATTAAATAAGGAGTAATAATGAAACAGGAATTTGATTTAGTTGTAAAAGGAAAAGAATGGGTTACGTTACAGGATGAAGCATTTGAAAAAGTAAATAAGAGTGCTAAAATCGATGGTTTTAGACCTGGCAAGGCACCAAGAAGTATGTATGAAAAAAAATATGGTAAACAAGATATTTTGTTCGAAGCTGCTGATATGGCTGTTAAGAAAGAATATGAAAGATTGCTTGTAAAAGAAAAATTAATGCCAGTTATTGAACCAAAAGTAGATTTGGTTAAGTGTGATGATAAAGAATTAGAAGTTAAATTTATTTTCGTTTTAGAACCAAAGATTGAACTTGGTAATTATACAAACTTAGGTGTTAAACATGATAAAATTACAGTGACAAAAGAAGAAATCGAAGAACGTATTCATCATTTGCTTGAAGATTATGCTGAAATCGTTGCTAAGGATGGAAAGGTTGAAAATGGCGATACAGCTATTATTGACTTTAAGGGCCTTAAAGATGGCGTAGCATTTGATGGCGGAACTGCTGAAAATTATTCATTAGTTATCGGTAGCCATACGTTTATTCCTGGATTTGAAGAAGCAATTGTTGGCATGAAAAAGGGAGAAGAAAAAGATATTGAATTAACTTTCCCAAAAGATTATATGTCAGAAGAATTAAAAGGTCAAAAAGTTACTTTTAAAGTAAAAGTAAATGAAATTAAGACGAGAGTAGTTCCTAAATTGGATAAAGAATTCTTTGAAGATTTAGGAATGGAAGGTGTTACTACTAAAGAAGGCTTAGAAAAAGAAATTAAGGCTGAAATAGAACATCAAAAAGAGCATGAAGAAGAACATGCATATGAAGAAAAATGTTTAGATAAAGCAGCTTCAAATATGAAGGCTGATATTTGTGAAGAAATTATTAATGATGAAGTAGAGCATATGTATAATGAATTCATTCAAAGAATGGCAATGCAAGGCATATCTGAAGAAATGTATTATGAGTATACAAAAGCTAAAAAAGAGGATATTACTGGTCAAATGCAAGGAGAAGCAACAAAGAGAGTTAAATATCGTTATTTATTAAAAGAAATCATTAAAGTTGAAAAAATTAAAGTTACTGATAAAGAAGCTAAAGAAAGACTAAAGGAAATGGCTGATATGTATAAAGTTGATGAAGAAACTATTTTGAAAGAAGTAAGTATGGATAGTATTAAATTCGATTTGATGTATCAAAAAGCTTTAGATATTGTAACTGCTAATGAAAAAAAGAAAACGGAAAAATAGATTGTCAATTTAATTGATAATCTTTTTTTTGTTTAGTTAATATGATATAATTATGATAGTGATGTTTATGAGAAAAAATACAAAGTATATATTTGTTTTAGTGGGGTTAGCAATTTTATTATCTGTAGGGTTAGCAATTGTTAGTATATTAGATACTAACAAGACATCTTTTGATTTAATAACGGCAATTATGATGATTGTATTAATACTTATTAGTATGATATTTCTATTAAGCAGTCTAAAATCACAAGATAAAAAGCCAGTTTTATATGAAAATGATTTCTTAGAAGAAGATAATTTAGAAGAAGAAGATAATTTTGGTACATGGTTAAGTATATTTGGAATAATTGCTTTAACTGGTTTATTTTTGATGCTAATTTTAATGGTTTTAAAAGGATTTAAAATTAATTATTTACTTTGTTATTTAGCTAGTATTGGTTTATTAGTTTTATTTTTAGCAATACCGATAAAGAAAAAGAAAGACACTATTAAAAAACCATTAAATATAGTTATGATTATAGGAACTCTTATAATCTTAGCGTCAGGATTTTCAATGTTAATAATTAGAATTTTTGGTTAATTGGAGGCATAAAATGACAGGTAATTTAGCAGAAACATTAGTAGAGACTTTTAGTAGTCTTACCAATTTAAAATATGGTCGTGAATTGATAGTTTTTATCATTTCTTTAATGCCTATTCTAGAACTACGTGGAGGGCTTATTGCGGCAGCATTACTTAATCTTAACATAGTAAGAGCATTTATTGTATGTTTTATTGGTAATATAATTCCCATACCATTTATTTTGTGGTTAATAACACCGATCTTTAGTTATTTAAAAAAGACGAAATTATTTAGTGGATTTGTAAATAAATTAGAGAAAAAAGCCATGGGAAAGAAGGATCAGATTGAGAGATTAGAATATATTGGACTCTTATTATTTGTGGGGATTCCACTTCCTGGTACAGGCGCTTGGACCGGTTGCTTAATCGCAGCACTTCTTAATATGGAAAAGAAAAAAGCAATGTTATATGCTATTTTAGGAGTAATTTTAGCTGGAATAATTATGTTAGTGTTTTCATATGGAATATTAGGAAATATTATCCATTAAGAAAAGTATAGAAAATGTAAAAAATTGGTTGAAAAAGTAGGGGAAATATGCTATAATCTTAATTGTCTTTGCAAAAAAGGGATAATAATGGGCTGTTAGCTCAGTTGGTAGAGCAACTGACTCTTAATCAGTGGGTCTAGG
>CAZLQU010000070.1:0-4196 GCA_964561805.1 uncultured Muribaculaceae bacterium | reverse complement strand
CCTGATATCCATTATTGTATAGTTCTCTTACTTCATCAATGATATCTTCACTTTTTCTGCTTCTTTGTTTACCTCTTGTATATGGCACGATACAATATGTACAAAACTTATCACATCCATATTGAATACTTACCCAAGCAGTATATTTAGAGTCTCTCACAACCGGTATGTTTTCAATTACATTACCTTCCATACTATAAACTTCACATACACGTCCTTGATTCATATATTCATATAAGTATTCTGGTATCTTGTGATAATTATGTGTTCCACAAATAATATCAATCCATTTATAATCTTTTATCTTATTTACAAGTCCTTCTTCTTGGGCCATACAACCACAAAAAATGACAATAATATCTTCTTTTTCTTCCTTTAAATGTTTTATTCTTCCAAGCATACCTTCTGCTTTATTATGAGCATTCTCTCTAATTGCACAAGTATTGACAATAATGACATTTGCTTCTTCCATTTCAAGTGTTTTAGTATATCCAATATCTTCCATAATACCTGAAATATATTCACTATCATGCTCGTTCATCTGGCATCCATAAGTCAAAATAAGATATTTTTTATCCTTACCAATATCATTAATATTATCGATATTATAATCATCATATAATATTTTTACTTCTGCTTTTGTTCTCTTTTTAGCATCACTCATTTTTGGTAAATTCATACTTTCACTTCCCTTTTAAATTATACCTTAATTTTATTCTTTTTGCTATTTACTTTTTTAATGTTTTTACATATTTAAATAATTCTTCATCTTTCCTTATAAAATTTGCATCCCCACAGCCCAAAACATTAAATACATCATATGCATCCATATCTATTAAATGATCCGTCATATATTTTACGATTGAAAACATTACCTTATCATTTTGACTATTTTTAAACCCATTATAAGCTAAATAATGCCCTATTAAATATGGATAATAGTCATTAAGTAAATATGGATTATGTACTAGTGCCTTAATACATTTATCAGCTTTCTTGTAATCATTGTCATATTTACTAGATATTTCTCCATATTCAATCAACATTATCAAGTATTCCATTAATGACTCGCATCTATCATAGAATTTTTCCATATCTTCAATTCTTACTTGTTCTATCATCTTTAATTCTTTTTCATCATAACCCATTTTTTTAAGATAATCTAACACATACATCTCGTAAAATATTGAAGGAAATTCTCTCAATATTGGACATTCCTCTTGCCAATTATTTTGACTTCGACTTATATAGTGAATAACTTCATGAATTGTTGTTACTACATCGCTAATAGTTCCTGTATATGTAAGTAAAATATGGCCTTCATTTTTATTTTTTAGAAATATACATGAATTAATATCTCCACTTGATAAATCAAAACCAAATAATTCTTGAAGTAACACTCTATCTTTACCATCTAATAAATCAATATAGACTATCCTTTTTTCAGTCGCTGCTTCTTCATAAATATTAAGCCAATCTAAAGTAGGATCAATCTCTATAAGTATTTCTTTTACTAATTGAATAACTTCACTATGATTCATTTTAGATAATGGCTCATTTCTATTTTCTTTATGAATACCCTTACCATAACTTGTCATTATATTATACATTTCATTAGTATTAGAAATAAAGAATGGATCAGTTTTATTTAAATCAGAATTATCATTTACAAATTTATCATAAACTTGAAGCATTAAAATATCTAAAAGTGGATACCTTGCTTTTTCTTTAATCCACGCAAATAATATATCTCTATTATCTTCATAAACTTGCTTACAAGTATAATAATACTTTGCTACATTATTCCAAACTTCGTCCATATCATATGGAATATCTTTCCCAATATCATCATGTAATAAGATAATAAAGTATAATTCATCTAAAGTCATTTCACTAATATCGTTCATAATGTCCCCCAAAATGTATTCCTATTATAACAAAAAAGATAATTATTATCAATTATCTTTTTCTATTCCTTCGGCTTTTAATACTGATAAGAAGGCTTCTTTTGGAATATCTACTCGTCCAATTGTTTTCATTTTCTTTTTACCTTCTTTTTGCTTCTCTAAAAGTTTTCTTTTTCTCGTAATATCGCCGCCATAACATTTAGCTAAAACATCTTTTCTCATTGCTTTAATATCACTACGTGCAATTACTTTACTACCGATTACTGCTTGTACTGGTACTTCAAATAATTGTCTTGGAATTATCTCTTTTAAATTATCGACAATTACTCTTCCCCTTTTATATGCAAAATCCTTGTGTACGATAACCGAAAGGGCATCTACTACTTCTCCGTTTAACATAATATCCATCTTAACTAAATCGCTTTCCTTATAGCCAATTATTTCATAATCAAATGAAGCATAACCCTTGGTATAACTCTTTAGTTTATCAAAAAAGTCATAAACTATTTCTGATAATGGTATTTCATAATGAATATTAACTCTTGTTGTATCGATATACTCAGTACTTATATAAGTACCTCTTTTTTCTTGACATAGTTCCATAATGGAACCAATATATTCATTTGGTACATAAATATTGGTTCTAATATATGGCTCTTTAATCGTACTTATTTTTACTTTAGGTGGAAATTCACTTGGATTATCGACATATAAAGTAGTTCCATCTGTTTGCCTTATTTCATAAATAACTGATGGTGCCGTGGCAATAATATCGACATTAAATTCTCTTTCGATTCTTTCCATGATAATATCCAAATGCAAAAGTCCCAAGAATCCTGTTCGAAAGCCAAAGCCTAATGTTTGTGATGTTTCTGGTTCAAATGATAATGAAGCATCATTTAGTTTTAATTTTTCTAACGCTTCCCTTAAATTAGGATATCTTTTACTATCAATTGGATATATTCCACAAAAGACCATTGGTTTTAATATCTTATATCCTGGCAGTCCTTCCTCACATGGATGGTTATTTAAAGTAATTGTATCTCCCACTCTAACACTATCTATAGATTTAATACTAGCACATAAATATCCTACTTCACCAGCTGATAGACATTTAACATTTTCCTTTTTTGGCGTATGATAACCTAACTCTGTTACCTGATAATTATCCCCTGTCGTAAACATTTTAATATTATCACCAACCATTACTTTACCGCTAACAACTCTAATTAAAGATACTACTCCCAAATATGAATCAAAATAACTATCAAAAATCAAACATCTTAATTTATCATCATATTGTGGTTTTGGACTAGGTATTCTTTCTGTGATAGCATCTATTAATTCTGGTATTCCTTCACCTGTTTTAGCAGACGTTAAAAGTATTTCTTCTTCCTTAAAACCAAATATTTTATTAAGTTCTGCCTTTCTTTTAGGAATATCGGCACTAGGTAGATCAATTTTATTAATGACTGGTATTATTTCTAGATTGTTTTCCATCGCTAAATAGATATTAGATAACGTTTGTGCTTCTATTCCCTGAGCAGCGTCGACAATTAAAATAGCTCCTTCACAAGCTGCCATACTTCTACTTACTTCATAAGTAAAATCGACGTGTCCTGGAGTATCAATTAAATTAAGTATATAGTCTTTATAATTAAGTCTCACAGCATTTAATTTAATTGTGATTCCTCTTTCTCTTTCAAGTTCCATATTATCAAGAATTTGATCTTTCATTTCCCTTTTATCGATTGCTCCCGTATACTCTAAAATACGATCAGCTAAAGTACTTTTACCATGATCAATATGCGCAATAATACAGAAATTTCTTATTTTATCCATATCCATAATATCAGTCCTCACTGTTAATTATAACAAAAAAACTGTTGTTTTTCCAACAGTTTTTATTAATCATTAGGAAGATACATCTTGTACCCATATGGTTCTTTTGATTCATAATCATATTCAGCAGATAATAAAATACTATAAATTTCTTCTAAATTATTTTTATAGTCACCATCTTTATTGACTAATACAATCTCAACTGCATATGGATCTATTAACTTAAAATAACATAATTTAGTATCTTCAGCACCATTATAATCGTTAAATATTAATACCTTATTATCATCTATTTCATATTCTTCATACTCGTTAACATTAAAGCCATCTTCAAGAAGCATTTGATAAAACTCACCAACATCAGCAAACACGAAATTATTTTCATTTGATAATATTTCAATAGTGGCATAATATTTATCACTATCAAAACTGAATTTTGGTTCCTCT
>CAZLQU010000069.1:0-4394 GCA_964561805.1 uncultured Muribaculaceae bacterium | reverse complement strand
TAGTTTTTTTGGATATGATCTATTATTCATCATATTCACCTCCTACAGTAATAGGTTGTGAAGGAATAATAATTTAATACTCTATTTTGGTTGGTAATTTTTACAAATCAAATTGTTTTTGATTTAATTCGATTGTTATTGTTTCCTTATTTTTAACAGCATTATCAATCATCTTGTCATAGTCAACTACTTCTTCCATTAAAATTGCTTTATCTAATTTAGGGTTGATGACTGGATGTTTTGGCAAAAAGATTGTACAACAGTCTTCATATGGAAGAATTGATACATCATAAGTACCTATTTTTTTGGCAATGTCAATTATTTCCAACTTATCTAAACAAGCAACTGGCCTTATTACAGGAACATTAGTTACACTATTAATAACACCCATGCTTGTTAAAGTTTGGCTAGCGACTTGACCTACAGATTCACCATTAATTAATACTAAACAATTTCTTTCGTGCATTACTTTTTCGCTAATCCTGTACATCATTCTTCTCATAAAGGTAATCAAATAATCAGGATCCATATATTTATAAATGGCTTCTTGAATTTCCGTAAAATTAATTATATGTAATTTAATACTTGCTTGATATGTATTTAAAATGGAAACTAATTTTTTTACTTTTTCTTTGGCAGCAGGTGTTGTATGTGGAGGAGACTCAAAATAGATACATTCTAATTTAATTCCTCTTTTCATAGCCATATAACCAGCAACTGGAGAATCGATACCACCAGATAGCATTAATAACCCTTTACCAGCAATACCAACAGGATAACCACCAAGACCTGTGATTTCTTTACTATAAATATAGGTGTAATCTTCTCTTATTTCTATTTTTAATAAATAGTCAGGATTGTGAACATCAACTTTGACATTAGGAATGTTTTTTAAGATTAAAGCTCCAATATTTTTAGAAAAATCCATACTTTTTATTGGAAAACTTTTATCTGCCCTATCCGTTTCAACTTTGAATGTTTTAAAATCTACGTTTTTAGCAATTTCTAAAACATTTTTTTCAATATCCTCAATATCAGTTTTAACTTTATAAGCAACAACTATACAGTGAATTCCAAAAATGTTTTTAACAATATTTACTATTTCATCTAAGTCTTTGCTATCACATTCAATAAACATTCTTACTCTATTTTTAATAATTTTTACATTATAGTCACGAAGTAATTCTTTCATTTGTTCATAAATTTTACTAATAAACAAATTACGATTAGCTTTTTTAGTAGTTAATTCCCCATATTTTATTAAGATTATTCTTTCCATAATACACCTTCGTTCAGTTAATCATTATAAGGAAAAAAGATAAAATAGTCAATTTATTTTATCTTTTTATAGTACTTTTTATAATACATCTTTTTAATTATTAAATAACTAGTAGTAGTATAAATAGTGGTCATAATGATGTTTTTTGATAATATGCTAAAAAGAATATTTATAGGATAATTATTGTAGTTTGCTAAATTTAAAATAAGAAATGTCAATAGATGATAAATAGTAATTGCTAATAATGTTTTTAAATTGATTGTTAATATATTATTAGGAATATAGTTATTGATTGTTTTAATTACAAAATAAATAATGATAAAAATAAAAATATTTAAAAGAAAGGTATTGGTATAAACAATATCAAACGAGATACCTAAGATAATTAAAATAGTTAAATATTTATTATCATTATCAAAAAAATGATAAATAATAACTAGGGCAATAACTGAATAAATCGTCATCAGATAAGAACTATTAACGATATCGGTATTTAGATAATTAGACATGAGAGCATCCAATAAAAAAGAAATGATGGTATAAATAATTATTAAAATCATTTTTTTACCTCTTTTCTTTTTAAAATAGCCACATAATTTAAATCATCAAAATTAGCAATTGGGGTAACATCAATTATTTTAGCTAAATCATATTCATCAGTTTTAATATTTTTTACTGTACCAATTAAGATACCGCTAGGAAATACACCACCTAATCCAGAGGTATAAACATATTCACCAATAGTTACAGTTTTGGTATTGCTTACGCCTTCTACTTCAAGCAAATTGGTAGTATAATTATAGTTTTTAATTAAGCCATTAACAGAACTTGTACCATCAGTAATAGTAACACTTATTTTATTTACCATATCAGAAGTTGTAAGTAATCTAACGTCACTGGTAAATGTTGTTGTCGATACGACTTTACCAATTAAACCATCGTTATTTACAACAACCATATCCGGTGTCACTCCATTATATGATCCTTTATCAATGGTTATTAAATTATACCAAGCAGGAATATTTCTACTTATGACTGTGGCATTTAAAAATTCATAGTCATTAATGGTATAGTCAATATCTAGTTCTTCTTTCATGGCTTTTAATTGCTTACGGAGTTCAATGTTTTCAGCATTTAATGATTCAATTCTTTTAACTTGAGGTAATAATTCTTGATATTTTTTTCTGATATCTATTAGTTCTTCATAATCATCAAATTTATTAATGACATACTTAAAAGGTGCAAAAACTATTTTCTCGGTGCTAGTAATTATATCTTTAATAAATGATTCAGCTTTATTAAGGCTACGATCTGGTTTTAAAGTATAAGAAAAAATTGCCATAAAGAGTATTAATGTGACAATAGTTATTAAAAAGACATTTTTTATAATTCTTTTCTTTTTTCTCATCTTATCACCTTTCATAATACTTATTATTAGCAATTTATAAACAATTATTAATATTAGGAATATATTCGTCTTTATATAGGCCAATTATCCCTTGTTTTAGATTATTAATTATTTCTTCATCTTTAACATTAACAAATATTTTTTGTTTGTAATTATAACTATAATGATTATTATTATAACTAATCATTATAAAGTGATTTTTGTGTTCATCATTTAAGTATAAATTATTGATTTTGACATTATAGTTAGGACAATATTTATTAAATAAATACTTGTAAATTGTGCTTAATTCAACTGGTTTAATTTTGTTTACATCAATTAAGTTAGTCGTTGCTTCAAGAATGGTATAGACGCAATCACTACTAGTATAATCAATGTCTTTTAAAATTTTATCGAGATAATAATCTAAATATTTATTCTTTAAATATTTGATTTTTTTATCTAAGATTTCATCATCATTATAGGTAGCAAAATATCTTGTTTTCATGTTACATAAGATAAATGGAATATCTTCATATAGATCAGTAACCAATGATTGTTTATCAATGGTTAATTTGGTTAAGGCTTGTTTTTTTTCTTCATCAATAAAAATATTTACATCTATATTTAGTCTACGACATAAGTAGTAATATATTTTAGATGCACTAATATCGGTGACAATACCTGTTGACAAACTTCCCCATAGGTTGTTGATAGTGCTCATTAATGTTAAATTATATATCTCATTTTTGTTTAAATTAGCATTAATGTCAGCAGAAACACATTTAGCAATAGTAATATAAAGATATCTTGCTTTTTCTAGTTTCTTTAATCCTACCGGCATCTTCCTTAAAATCATATCGATAATACTTTCGGCTTTAAAGAATTCATCATAACTAACATATGTATATCCTGGGGTTGACTCTACGATATCAGAATACATTAATCCTTCTCCATTTTCCATAAAATATGCAATAACTGCAGGATTAGGATTAGTGATATCTAAGTTAATATATTTAACTTTATCAGTTATTTTTGATAAGTCTTCAACACTATGAACTGGTAATATTTGAGAAGTCTTATTTTTCATATCATCACCTTATTATAATTATATAATATATGATAATACTTTGTAAATTAAGTTTACAGAAAATAGACATAAAAAAAGAAAGTATGTTACTTTCTTGATACGTATTTACCATCTTTTGTAGATACGATAATTTCTTCACCTTGTTCAATAAATAATGGTACTTTAACAAGTAAACCAGTTTCGATGATAGCATCTTTTGTAGCATTAGTTGCCGTATTACCTTTGATAGCTGGCTCTGTTTCAGTTATTACATAGTCAATCTTTTCTGGTAATTCAATACCTAGCATTTCACCTTCGTAAAAGAAGATTAATACTTCTAGTCCTTCTTTTAAGAATTTCTTTTCATTTTCGATTTGACTAGCTTGTAATTCAACTTGTTCATAAGTATTCATATTCATGAAGGCATAAGAGCCACTTGATTCATACAAGAATTGCATTTTTACTTTTTCTACATGGCCTTGTGGTACTTTAATACCCGCACCAAATGTTTGTTCAACGATAGAACCAGTTCTTAGATTTTTTAATTTAGTTTTAACAATTGCAGCACCTTTTCCTGGTTTTACGTGTTGGAATTCAAGTACTTGATATAGGTTTCCTTCATAACTGATAGTCATACCAGTTTTAAAATCATTTACATT
>CAZLQU010000068.1:0-4577 GCA_964561805.1 uncultured Muribaculaceae bacterium | reverse complement strand
AGTTTGTGATAAATGCGGATTTTATAAAGGAGTAAATAAATTAGAAAAATAACTAATCAGATGATTAGTTTTTTTTGCGCCAACAAGTTAACAAAAATATTTAAATATAAGAAAAATTATGCTATAATTAAATTGAAAGTAGGTAGAAATATGTCGAAATTAAATGAAAAGAAAATGATTGATGAAATTAGACTTTTAGCATTAGATATGATTGACAATGCTAAAAGTGGTCACCCAGGTATCGCCTTGAGTGCAGCACCTATAATGTATTCAATATTTGCAAATCAAATGACATACGATATTGAAAAACCAGATTGGCCAAATCGCGATAGATTTGTCCTATCAGCCGGTCATGCATCAGCATTATTATATGCCACAATTTATGCTACGACTGAAGATTATACAATTGAGGAATTGAAAAATTTTAGGCATTTAAATAGTGTTACACCAGGACACCCAGAATTAAATGTTAATAAAAGAGTTGAGGCAACAACTGGTTCATTAGGCCAAGGCTTTGCTACTGCTGTTGGTATGGCTATAGGTGAAAAAATGTTGGAGGCAAAATACAATACCAAAAAGGTGGATTTGTTTGATTATGACATTTATTGTTTATGCAGTGATGGTGATTTAATGGAGGGCGTATCATATGAAGCCGCAGCCTTAGCTGGCGAATATGAATTAAACAATTTGATTGTTTTATATGATGCCAATCGCATGACTTTGGATGGCGCTCTTGCCAAAGATTACAATGATAAAATAGCAAATATGTATGTTTCATTAGGCTGGGATGTTTTAGTCATTAAAAATGGTGAAAAAGTTTCAGAAATTGATAAGGCAATTGAATCAGCAAAACGTTCTAAACTACCTACATTAATAATTGTTAATACAATTTTAGGCAAATATTCTGCTTACCAAAATACTAATAAAATTCATGGAAAATTAGATAAAACCGATCTAGAAGAAATAAGAGAAAAATTAAAAGGCCCAGCGCCTTTTACAATTGACGAGAACAACTTATACGCATTAAGGAAAGAAGTAAAAACTAGAAATCAATTAGCATATCAAGATTGGTATCAAGAATATGAAAACTGCATAAATGAAATGACTGAGAAGCAAGTTGATAATCTAAATGAATTAATAAATGGTGAAGATATAACTTTGAATCTAGAAAAAGTAATCGATAAAGATAAACTATTTTTGGATAAGCCAATGCGTGATATTAATTTTCAAATAATGAATGTCATTTCTGCATTTATCGATAGATTCATAGGTGGATCTGCAGATTTGGCCAATTCCACCAAAGCATATTTAAAAAATGGTGGTGATTTTAATGTCGACAATTATAAAGGCAAAAATATTAGTTTTGGTGTAAGAGAAAATGCTATGGGAGCAATCTTAAACGGATTAGCACTAACAAATTTTAGAGTTTTTGGTTCAACATTTTTAACATTTGCTGATAATATGAAGCCATCAATAAGAAATAGTGCTATTATGGGACTGCCAGTAACTTATATTTTTACTCATGATAGTGTCCGTATTGGCGCCGATGGTATAACGCATCAACCAATTGAACAATTAGCAATGCTAAGAACAATTCCTAATTTTGATGTTTATCGTCCTTGCGATTATAAGGAATTGATTGGTGCATGGCAACAAATTTTAAAAAACAAACGTCCTTGTGCCTTAGTGGTTGCCAAAAATCCAACAGAAACTTACAAATACACATCAGTTGAAGAAACTGCGTTGGGTGGTTATGTTATTAGCGAAGTAAAAAGCAGATTAGATGTTATTCTTATTGCTTCTGGCTCTGAAGTAACACTAGCAATGCAAATAAAACATGAACTATTAAAGAGTTTTATTGAAGCAAGAATTGTTTCAATGCCAAATATTAATGAGTTTTTAAAACAACCTGCCGAATACCAAAATCAAGTTTTACCAAAAGGATATAAACGTATGATTATTGAATTTTCAAACGACCCAACAATGTATAAACTTGTAAAAAGTGACGACGATATTATTAATATAAATAAATTTGGTAAAAGTGGTACTGAGGAAGAATTACTTGCTGAATATGAATTAGACATTCCAAGTATTATAATAAAAATTAAAAATAATATTTAAAACGACAAATTATTTAAAGATATAGTACTATGATAATCAAGGTGATATTATGAGAACATACTATATCTTTAAAATTAATAAATATTTTGCATATGTCTACAAAAAATGGCCATATAGAATGTATAAAATAATTGAAGAATTATATCATACAAAAGATTATGACATGTTAGTTAGTTACAGGTATTATAAAAAATTTGCCCTTGAGTTTAATAAGATTGCTATAAATGAATATATATATAATTTAAATAAAGATAATAAGAACTATTTTAGGGATAATAATATTCATATAATTAACAATGAAAAATATAATAAACTAACTGTTAATGCAACATGCATTATGCTAAAGACCAATGATGTATATTCAGTATTTTTGAACGATCTAAATGCTTATCTCGATAATATCTTTGTTTGTGACTTTAAAAATCATGATTATTTTTGGCTAGAATCATTAAATAAAGATAGACAAAAAGATTTATCTTTAGTATAATTAGTAAGTGAAAGGACGTATAAATTATGTGGAAGGATATATTATATTTAGTAATTGGCTTGCTTGTGGGTGCTGTATCAGGGTTCTTTATTGCAAGGGCATATATGAAAAAGTATTTAAAGAAAAACCCACCAATTAATGAACAAATGATTAAAGCAATGATGAGTGGAATGGGAAGGACACCATCTCAAAAGCAAGTAAATCAAATGATGAAACAAATGAATAAATATATGTAATAAATAATGTATGAGATAAAGTATAATAAAGCTATTATTAAAGAGAGTCTACGCTTGGTGTAAGTAGATATAATAATTTATTAGAAAGCTCCTCATATTAATGTGACTAACAATCACCGGCTAAAACCGTTATTTAAATTAAGGTTATACTTATGTATAATTAGGATGGTACCGCGGATTAATTCGTTCCTAGAGAATAGATTAATTCGCTTTTTATTTTGAAAGGAGTAAAAAATGAATATTATCATAGCTATTGATGGTCCAGCAGGAAGTGGCAAGGGTACACTTGCCAAAGCACTATCAAAAAAATTAAATTTAGTAAATATTGATACAGGTGCAACATATCGTTGCGTTGCCTTAAAAACATTAAGAGAAAATGTGCCAATTTCAGAAAAAGAAAGAATAATCGATATTGCCAAAAAAATAAATATTGACTTACTTACAGACGGTACAGTTCTAATGGATGGAGAAGATGTTACCAAGGAAATTAGAAGTAAGGAAGTAACAAATATCGTATCCCCAATATCATCAATTGTGGAAGTAAGAGAAATCCTTGTTGAAATTCAAAGAAAAATTGCCGAAGGAAAAGATGTTGTTATGGAAGGAAGAGATATTACAACTGTTGTTTTTCCTAATGCACCATTTAAGTTTTATTTAGACGCTTCGGTTGAATGCCGCGCGAAACGTAGATATAAAGAAAATCAAGAAAAAGGGATTGATATGACATACGAAGAAGTATATCAAAATATTGAAGCAAGAGACTATAATGATATGCATAAGGAAGTTGGTTCGCTAATGAGAACCAAAGATCAAGTATATATTGATTCAACTAACTTAACAGTTGATGAAGAAGTTAAAATTATAGAAGGAGTAGTAAAAGGTGATAATAATGAAGAAAATGACAGGTAATGAAATAATTAGAACATATATTGAATTCTTTAAAGCAAGGGGACATAGTGAGGTTGAATCAGCAAGTTTAATTCCTCATAATGATCCATCAATTTTGTGGGTAAATGCTGGCGTAACACCATTAAAAAAATACTTTGATGGCACTGCTATTCCACAAAACAGAAGAATGACAAGTTGCCAAAAATGTATTCGTACAGGTGATATTGAATCAGTAGGTAGAACAGCTAGACATCATACTTTTTTCCAAATGTTAGGCAACTTTTCGGTTGGTGATTATTTTAAAGAAGAGGCACTAACTTGGGCGATGGAGTTATTAACGAACCCAAAATATTTTGGATTTGACGTTAAAAAACTATATGTAACAATCTATCCTAATGATACTGATGCTTACAATTTATGGATTAAATTGGGGATGCCTAAAAATCATATTATTAAACTTGAAAATAATTTTTGGGAAATTGGTGAAGGGCCAAGTGGCCCTGATAGCGAAATTTTCTATGATCGCGGACCTAAATATGATCCACAAAAATTAGGTATTAAACTATTAGAACAAGAACTTGAGAATGATAGATATATTGAAATTTGGAATAATGTATTTAGTCAATTTAATGCTAAAGAAGGAGTTCCTCGTGATAAATATGAAGAATTACCAAGTAAGAATATTGATACCGGTATGGGTGTTGAAAGAATGGCTTGCATTCTTCAAAACACAGAAACAAACTATGAAACTGATCTATTTATGCCAATTATGAAAGGTATTGAAGAATTATATCAATTACCATATCATGGTCAAATGTAATTCAAAGTAATTGATGACCATATTA
>CAZLQU010000067.1:0-4599 GCA_964561805.1 uncultured Muribaculaceae bacterium | reverse complement strand
TAAGTTTATTGGTGTTAGTGAAAAAATGGATGGGCTTACTGAGTTTCATCCTGATAGAATGGCCAATAGGATTATTGGAATGGGAGATGTTATTAGTCTGGTTGAGAAAGTACAAGACGAAATAGATGAAGAAGCAGCGATGAAAGCCGCTAAAAAGATGACTAAAGGTAATTTTGATTTAGAGGACTTTCTTGGGCAGTTAAATCAAATAAAGAAGTTGGGACCACTTGAAAATATTATTAAGATGTTACCTGGGGCAAAAAAAATGGGACTTAATGATGTTAAAATAGATCCTAAACAGATGGCGCATGTTGAAGCCATTGTCTTGTCAATGACACCTCTAGAAAGACACAATCCTGATATTATTAAGGCAAGTAGAAAAGAAAGAATCGCTAAGGGTTGCGGACTTACTGTTACCGATGTTAATAAACTATTAAAGCAATTTGAAGAAATGAAAAAAATGATGAAAATGATGGGTAAAAATAATTTTAAAATGCCATTTTAAAAGAAATCAAATGATTTCTTTTATTTTTTCCCATGGGAATTCTTTTCTACCAAAATGGCCATATGCAGCAGTTTTATAGTACATTGGCTTTTTTAAATCTAATTCTTTAATTATATTATCAACTGAAAAATTGAAATTTTTATTTACAAATTTATATATTTCTTTTAATGGTACTTTGTTAGTATTAAATGTTTCAATATTTATGTGAATTGGTTTTTCTTTACCAATTGCGTAAGATACACCAATTTCACATTTATCACATAATTTATAATAAACGATGTTTTTAGCAACATATCTAGCATAATATGCAGCGCTACGGTCTACTTTTGATGGGTCTTTACTACTAAAGCAGCCACCACCTACTTTAGCACTTCCACCATACGCATCTACGACTATTTTTCTACCGGTAGTTCCACTATCAGCAAATGGGCCACCTAAGATGAATGAGCCGCTAGTATTTATTAATATTTTTGTTTTTTCATCTAAATATTTTGAAGGAATAACTTTATTTATTATTTTTTCTTTAATATACTTTTCTAGCTCTATTTTTTTGATGTCTTTTTTATGCTGACTAGCAATAATAATCGTATCAATTCTTTTAGGAAGATTATCCTGGTATTCTACTGTTACTTGAGATTTACCGTCAGGTAGTAATGGGGAATTTTTATCTTTTTTTCTAACTGTTGCTAATTCTTTTGTTAATTTATTTGCTAATAGTATCGGTAGTGGCATATATTCTTTTGTTTCATTGGTGGCATAGCCAAACATGATCCCTTGATCTCCAGCTTTTGTTTTCTTTCTATCAACAGCATTGTTGATTTCTTTTGATTGCTTACTAACTTTAGTTATTACTTTAAATCCTTCCTGATAGCCAATATCTTTTAATACCTTTTTTGCTATCCTTTCATAGTTTAAATTTGCCTTTGTGTGGCATTCACCATAGATAAACACTAAATTATCTTTGATTGTGCATTCTACGGCCATTTTACTGTCTTTGTCTTGCTCTAGGGCAGTATCTAGAATTTGATCACTGATTTTATCACATATTTTATCTGGATGACCTTCAGTGACTGATTCGCTTGTTACGAAATGTTTCATTTTAACTCCTTTCACTTTTACCAAAATAAAAACCCTTGTGAAAGAGTTAATTCTTTTATTAAATCTCTTTCATCGATATTAGCATTACCACCTTACATTTGCAGGTTGGTATGAGATCATAGAGCTAATTCTCTCCCTCATTCTTGATAAAAGTCAATTTTAATATAGCTAATTATTGTTATTTTGTCAATGCTTTGTGTTATTTACATAGTCATTTTAGAGAATTTTACATATGATAAAACAGATAGGAGGAAAAAACATGTTTTTTGGTAATGACGAATTAAGACAAAATGGTGATTTTGGATATGGAGAAGATATCAATATCGATATAAACAATGTTAATACCAATACGAATAGCAATTTTAATATGAATCAAATTGATATGAATATGAGTGATCCAGGTATGATGATGGGATCTGTTACCGGACCAATAATTGAACCTGGAAGAGAAAGAGTTATTCAAAGAAATATAGTTCACGAAGTAAAACACATCTGTCCTATGAACACTAAGATAATCAATAATCATATATTTAAACATACTTATGAACCACGTTATACTTGTTGTGAAGAAAATACTTGTACTAATGTACAATGTGGATCATGTTCTTGTTTTAATTAATTTTAGGCCCTTTGGGGTCTTTTTTTATGATATAATTACCTTGAGGTGCTAATATGAAAGCAAATCAAAAAACTGTTATTACTATAAAAAATGATAAGAAAAAAATATCATTGACAGAAAGATTTGAAAATTATAAAGGAAATAATCTTGCAAACGAATACAAATGGGATAAATCAAAAGGGAGAGAAATGGATTTTTGAGGTACATTATGACACATAAAATGAGATTAGTGGGTTTTGCTTTTGAAGCAATTAAGAATGGAACTAAAGATATTGAAGTTAGATTAAATGATGAGAAAAGAAGATTAATAAATGTTGGTGATACGATAATATTTACTAATTTAGATACCTCTGAAGAATTAAATGTTTCTGTTGTTAATCTATATAGATATGATACTTTTAAGGAATTATTTGATGCCTTTCCTCATAAAAGACTAGGACTTAAGGATAATGATAGTGAAAGCATTATGAATTCTTTTTATACTTTGGAAGAAGAAAAAGAGTATGGAGTACTTGGTATAGAGATTAAGTTAATTTAACAATATAGTGTAAATAAAGGAAATAATAGCAATATTTGTTTCTTTTTTTTAGGTTATATGCTAAAATATGGGGTGTGAGGTGGGGTTATGAAAAAATGTGCAATTGTTTATAATCCAAGTAGTGGTAGAAAAGCTAAGTTTAATGTGATGCCACAGTTTGAACAAATGCTTAATAAATATGGATATGATGTGGATATTCACTATACAGAATATAAAGGACATGCCGTAGAAATTGTTAAAAATCTAGAACATGTTGACTTAGTTTTATCAATTGGTGGAGACGGGACATTTAATGAGTCTGTTACTGGTAACTATTTAAGAAATGATAGATTAGTATGTGCCCATATTCCTGTTGGAACTACTAATGACATTGGTGTTATGATGGGTTATGGCAAAAATATGCTTAATAATCTAAAAATGACCCTTGAAGGAGTAGTAAAGGGTGTAGATATTTGCTTAATTAATAATAAACCATTTATCTATGTTGCCACAATTGGTAAATTTGCAGAAATACCTTATGAAACACCAAGAGAATTAAAGAAGAAACTAGGTTATTTGGCATATATCAAGGAAGGTATTAGATCATTTTTTGATAAAACAAAATTATATGATGTAACATATGAAATTGATGGAGTTGAATATCGTGGGTTATGTTCATTTATAATTCTTTCGTCAGCTAATAGAATTGCTGGTATCAATAATTTCTATAAAGATGTTAAATTAGATGATAACCGTTTTGAAGTGCTTCTTTGTAACTTTGCTAAGAAGAAAGATATTATTAGAAGTTTATACTTTTTGACAATGTATGATGTTGAAAAAGTTCCTGGAATTCATTTTTATAAAACTGATAATATTACTATGAGATTTGCTGAAAAACCAAAGAAAAATTGGTGTATTGATGGTGAAAAACTTGAAGATGATAGTTTAAAATTTGATATAAAGATTGATCGTAGTTTTAAGATGATGATTCCTAAAAAGAACGTTGATAAACTATTTGTTAAGAAGTAATTATGAAATATATAATGATATTTTTTATACGACTATATCAACATATTCCAGGTCCATGGCATAGAAGTTGTAAATTTCAACCTACATGTTCAGATTATGCGATTGGATGTTTTCAGGAATTTGGTTTTTTTAAAGGTTTATCTTTAAGTATTAAAAGGATTATTCGTTGTAATCCCAAAAGTTTGGGTGGATATGATCCAATTCCAATAAATGGAGGTAAGAATGGAGAAAGTAAATAAACAAAGAAAAGATTATTTAACTTGGGATGAATATTTTATGGGTATTGCTAAGTTATCTGCAATGAGAAGTAAAGATCCCAATACGCAGGTAGGAGCTTGCATTGTTAGTGCTGATAATCGTATTTTATCAATTGGTTATAATGGTAGTCCTAATGGTTTTCATGATGATGTGTTCCCATGGGATAGAGAGGGTGAACCACTTAATACCAAGTATTTATATGTATGTCATGCTGAGATGAATGCTATTTTGAATTACCGTGGCAGTAGAAAAGATTTGGAAGGTGCAAAGGTATATGTTGATTTATTTCCATGTAATGAATGTGCTAAATTAATAATTCAATCTGGTATTAAAGAGGTAATATATTTGTCAGATAAATATAAAGATACTGATGGAGTAATTGCATCTAAAAGGTTATTTGATACTTGTGGAGTTAAGTATAAACAAATAATAATTACAGGTAAAGAAGTAAAGTTAGATTTATAAAACTTTACTTTTTTTAAAAATGGTTATATAATATGTATACCTTTTGGATGTAGTGCGCCCATAGCTCAATTGGATAGAGCGTTTGGCTACGGACCAAAAGGTTTGGGG
>CAZLQU010000066.1:0-4641 GCA_964561805.1 uncultured Muribaculaceae bacterium | reverse complement strand
TTTCTTTTCTTTAAATGGTCGATATAAGTCTTCTATTTCAACCAATTTTTGACAATTTAAAATATTTTCTTTTAATTCAAGGGTTAATAGTCCTTTTTCATCAATTAATCTAATGACATCTTCTTTTCTTTTAGCTAGATTAACTTGATATTCATACACTTCACCAATGCTTCTTATTTGTTCTTCATCAAGTGCCCCGGTTGCTTCTTTTCTATATCTTGCTATAAAAGGAATTGTATTTCCTTCTTCAAGTAGTTTTAATACTGTTTCTACTTGCGTAATTTTAACATTTAATTCCTTAGCAATCTCATTAATGATTATTTCATTCATTATTGTCCTTCTTTCTATGCATAAATTATTATAACATAATTAAAATAAAAAGATGAGATAATTCTCATCTATTTGTTATACACAATATGAATCTATTGATTGATATTTTCCATCATTATCAATAACTATGACGTAATCACAACCTCCAGCATTAGCTTTTCTCGTTTTATATCTAACCATTTGTTTAATATTAGTATATTCATCAAGTTTAGTTGCTTCAAAATTCTTTGAATTAACATTCGCTAAATTGTATTTATATAGATTACCATCAGTTGCTAATATATAAACAAGATCATCTCCGCCAGGACCACTAAATAAAATTAAATCTTTAGCATTAGAAATGTTAGAAATATAATTATTAAAGTTAACTAATACTTTTCCGTCTGATAGTATATTAACTGAGTAATCGTTGCTGTATTCTCCCTTTACGAAGTTATAATCCATTTTTGATATTTTAGCTAATTCCTGATAGTCTATACTATCCATATTATCACTAGGACATTCTGATACATGACTAGTACAATCACAAGTATCAGTTTTTTCACCATCACTGATAATATTTTTCAAATTTATTCTGTCAGTCGCAGCTAATATAATTAATGTGATAAGCGCTAAAATAATAATTAGTAGTAATGCAACAAGGCCACTTTTACTTTTTTCTTTTTCCATATTATTCCTCCAAGCATAAGTGTAGCACGATGTTTATAGTAATTCAATTAATTTATAAATTATTTATAAAAAAAAGAAATAAGTGTCAATTACTTATTTATCCTATCGGCATATGTAATTGATTTGTCTCCATATTTCTTTTTAATACTTTCTAAAGTCTTTTTTAGTTCATCATTAATATTTTCCTCTTTTAAATTGTTTTCTAAAAGTGATAATTGTACTTTATAAGTATCGGTTAAATTGGCTACACCTACACATAAACTTCTTACTTTTTTATCACCATCTGGATTATATAATTTATCAAACAACCTACAAGCGTTATCGTATATTTCGTTATCGCTATTAATTAACTTATCTAATGTTATTTGTTTACTAATCTTCGTGAAATCGTGATACTTAATCCAAATTGAAACATTCGGAGCATACATTTTTTTATATCGCAGTCTTCTACCGGTGTCCATTGATAATTCCTTAAGAATCTTTTTAATTTCATCAACATTTGTATAGTCGTAAGGTAAAACTACCGATGTAGAAATACTTTTAGGGTTTCCTCTTTCATTTTCTACTTCTGCCTCATCGATACCATTGGCGTATTCCCACATCATTACTCCCATGCTTTTAAAATGACGTTTTAAAAACTCAACATTAGTATTAGCTAATTCACCGATTGTATTAATGTTTAGTTCATGCAATTTTTTACTACTCGATTTACCAATCATAAAGAGTTCATCAACATTAAGGGGCCACATTTTTTCTTTAATTTCATCAGTAAATAACGTATGTACTTTATCTGGCTTAGAAAAATCGCTAGCCATTTTAGCAAGCAGTTTATTATCGCCAACTCCGACATTAACTGTAAATCCAAAATTATCTCTAATTTCGTTTTTAATTTTATAAGCTAATTTTACGGGATCACCATACTTACTATAACTATCGGTATAATCAATGAAACATTCATCGATGGAATATCTTTCGATTTTCTTACTATAATTACATAAGTAAGTATACATCCTGTCAGAATATTTTTTATAAACTTTAAACTCTGGTGGATATACTTCGAGGTAAGGGCATTTTTTTCTTGCCGAATATAACGTTTCAGCGGTAACAACACCTTTTTTCTTTGCAGGAATACTTTTAGCTAAAACGATTCCATGACGTGTTGCTTCATCGCCACCAATAACGGCATATCTATTTCTAATATCGATTTTGCTTCCTTTATGCAACATATTGACAGCTGTCCATGATAAAAAAGCATTATTGACATCGATATGTAAGATAATTCTTCTTTTCATAGATTCCACCCAATTTAATTATAACAAACAATTGTTATATATTCAATAACTGTTTTAAAAAAACTATATATATGATATAATTATATAAGGTAAAGGTGGTGATCATGATATGTATTTGTTAAGAAGAAAAGGCAATGCCTTAATTGAAAAAAATACCGAAACAATTATCTATAACTGTAATGATATATTAAGACAAAATAGAATAGGTCTCGTTGATTTAGCAAATGGCATAATTAATGAATACATGCGTGGTTTCCCTATAAGTAAAATTGAAAATATTACTGATAATTTTCTTAACGAAATGCAAAACTTAGTTAAACAGCAAGCACAAAATATCGCTAATAAAATGCATCAAAATTATGAACAATTACTAAAGGGCATCGAAGATACAAAAAAAGAAAAAAGCATATATGCCTATTATGAGAGTTTAAATGACACATTTAAAAATATTAAATTTGCGGGCACTGATGATCTTTTAAAAGATTTTATTCGTTCAATAATTAGAAATATTACAATGTATTGTGATCCATTTAATGACATTGATTCGTCCAGATTCGATATAATAATAGATAATATCCGATATGCTTTGAGTAGAGAATTGAATAAGCAAGTCTTAAGTATAGTAAAAAATAGTAAAATTAAAATTGGTGAAGTAATAGCCACAAACTATCAAAAAACTTTAGAAAATATCAAAGAATATGAAAACCGCGACAAAGAGATAACAACGAATGATATTGCTAAGTTTATGCCGGTTATTGATAAAAGTAATTATGAACTAATTAAAGAAAAAGAAAAGTACTATATTAGAGATTCTAGCTCTTTAAAAAAATATCCATTTACTATTGATGGTGAATATTTAATTCTTGAAGGAAATAAAATTCTTTTCATAGCAAATAATAAAACTCAAGGATACACTAACAAAGAAAATGGTATAAGCATTGCTTTAACTGAACAGGGCCTTGCTATTTCCAAAACAATAAAAGCTAGTGGTAAGACAATACTTAAAAATCATACATATCAAAGAGTTATTACTAAAACTGAAAAGGGATACACTTTTATGTATAATGGAAAAGAATATCGTGATAAGATATCAATGCTTGTTATTGCCGAAGAAATGGAAAAAGAAGCACCCAAGTATTATCAAGAACTATTAAAGGATGATCTATTTAAAGCTACTATTGATGATTTAAAAGCCTACGATAAAATAGAAAGTGAAATAGAAACTGATAAAAAGACTGGCAAAATTAGTATTAATCCAGCTAAAATTGATGAACTTATCGAGAAATTTTATATTCTCGGCTATGAGTTATATAGCATTGATGGTGAATACTATATAAAAGA
Source organism: uncultured Muribaculaceae bacterium (assembly GCA_964561805.1). GTDB lineage: Bacteria > Bacillota_I > Bacilli_A > RF39 > UBA660 > RUG705. The sequence continues at coordinate 1,009 of CAZLQU010000066.1, read as the reverse complement.
TTTAATGACCGGTGAAGAACATTTGGCAGTACCATCAAAAGGATGCTGGGGCATTGGTATGGAAGGAGTCCTTAGTAAAGATTTTAATATTAATACAAATATTACTTATGTCGGTGAAAATAATATTACCAACGGCATAAATGAATTCAATAAAGGCAATATGACGGTAATATTTAGGAATGATTTAGATGCTTTCTTTCTATATTTTAAAGATGGAACATACATCATTGAAAAAACTGAATATGGGATTAAATGCCGAAAACAAAATGGCAGTAAGAAAAATCAAATTACCGATGAAGAAATGTTTGAAATACTAAATGGAAAAATGCCATATTTGGCAAAACATCTTGAAGAACATATAATGGAAATGAAAGGCCTTTCTAGTAGTGAAGAGACAATAGAAAAATAAAATTTTCTAAAATGGAAAAATGTGTTATACTATTAAGAAAGCGTGAGAGGACTGATAAATATGATTAATAGATTAGAGGCTATTTATAAAAGATATGAAGAAATAGCTAATGAATTATCTAATCCTGAAGTAGTCAGCGATATTAAAAAAATGACCGAATTATCCAAAGAACAACGTAGACTTACACCAATTGTGGATATCTATAAAAAATATAAAAAGGCTCTAGATGATATTGAAACAGCTAAAGAGATGACAAAGGATCCTGAAATGGAATCATTTGCCAAGGAAGAAATTAATAATCTTAATAAAGAAATTGAAACTATGGAAAAAGAATTAGAAATACTTCTTTTACCACATGACCCTAATGATGAAAAAAATGTTATCGGAGAAATTAGAGGAGCAGCTGGTGGAGATGAAGCTAACATCTTTGCTGGAGATTTATTTGATATGTATACACATTATATCAATCAATTCGGTTGGAAAATTGAAGTATTAAATGAAGAACCTGGTACTGCTGGAGGATTTTCACAAATTGAATTTATGATTAAAGGTGAGGGGGCTTATTCAAAATTAAAATATGAGTCTGGTGCTCACAGAGTC
>CAZLQU010000065.1:0-4754 GCA_964561805.1 uncultured Muribaculaceae bacterium | reverse complement strand
ATCAAACATCACCAGGTAGTGGAACATATTACTTATATATTTGGTTAGACGAAGCCGAATCAAATAATAATACCCAAAATAAAACATTCAATTTATCTCTAACTGGATCATGTACTAACCAAGCACCACAAACAATTATTAACACAATATCTCAAAACGCCGTTCTTGATAATACCACAAGTCAGTTTGTAACAAACTCTAATGGTGTACAGTTTAATGCTATCTCATCAAATACCAATGGTAAAGGATTATATATAAGGGCAGGAACACAAAATGATGCTCATCCAATACTTTATTACCGTGGAGCAGTCGATAACAATAATGTCTTATTTGCAGGATTCTGTTGGAAGATAGTAAGAACAACTAGTACCGGTGGCACTAAACTAATCTATAATGGCCTACCTAGCGGCACTAATAATAATGAGTGTACAAATACAACTGGAACAGATACTCAGTTAGCATCTACCAGTAAGTTTAATACAAATTATACTTCTCCAGCCGATGTCGGATATATGTATGGAACAAGGTATACATATCAATCAAAAACGATGACAAGTTATACAGATACCTATATGTATGGAACCGGTTATGATGAAACCAATCACAAATTAGTAACAACTAATGCGATGAACTTTGCGGGTACTGATTGGGCGACATACTATAACCAATTAAGTAACAATCACTATACATGTTTTAATACATCTGGAGAGTGTAATCAAGTATACTATATATATTATACAAGTAACGCAACTGCTTATTATGTAACAATACCAAGTGGTAAAACAATCAGTCAGATGTTAGATGAAATGCTAACAAGTTCAACTAATGAACACAATTCAAAAATAAAAACAGCGATAGATACATGGTATGCCGCCAATATGACAAGTAATACCTCAAAGTTAGAAGATACCCCATATTGTAACGATAGAACAATCTATCAATTAAATGGCTGGAGTCCAACCGGAAGTATAACTAGTTACTTATATTTATCACCATATGGGAGAGCATATAGTACATACACTCCAAGTCTAACATGTAATACGAATGATGCCTTCACAGTAAGTAATAGTAATGGTAACGGTAAATTAACATATCCTGTTGGTTTACTTACATCAGATGAAATAACGTTGGCAGGTGGAAAAGGAGACACATCTAATTCAACATATTATTTATATACCAATAAATTTTGGTGGTCCGGGTCCCCTTACAATTTCTATAGCAGCGGTGCCTATGGGTTCGACGTCGGTACCAGCGGCAATCTTAGCAACAACAAGGTCAGCAACGCCATTGGGGTCCGCCCCGCAGTTTCATTAAAACCTGGGACCAAGTTTGCTAGTGGTGGAACTGGAATAAGTACTAATCCATATGTGGTAGAGTAAAAGGGAAGTGGAGCGTCCCACACTCATGACTTCTGATAAGGTCCACGAAAACCTTTTCGTGGACAAAAGAGAGAGATTAATCTCATCACCTAAGGATGATGAGATTTTTTTCGACATATTTTTTAGTTTCAGGATGGTATAGTAATAAAGGTGATAATATGAAAAAGAAGATTAGGGGAGTAATTGTTCCATTAATTATTGCATTATTTATTGGTTATATAGGGGGTAAATATACTTATCGGGTGTATCAGGATAATCTATATGATACGTTAAGGAGTAGTAGGCTTTATTTAGTTGAAAAAGGAGTATATGATAGTGTTGACGTGATGAGAGAGGATAACGGAGATAATAATTATGTATATTATAGAGATGATGATAAGTATAAAACAGTGGTGGGAATTACAAAAGATTATGATAATGTTAAGAAAATAAAATCATTATATGATGATAAACTATCTGTAATGGAATATTATGTAGCAAATGAGATTATCGATAGTAAACAAGATGCATATGAAAAAGAATTAAAGGAGGCAAATAATTATAGTGATGTAAAGGAGGCGGTCGATAATATTTTAAATTTATATCGAAGTGATGAAAAAATAAGGCTAATTGCGATTGATTAGTCTTTTATTTTATTGTATAATTATCTTGGTGATTAATTATGACATATTTAGATTATTCGGCAACTACGCCAGTAGACGAAAGAGTACTTGAAACTTTTGGAAAGGTATGTAGGGAATATCCTGGAAATAGTAATTCTTTGCATAGTTTGGGTGTAAAGAGTAAACAGTTAGAAAACTATGCAACGGAAGAGATTGCTAAAATGTTAAAGGTAAAACCTAGTGAAGTAATATATACTAGTGGAGCTAGTGAATCAAATAATACGGCAATTAAAGGAATATGTTTGAAGTATCAGAATAGAGGTAAACATATTATTACAACTTATTTAGAGCATTCATCAATAATTGCACCACTTAACTATTTAACTGATTTAGGATTCGAAGTTGATTTTGTTAAGATTGATGATAATGGTTTGGTAGACCTTGATGATTTAAAGAGACTACTTAGGGATGATACGATTTTAGTTAGTGTATGTATGGTAGATAGTGAGATTGGTCTTAGACAACCAATTAAAGAAATTGCTAAGATATTAAAAGATTATCCAAAATGCTTTTTCCATGTAGATTGTACTCAAGCATTAGGTAAAATACCAGTTGATTTAACTGATATTGATTTAGCAAGTATGTCTGCTCATAAAATATATGGAATGAAGGGAATAGGGCTACTTATTAAAAAGGAAAATGTTGAGATTTTACCTTTAATACATGGTGGAAAAAGTACAACAGCTTTTAGAAGTGGAACTCCAGCTCTACCTTTAATCGTATCTTTATATAAGGCAATGGAATTAATCGTTCCTAATGTAGAAGATAATATGAAATATATTAGTAAGTTAAATAAAAGAGTATGTGATAAATTAAGGGAATATCCTTTGGTACATATTAATAGTACTGAAAATAGTATGCCACATACGATAAACTTTAGTTTAAGAAAGATTAAACCAGAAACATTTTTACATGCGTTAGATAGTAATGAAATATATATATCAACAAAGAGTGCATGTTCAAGTGCTGATAGTATGTCAAATGCTGTTTATGCTCTAACTAAGGATAAGGATTTATCTAATCATAGTTTACGTGTAAGTTTATCTTATAAGACAACTACGGAAGAAGTAGATAGGTTCTTGGAAGTATTTGATGAATGTTATAAAAAACTTGATATGTAGGTGATAAAATGAGAATAATTAAGATTGGGGCGGTATGGTGCCCAGGATGCTTAGTTATGAAAAAGGTATGGAATAAGATAATTAGTGATTATAAAGACTTAGATATTACTAATTTAGATTACGATATGGATAATTTAGAGGTATCCAAATACAATGCGGGTAAGATTTTGCCAATTGTTATTTTTCTTGATAAAAATGGAAATGAATTAGAACGCTTAATTGGTGAAAAAAGCGAAGAAGAATTAAGAGGGATGATTGATAAGTATGAAAATAATTAAAGGAATATTATTTACTTTTATCATCTTCGTTTTAAATATTAGTTTAGTATTGGCTGATTCTGAAAAGAACTTAGTAAATATTTATTTATTTCATTCAGATACTTGTCCTCATTGTAAAGAAGAGATTAAATTTTTGAATGATATTAAAGATGATTATGATAATATAAGAATATATATGTATGAAATAGGTGATAGTAGTAATCTAAAACTTATGGATGAAGTAGCAAAACTTTATGATACACCAGTTAGTGGAACTCCTTTTACCATAATTGGTGATAAATATTTTAAAGGATTTAGTTATGATGGCTATCATGAAAGATTTATTGCAGCTATCGATTATTATTCTGAAAATGCTTATAAAGATAGAACTGGAGAGTATATTGGTGGTATCGAACTTCCAAGTTATGAGGTAATACCAGATGGTCAAAATGATGATACTACCGATGTAGATGAATATATCGATGAAGTTACTGATAGAAAGATTACTATTTTAGGTAAGACAATTGATTTAAAGAATATGGCACTTCCAGTTATAGCGCTTGTAATCGGTTTAGTGGATGGCTTTAATCCATGTGCTATGTGGGTATTATTATTTTTGATAAGTATGTTAATTGGAATGCGTAATAAAAAGAAGATGATTACGTTAGGATTTACATTCTTACTTACATCAGCTTTAATATATTTATTATTTATGTTAGCTTGGTTAAATGCAGCAACTTTCTTGCTTACAATTAAATGGGTAAGGTTGTTAATTGGATTAGTTGCTTTAATTGGAGCGTGTATAAATTTATCAAGTTATATTAAACATCGTAAGGATGATGGATGCTCAGTTATTGATGATAAAAAAAGGAATAGAATATTTGATAAAATTAAGAAATTTACACACGAGAAAAATTTCTTCTTGGCAATGCTTGGAGTAATAACTTTAGCAATATCTGTAAATGTCGTAGAACTAGCTTGTTCAGCTGGACTTCCAGTTATGTTTATTCAGATATTATCGATGAATCATTTGTCATTATTCGAGGAAGTATTATATATAGCTATATATATGTTCTTCTTCTTAATCGATGATTTAATTGTATTCTTGATAGCTGTTAGTACAATGGAACTTACAGGTTTTTCTACGAAATATGGAAAATTATCAAAATTAATCGGAGGTATTTTATTACTTTTAATAGGTATCCTGATGATATTTAAACCAGAATGGTTGATGTTTAATTTTTAGTAGTAGGTATATAATACTTGCTATTTTTTTTATAAAATTTAAAAAAAAGCTTGACAAATCTTTTTGTTTTTAATAAAATGTTATTAACA
>CAZLQU010000064.1:0-4878 GCA_964561805.1 uncultured Muribaculaceae bacterium | reverse complement strand
ATAATATGAAAAATTAATTGTTATTTCTTTACCATTTTTAAATTTTAATATTGTATTATGACCATCTTTTATATACTTATCTAAATGATTAAATGATACCCAAATATTATTTTTTTCTCTAGTAGATCTAAGTGGAAAAAAGATGATATTTCTAGATTCTTCAACAATAATTGGTGTTTTTGAGGCCATATTAACAAGTCTATTAGTAGCTTTTATTCTATCTGATAAACTACTTCCAAAATAATGACATGAATTATCAATTATTTTTTTACTATTTTCTTTAATAATAAATTCACTATCTATTGTTACTACTTTAGTTTCATTATCAGATAAACCAATTAAAACTAGTGTTGATAAGTCAATTTCATACATCATTACCCCCTCCTTAACTCTTTATTATGACACATTATTTTGTCGAATATTGTCAATTTTTGTCGGTGATAATATTTTTTTATCCTACGGAGTTTTTAAAAGATTATAAAAAAAAGACATAAATTAATATGTCTTTATTGGTAACACTAATTGTACTAATGTTTTTTCATCATCACTTTTAACAATAATAGGTGAATTATCATTATTCATAAGAATATGAACTTTTTCACTATTAAAACTTTTAATAGCGTCTAACATATATCTAGAACTAAATGAAATAGCAATTTCACCTTTATTATCAATAGTAATTTTTTCTTCAACCTTACCTATTTCAGGTGAATTAGATGAAATAATTAATTCTTTATTTTTTAAAGTTAATTTAATTGTATTTTTTTCTTTATCACTAGTAAGAAGTGAAGCTCTATCGATCATTTCATATAAATCACTATAATTACATAAAATATCAACTTTAAATTCTGTAGGAATAATATTAGATGTTACAGGATAAGTACCACTTATTAATCTTGATAAGAAAATGATATTTTTATATTTAAATAATACTTTATTACTAAATACATGCATACTAATATTTTCTTTATCATCATCAAGCATTCTAGCAAGTTCTACAAGATTTTTACTAGGAATTACTATATTAAATTCACTTTCATATTTATCTTTTAATTTAATTTCTTTCCTTGCAAGACGATAACTATCTGTGGCTATTATTTCTAATTTTTCATCTGCTAATTTAAAATTTACACCAGTAAGTAATGGTCTTGTCTCAGAAAGTGATGTACAAAAGAATGTCTGATTAACAATATTTTTAAACACATCAGTATTAATAATAATTGGATTCTTAGTCTCCTCTAAATCCAAATTAGGAAATTCATTAGGATCTATACCATTTAAATTAAATTCAGAACCTTCAGTTTGAATTATCATATTAAATCCATCAATTACTTCAATAGATATATCTGCTTCTGGTAATTTTCTAATTATTTCAACAATATATTTACCACTAATTACTATAGAACCTGTTTCTATTATTTCAGTAATATCATCTTTCTTTATAAATGTTCTAATTGAAATATCAGAATCACTTCCAGATAAATATAAACCTTCCTCTTTTAATTCAAATTTAATTCCTGTAAGTATCGGAATAAGATTTCTAGATGATATAGCTCTTGATGTATTAAGTAAATTTTCAAGTAAAGTATTTTTTTTAATAATAAATTTCATTTTCTTCCTTCTTTCTTTAAAATAATTACTATTATTATACTTGTTGAAACTGTTGATAATTCAATTTAAACCTTATAATATAAGGTTTAATCTAATCAACAGCACTTGTTAATTAATTGATTACTTATAATCACTTATTAACAACTATAAAAGTTCCCTTTTTAAATCTTTAATAACTTGTTTTAAATTATCATTCTGATTTAATTCTTTTCTAATTTTTTTATCAGCACTAATAATTGTAGAATGATTTCGACCACCAAAATATGATCCAATTTTAGGAAAAGATTCAGTAGTTAATTCTCTACACAAATAAATTGCTACCTGTCTAGGAAAATTAACATCATTATTTCTATTTTTACCTTTCATTTGCTCAATACTTATCTTGTAATAATCACATACTACTCTTTGTATTCTTTGAATATCATTTTTATAAGTACTATGTCCTTTAATTTGATCTTTTAATGCCTCAACTGCAATATCTAAAGTAATTATACCTTTATTAAACATCGATGAATAAGCCAAAACTCTAGTAATAGCTCCTTCAAGTTTTCTAATATCTGAATCAAAATTATTAGCAATATATTCGACAACCTCTTCTGGAATGTCATTGACTGCTTCATTAAATGCTAATTTATTTTTAATAATACTAACTCTTAAATCATAATCTGGTGTTGTAATATTAGCCGTAAGCCCCCAATTAAATCTTGTAATTAATCTATTTTCAAATGATGTTAAATCATCAACAGGTCTATCAGAAGCAATAATTATTTGCTTACCAGCATTATGAAGTTCATTAAATGTATTAAAGAATTCTTCTTGACCTTTTGGAGCAGTACTTAAAAATTGAATATCATCAATCATTAATACATCAACATTTCTGTATTTTTCTTTAAAAGCATCTATCTTTTCAAAATTCAATTTATCACTATATCTAAATATTCTTGTATATTCATCAACAAATTTATCACTTGTTATATATAATACCTTTTTATCACTATTTTCTATTAAATAATTACCTATAGCGTGCATTAAATGCGTTTTACCAACACCACTCTCACCATATAGGAATAATGGATTATAACTTCCTGGAGCTTCTGCCGTCATTCTTGCTGCTTTATAGGCAAATTTATTACTTTTACCTACTAAAAAGTTCTCAAATGTATAGTTAGGATTTAAATTAGCATTTGTTGCTGACTGTTTTTCTAATTTATCTTTCTTTTTAGTAGTATCATTTTCTAAATTATTAATTTCACTTTCTAAAATTATATTGAAACTAACATTAGTATTAGTAACTTTATTAAGCGCATCAGTCATAATATCCATATAATGTTCTATAATATGTTTTTTTATAAATTCTTGATTAACAGTAAATGTCATAACATTATTCTTGAATGAATAAAATTTTGTATCTTCTTCATTAAACCAAGTATCAAAAGAAACATTTGTAATTTCATTTTTTACATTTTCTAAAAAATTATTCCATACTTCTCTATCGCTCATAATTGTTACCTCTCATTCAAGTCTCAACTTTATTTTAACACACAGAAAATATTTGTCTATCACTTTTTTTTATATCAACAACTTATAAACAAGTTATCAACAACTTTTCAACAATATAATACCATATTTTATAAGGGTTTTAAAGAGTTTTCAACAAATTTTATTATTTTTTTTAACTTGTTCAAAAATATGTTAACAAAAGCGTCAACATGTTGAAAAACAAGGATTTCTGTTGATAAATATAAATATTACAAATAATATAAAAAAATAAATATTAACAGGTATTGTTGATATAAAAAAACTACATAAAAATGTAGTTAATTATTTTTTCCATTCAACCATCCATTTATCATATATTGATGCATTAGCACTTTGAGGTTCTGGATTAGGCATCTGCATTTTAACAATCATTGGAATTCTCATCATTCTTCCAAATGCTACACAAGTACCTGATTGAAGTGATTTTTGTTTTTCAATAACATCAGATGAAATATTAGGAACCATTTTTCTAATGTACTCTAAATCAGTTGGATGATTTAATTTAAATATTATAAAATTAGAACATTGTGAAAGTACAGTTTCAGAAAGCTCGGTAGGTCTTTGGGTAATTAAATTCATAATTACTCCAAATTTACGACCTTCTTTAGCTATACGTTCAAATATATTATAACCAAGAATATTTATATCATTATCTCTTTGAACATATCTATGAGCTTCTTCTAACATAATATTTATTGGCATGGAACCACGTGGTTGTAATCTTTTAGCAAATTTAAATAGTATTCTTGAAATAACTTTAACCATACTTTTTGCAAGACGATCATCAACTTCCTCTAGAACAAAATTGACAATTTGGACACGTGCATTACTTTGTGTTAATAATAGAGAATTAATATATTGTTCCGGTGTTATATAATTAGGAACATTGAAGAATTCTTTACTTGAACTATTATTTATGGCATGTAGCTTAACTTTTAAAGCAATTGCTTCACTATATGATTTTTCATTTAATAAAAGTCCTTCGCTAATTAAAGTAAAATTAAGAGCAACCTCTAATTGATCTAAAGTAAAATATAAAGGTTCATATTCTTCTTTCCATTTAGTATTATTATCAATAAAGCTTTGAATGTATTTAGTGACTAGAATTCTTTCTACAAATTCGCCATGATTATCAATATCAAAGCATTTTCTAAACTCTCTTGTATATCCAATACCAGGAACTTCAGCGTCCAAATTTAATTGATCAGTATAACAATCAGTTAAGATATTAAAAATTTGGTCTCTAATTTTGGCCGCTACTTGATTTGAATACAATACTGAAATAATTGCTTTTGCTATTAAATGATTTTTATATCTAATAGATTCTTCATCATTTTTAGCAAATATAGAAACAAAACACAACATTTTTTCAATTATATTAATTTGAAAATAATCAGTTATATCCAGAATATTTGCATAATCATCAACATCCATTATCCATAGAGGTATTCTTATTGGATTACCACTTGGATCATCTTTGTCAGTTGTATACAATTTATAATTAAAATTAGGATTAATCTTATTAATATCACGAAAAGCAGCATCATACTCACTTGTATTATTAAATACAAAAATATTTGAATTGAACGGTATTTTATCTTTCATACTGAAAAAATTTTGAACAATTCTTGCAACACCGCAGGTTTTACCAGATCCAGTATTACCAAATATTGCCATATGATTACTAAACATTTCATTAATATTTACTTTAATTGGATAATTATTATA
>CAZLQU010000063.1:0-4897 GCA_964561805.1 uncultured Muribaculaceae bacterium | reverse complement strand
ACTTGTGACCTCCTGCTTGTAAGGCAGATGCTCTAACCAACTGAGCTAATCGCCCGCTACCATTCCACAGTATCGCACACCATTTATAGATATGCGTTTCACTGACATTTAATAATATAACACATAGATTTTTTTATGTCAATAATTTTTTACATTTTATCCATAATTTCCTTAATCTTCTCATTTATCCACAAATCAAGGTTTTCCTTGAGTGGTTCAAATCCATTTGAATAGTCATCGTCATCATTTAAAACTTTTCCATCATTACGATAATCAATATTTTTAATGCTCAATTTGAATTTATTATTATCATCATCAATATCAACTACTTGAGCAAAAATTTTATCTCCTATTTTAATATAATCATTAATATTTTTTACATAACCTGAGGAAATTTCAGAAATATGAATAAGCCCATCATATTTATCATTAATCAAAACAAAAGCTCCATATTTTTGAATTCCTGTGACAACAACTTCAATTATATCCCCAATTTTAATATTATTCATAGTTATCCTCCAACTCGTATGTATTATACCATTTTTTTTGGTATTTTCAAATATTATCGTTGAAAAATAATTAAAAAAAAGATATAATTAACTACAGGTGATAATATGAATATAGAAATTAAAATAAAAGAAGTATTAGACAGATTGAGGCCATATCTTCAAAATGATGGTGGAGACGTTATTTTTAAAAGGTATGAAAATGGTGTTGTTTATGTTAAACTTACTGGTGCATGCAGTAATTGCCCACTTGTTGACAGTACATTAGAAGATGGAATTGAAGAGGCAATTATAAATGAAATACCTGAAGTAATTAAAGTAGTAAACGAAGACTAATCTTCGTTTTTTCTATTTAACCAATTAACATCAGGCACATCATAGTATTTTCTAAAATAATTAATAACCTTTGCTAGATATCTCTCATATATTGGTAGTTTGTTAGTAATCTCGGTTATGATTAACTCACTTTGATTATAGATCAAAATATCCTCATACATTTCAAAATAAAAACTTGGATATAATACTCTTGAAATAATTAACATTGCATCAATATTTGTCAGTTTATTATGTTGAATATAAAGATCCAATTCATTAAAAATGCGGTTGTTATTAATAAAAAAAGAATTTTTTATATATTCTGCAACATCTCTAGCGGGATAATCAAAGATAATATTCAATGGATTATACAAAGCTAATGCAGTGTCATCGAATCTAATCGTCCTATGACTAACAACGTACGTACTATTGTTTTTAATATTTATATTGTTATAATAACTAATAGCATTTTCCGCCATTCCTACGAAATAATTAAAACTGTAGGCGATGAGTGGATATTTTTTTCTATTTTCATTTATTAAGTTTTCTAAATAATCAATTTTATTACTCCATAATATTCCCCAATTGGTTTTATTATTTTTACTATATAAGGAATTTGCTAAGTAATTAATTTCTTCCAATGACATGTTTTTATTTGGATTAACATATACTTTAATCAGCACATAATTAGTATCATTATAGTTACTTATATATTTTCCATCTTTATTAATTATTATTTCACTAATTAAAGTATTATTTAACATTTGCTTATTAATATCAACTAACATATTAATATTTAAATTATTGTCAGTAATAATTAAATGATACAAATATCCATTATAATTAAAACTATAATAGTTATTATTAAGTGAAAATTTATCTACCATAATATTGTAAAAGTAAGCTACAAAGTTACGCATTGTAATCCTCCAGTAAATTATATTCGTAAAATTAAAATAATTATCAAAAAGGTTTGACAAAACAAAAATTATTTGTATATAATTGGTAAGAAAGGACGGAGGTTTATGTCAAAAAAATTAGTAATTGTTGAGTCTCCAAGCAAAAGCAGAACAATTGAAAAATATTTAGGTCAAGAATATAAAGTAATATCATCACTAGGTCACATTAGGGATTTAGCAACTACCGGGAAATATGGGTTAGGTATCGATATTGAAAATAATTTTAAGCCTCATTATGAAATTATTAAAGGTAAAAATAAATTAGTATCTGATCTAAAAAAATATGTCAAAGATGCTGATTATGTTTATCTAGCGACAGACCCGGATCGTGAAGGTGAAGCAATATCTTGGCATTTATATGATGCATTAGGTTTAAAAAATAATTATAAACGCATTGTCTTTAATGAAATTACCAAAGATGTAATTCTTGATAGTTTTAATAAAGCTAGAGATATTGATGAAGATTTAGTAAAATCGCAAGAAACAAGAAGAATGCTGGATCGTATTATTGGTTTTAGACTAAGCAAATTAATGCAATCAAAAACTGGCGGTAAATCAGCAGGCCGTGTTCAAAGCGTTGCCTTAAAGCTAATTGTTGATAGAGAAAGAGAAATTGAAGCATTTATTCCAGAAGATTATTATGAAATTGATGCTATATTCGATGAATTTGAAGCAAAATTAGACACCTATAATAACAAGAAAATCGAGATTAAAACTGAGCAAGAAGCAAAAGAGATAATCAACAGGTTGTCAAAAGTATTCAATATTGTGTCTGTTGATAAACAGTCAAAAAACAAAAAAGCAAAACCTCCATATATAACATCAACATTACAACAAGATGCATCTACTAAATTAAATTTTACATCTAAAAAAACAATGCAACTAGCACAAAAACTGTATGAAGGTATTTCTTTAAAAAATGAAACAGTTGGTCTTATTACTTATATGAGAACAGATTCAATTAGACTATCCGATGAATTTATTAAGGCAACATATGGTAATATAAAAGAGAATTATGGTGAAAACTATATTGGATACGTAAAAACGGCAAAGAAGACTGATAATGTTCAAGATGCCCACGAAGCTATTAGACCAACTAGTATTAATAGAACACCAGAATCGGTTAAAGAGTATCTTACCAATGATGAGTATAAATTATATCGTATGATTTATTATCGTGCCCTTGCATCATTGATGAAAGATGCTAATACTGAAGCAACAACGGTCATATTAGATAATAATAATTATCAATTTAAAGCAACTGGCAGTATTTTAGTCTTTGATGGTTACTTAAAAGTATATGGCGAATATGAAGATACGACAGATATTATTTTGCCAGATTTTAGCAAATATAAAGACAATGCTATTGAATCGAATGATATTAATTATACAATGCATACGACCAAACCCCCAGCAAGATATACCGAGAGTAAATTAATAAAAGAAATGGAAACATTAGGTATTGGTAGACCGTCAACGTACGCAACGACAATTGGCATCCTTTCTGAAAGGGGCTATGTTAAAACCATTGAGAAGAAATTTCATCCAACCGAAATTGGTATTGAAACAACAGACAAATTACAGGAATTCTTTAAAGATATTATTAATGTTGATTACACAAGAGATATGGAAGAGGACTTGGACAAAATTGCAGATGGTAAATTAAATTATTTGACACTATTAAAAAGATTCTATAACGACTTTGAACCAAAAGTGAAAACAGCTTTCGGTCATATGGAAAAGAAGGCAGCTGAACAAACTGGAGAATCTTGTCCCAAATGTGGTAGCCCATTGGTAATCAAAAAAAGTAAATATGGTGAATTTGTTGCTTGTTCTAATAATCCAGAATGCAAATACATAAAAAATGAAGCAAAAGAGCAAGCAAGAGAGATAATGACATGTCCAAAATGTGGGGGCACAATTATTGAAAAGAAAAGTAGAAAAGGCAAAACCTTTTACGGTTGCAATAATTATCCAAAATGTGATTTTGCAACATGGGATGAACCAATAAATGAATATTGTCCAGAATGTAAAAACATTCTTACTAAAAAAGGTAATACAATAAAATGTTCTAAATGTAATTATGAAAAATAGGAAACTATTTTTCTTTTAGTATATGGAAGTGTTAACAATCAGTTAAATAAAGGAGGCGGATACATGAAAGAAAAATTTGAAAAATTATATAAAGAATTTGAAAAAATAAGTGAAAAAGGATATATAAAAGGAATATATAACTCTTCATCATCCATAGGAAGAACATTTGAAAATGAATTGGGTCTTGAAATGAACAAAGAATGTGTACCGGACTACAACGGTATCGAAATAAAAACAAGGAGGACATATAGTAAAAGTTTAATCTCTCTTTTTACTGCTGTACCAGATGGTGCAAAACCACTTGAATTAACACGCATTAAAGATACGTATGGTTTTCCATATCGTCGCGATAGGAGATATAAAGCACTATATGTTGAAGTATATGCAAACAAATATAATTATGGTGGTATAAAATACCAATACAAATTAAATATAGATAGAGAAAATAAAAAAATATATTTAGGAATTTATAATTGCAAGCAAGAACTAATTGAACAAGAAGCATATTGGTCATTTGACTATTTAAAAGAAAAGCTAATTAATAAACTATCAATGTTGGCTATTATCAATGTATGGCCAAAAGAAATTGATGATTGGAATTATTTTAATTACTATAGAATAAAATTTTACGTTTTAAAAAGCTTTGATGATTTTTTGTCATTAATAGAAAAAGGAAAAATAGTATTGAGAATAAAAATAGATATATATTTTGATGACAATAACTATGGAAAAATGTATGATCACGGATGTAGTTTTTCACTTGCAGAGAATGATATTGAAAAACTGTTTAATCGCTACTATATAGATGTTGACAAACGTATTTAAAATACAAGAAGTGTAATTAATAGAGCATCTCCCCATTTTACAATAGTATTATATACAAATTAAGCAGAGGGTCAAGGGAGTTCTTCACAAAGTTTGATTTGGGACACAAAAAAAGCCTTCGTATGAAGACTTAAATTGCCATCATGGTCGGGAAGACAGGATTTGAACCTGCAACCCCTTGGTCCCAAACCAAATGCT
>CAZLQU010000062.1:0-4926 GCA_964561805.1 uncultured Muribaculaceae bacterium | reverse complement strand
ATCAAGGAGAAAGAAACTTAGGACTTAGATATGATCTTACGGTACCATTTTGCAAGGTAGTTGGTCTTAGTAAAGACTTAGTTTTACCATTTCGTAGATATGAAATTGGTAAAGTATTTCGTAATGGACCAGTAAAATCAGGAAGAACGAGAGAGTTTTATCAATGTGATGTCGATGTTGTGGGCATCGATAATAGATATATCGAAGCAGAGCAGATCTTAATGGCCGTTGGTACATACCGTGAGTTAGGAATCGATGTTATAGTTAAATACAATAATCGTAAATTAATGAGTGGCTTAATAGAACTAGCCGGTATTCCTAGTGAGAAAACTGATAGTGTTATTGGAATAATCGACAAACTAGAAAAAGTAAACCGTAAAGATCTTACTGATATGCTTAAAGATAATGGTATTACTGATGAGGTTATAAAGAAACTATTTAAGTTATTTGAAAAGAGTTTTGATGAATACAAAAAAATGATTGATGAAAATGAACTAATCAAGGAAGGTATTTTAGAACTTGAAGAAATTAATAATTATCTAAAGGAATTAAATATTATTGATAAATGTGAGTTTACGCCAACACTTGCTAGAGGATTATCTATTTATACAGGAATTGTGTTTGAATTTTATGATAAAGAAAAAAGGATATCTTCAGCTATTGGTGGTGGAGGAAGATATGATAAGATAATTACTAATTTCATGGATAATGGACAAAGTTATCCTGCTGTAGGACTTTCTTTTGGTCTTGAACCAATATTTGTAATCTTAAAACAAGAAATAAAAAAGACAAGATTAATCGATATTTATATGGTTCCACTAGATACGAATGTTGAGGTATTAAAATTAGCTACTACTTTGAGAGAAAAAGGATATAGAGTACTAATTGAAATGAATAAAAAGAAAATTGGTAAATGCTTTGAATATGCCGAAAGAAATAATATTAAATATGTTATGATCATTGGTGAAAATGAAGTAAATAGCGGTGTTTATAAAATTAAAGATATGGAAGAGAAAGTGGAATATTCATATAACTTAGAGGAATTAATAAGTTATTTAGAAAAATAATGCTTATGATTATGACTCATCTTTTTAGATGGGTCTTTTATTTTTTAATAAAATGTAGTAAAATGTATATATAAGTAAAGGAGTTGATGGTATGATCGTTAAAGGAATTATTAAGGATGTTTTTCCTAGTATTTGGCCACTAGTTTTATTTGTTTCGGTGGTTCTTATTACTTTAAGAGTATTCTACATTTTTAAAGGAAGCAGAAAAGTTGTTATTTATAAGGAAATATTAGGACTTGTATTTGTTATTTATATTCTTTGCTTGTATCATGTATTAACGTATCAAAATACGGGTTATGCGGGTGTTAATTTTACGCCGTTTAAAGAAATGTTTAGGTATGCTTTTGGAAGTCAAAAGTTTATTAAGAATATTATTGGCAATATTGTTTTGTTTATCCCATTTGGATTCTTTACATCATATTATTTAAATCAAAAGAAGGTGCTTGTTCCAACCTTTATTACTTTGGCGGTATCACTATGTGCTGAAGCAATTCAATACCATATTGGTAGAGTATTTGATGTCGATGATATTCTTTTAAATGTTTTTGGTGGCTTTTTGGGATATTTAATTTTTATTGGACTTAGTGCTATTAGAAGTAAACTTCCAAAATTTATGAGAAGTGATGGATTTTTAAACTTTTTAGTGGTTTTAATAGTCGTAATAATTGTGTTACTTGCACTAGGAATTAATATTTTTAGTTATTTATAGGGGGATATATGTTTAGTGTATTTAATGAAACAAATAAAAAAATAAAAGAATTAAAAACTTTAAAGAATTATCTTAAATATGTCGTAGAAAAATTAAAAATAGAGAATTGTGAGTTTAATATAATTATCATAGATAATGAAAGAATTCATGAAATTAATAAAGAATACAGACATATTGATAGAGAAACTGATGTTATATCTTTTGCTTTGGAAGATGAGAAAGATATTACCTATGATGACTTTAGATTACTTGGTGATATTTATATATCGATTGATAGAGTGATTAGTCAAGCAAAAGAATATGGACACTCAGAACTTAGGGAAATATGCTTTTTAGCAACACATGGAATACTTCATCTACTTGGTTATGACCATATGACTAAAGAAGGTGAACACGAGATGTTTTCTTTGCAAGAGGCATTATTGGATGAATATGGAATTAAAAGATAAAAAAAGAACATTCTTTGATAGTTTGAAAGATTGCTTAAGAGGAATAAAAAATACATATAAAACAGAAGCAAACTTTAGAAGAGAAATAATAATAGGTTTACTAGTTATTGTTGGAGGATTAATACTAAAATTAAATGTAACTGAATGGATTATTGTTATTTTACTTATAGGGTTAGTACTTGTATGTGAACTAATTAATACAGCTATAGAAAAAGCAGTCGATTTATACACAAAGAAATATAATGCAGCTGCTAAGGTAATTAAAGATACGTCTGCTGGTGCGGTGCTTACTATAAGTATTACTTCAGCTGTTATAGGAATTATTATATTTATTCCTAAAGTTATAGAATTAATAAAGGAGTTGTTATGAAAGAAGAATTAATTAAATTACTAGATCATGCATATGCACCATACTCAAAGTTTAAAGTCTCAGCCATTATTTTAACAAAGGATGGAAAATATATTCCGGGAGTAAATGTTGAAAATGCTTCATATGGTGGGACAATTTGTGCTGAGAGAAACGCGATTACAACAGCCGTTTCAATGGGATATAAGCCAGGAGACTTTAGTAAATTATATGTGATGGTTGGTGGTGAAAAACTATCTACACCATGCTTTATGTGTAGACAAGTGATTAGTGAATTTTTTGATAAAGATAGTGAAATTATATTAATGGGCAAAAATGGTGAAACTCTTAAACATACAGTTAGTGAATTATGCCCATATCCATTTGATAAAAGCGATTTGTAGGGGGGATATATTATGAAAAGTGGTTTCATTGGTTTAGTGGGAAGACCTAATGTTGGAAAAAGCACGTTACTTAATGCCATTATTGGTAGAAAAGTGGCAATTACTTCTGACAAACCACAGACAACAAGAAATATTATCCATGGTATTAGAACTGATGAAGATACGCAAATGATTTTTGTCGATACTCCAGGTATTCATAAACCACAAAATAGACTTGGTAAAATCTTAAATAAAGAGGCATACTTTACTTTAAATGATGTCGATGTTATTTTGTTTTTGGTGGATATTACAGAACCGCTTGGCAAAGGAGATATGTTTGTTATAGACATATTAAAAAATGTCACAGTACCCGTAATATTAGTTATCAATAAAATAGATAAATTACCAAAAGAAGAAATCCTTAAAAAGATTGATGAATACAAAGATCTTTATAATTTCGATGAGATTGTACCAATATCGGCTTCACAAAGAGATAATGTCGATAGATTAATTAGTATTTTAAAAACAAAGTTAACGGATAATATTAAATACTTTGATGAAGAAATGTATACGAATGTGTCAGTTAATTTTATGGTGAGTGAATTAATTCGCGAAAAGATTTTAGAGCTTACACATGAAGAAGTACCACATAGCGTATCGGTAGTTGTTGAAAAGATGGAATATAAAAAAGAAAGTGTTAATATTGGGGCAACAATTATTGTCGATAGAGAAAACTTAAAAAGAATACTTGTAGGTAAAAATGGCAATATGATTAAAGAAATTGGAACAAGAGCGAGAAAAGAAATTGAACCATTTTTAGGAAGAAAAGTATATTTAGATTTATTTGTTAAAGTGATTCCTAAATGGCGAGATAGAGAGAAATTTCTTAATGAAATTGGGTTCCAAGAATTTAATTTTGACAAATAAAACTGTTTAGATTTGATAAAATGCTAACATAATAATATTGGGTGACGAAAATGACTAAAGAAGAATGTTGGCAAAAATTCAAAGAAACGGGAAAAATTAAATACTATTTAGAATATAAAAGATTAACTAGAAAAGAGAGTTAAAATGATTAAGAAGATTGAAGGTATTGTCGTAAGTGAAGTAGATTATAAGGAAAGTAGCAAGATAATTAATGTCTTAACTAAAGATTATGGAATTATTGGTTTTATTGCTAGAGGAACCAAACAAGTTAAGAGTAAATTAGCTGGCGTTACTTCAAAATTAACTTACGGATACTTTCATGTTAACTACAAGGAAAATGGACTAAGTACTTTAATTGAAGTTGATATTATTAATCATTTTAAGAATATTCGCAAGGATATTAATTTAATGAGTTATTCGTTATATTTACTTGAATTAGCAGAAAAAGTGTATAAACACGATAATGATAAAATGATTTATCAAATGTTAATTGCTAGTTTAAATAAAATAGATGAAGGATATGATTATAAGGTAATTGCGGAAATATTTGAACTTAAAATGTTAGATTTTCTAGGCATTAGACCGGTAATTGATGAATGCGTTAATTGCGGTAGCAAGGTAGATATAGTAACAATATCTAGTTATCGTGGAGGATATTTGTGTAAAAATTGTGCTAGTGGTGAAGTAATAACGAACACTAAGACAATTAAGCTTTTGCGAATGTTTTACTATGTCGATATTAGTAAAATTAGTAAATTGGAAGTATCTGATAATGTAAAAAAAGAATTATCACAGTTTATATATGATTATTATTATAGATATTCTGTAATATATTTAAAAAGTAGGGAATTCTTGCAAAATTTAGAGAAAATATAGTTTAAGTATCAGTAATTACTGGTACTTTTTAATAATTTTTGGTTAAAAAGGTTGATATTTTAAAAAAAGTATTATATAATTAATTAGTCAACGAATTTTTAGGTTGATAAAAATTAGTGCCTGAGTG
The DNA here is from genome assembly GCA_964561805.1 of uncultured Muribaculaceae bacterium. Lineage (GTDB taxonomy): Bacteria > Bacillota_I > Bacilli_A > RF39 > UBA660 > RUG705. Next base: position 42 of record CAZLQU010000062.1, on the reverse strand, counting down.
GCGGAATAGGTAGACGCACAGGACTTAAAATCCTGCGAGATT
>CAZLQU010000061.1:0-5019 GCA_964561805.1 uncultured Muribaculaceae bacterium | reverse complement strand
TGGCTGCATATAAATCTTTATTTTCTTCTTCACTCCTTAAAATAAATCTGTCAGTGGGAATAGTTACTTCAATTTTTTGACTATTTCCTTTGACTTTCAAAAGTACATTAGCAAGTATGTCGTCCTCTTTAAAATACTTGTTAAGTCTGTCAAGTTTAGATTCAACATAGTTTTCAATTGCTTCGGTCACTTCAAGTTTGTCACCACGTATATTGTATTTCATCAATATCAAATCCTTTCTAATTACATTATAACATACTCGCTAGTCTTTGGGAATCGATTTACGAAAATATGACACAATTTAACATATTTTAATTATGATAATATTTTACTTGACAGAGAATATACTCTAGTATATAATATTTAATGAATTTGGCAGCAATACTCGTTTTTTTATGATGTGTTATGTATTAGTAACTTACCTTCTGCTGCGTAAGCGAAAGTCAAAATAAACACCCTATAGAAAGATGCGTATCTCCAAAAGAGAAAAGGAGGAAATGAAATGGCAAGATATACAGGCCCAAATAACAAGCAAGCTAGACGTGTTGGTTTCTCTATTTTAGAAAATGGCAAAGACTTAAAGAGACCTTTTGGTCCAGGACAACATGGTGCTGATAGAAAGAGAAAACCATCTAACTATGCAATTCAATTACAAGAAAAGCAAAAAGTTAGATTTATGTATGGCTTATCAGAAAAGCAATTCAAGAGACTTGTTAATGAATCTGCTAAAATGAAAGGTGTTCATGGTGAAAACCTATTCATCTTACTTGAAAGCAGATTAGACAATATCGTTTATAGAATTGGTTTTGCAACAACTCGTAGAGGTGCTAGACAACTAGTTAACCACGGACATATTACTGTTAATGGTAAAAAAGTTGATATTCCATCTTATAGAGTTAAACCAGGCGATGTTGTAGCTATTAAGGAAAACTCAGCTGATCATAAGGGAATCGAAATTGCTTTAGCAAATGCTAAAGGTAGAGTAGATTTCATTAATTATGATGAGAAGAAGAAACAAGGTACTTATGTAAGATACCCTCAAAGAAATGAACTTAATGCTGAAATTAACGAAGCTTTAATAGTTGAATTCTATAGTAGAGTTTAGTACTCTACTTTTTTTGTACAAAAAAAACAAGTATATATTACTTGCTTATTTGGCCTGGTCCTATATCTTGTAATTCTTGTATAGCCTCCTTCTTGGCCGCTTCAACGTTTTGAATTTCTTCGTTAAGCACAGCAGATAATTCTGCTTCAACATCATAAAATGATGCCACCAAACGTTCTTTCATCTTCGTAATTTCAGTTTTGAATACTGCTAGCGCTCTGCCTTTTTCATCAAAGATGGCTATATTATCTGGTGTTTCATCGATCAGTTGAATTATTTTGTCTACGTTTTTCCCAAAAACAACTAGGGCTTCTTTAACAGCATTTGTATTCATTCCAACTATTTCTGATAAGGCACTACGCGATGCTAGCGCATATGAAAATGAATCTCCTGATCTTGAGCGCATCTTCTTTGATTCAATTGGTATAAGGCCATTTGCTATGGCAAGTCTATTGTACGCTTCTGTTACTGAATATGCAATATTATAGTATTCACAATAAAGGTCATTTGCTGCATCAACAATTTTGCTTATTTTTGCATTAAACCCTGCTGCTTTGGGCGAATACCAATTTTCCTTTAAGCTACCTACAAATGTATCTATTGTCTTAAAAACGTTATCATAAACTGTTTCTCCATGTTCCACTAAATTATTAATTTGATATTGAACGTGGTATGTATCTATTCCAACCATTGTTTTCTCCTTCATTACTTATATTTCTATCAATTAGATTATAGCAATTATACTTTGTCAATTCAATTAGTACTACATTTTTTTACGTTTAATTTACACTATAATAAAAACAAGTCATAGACTTGTTTTATTATAACTGTGTTGTAGATTGTAATTCTGAAACAGCTTGTTTAGCTGCTAATTCAACGGTTTGAATTTCATCGTGAAGAGCTGATTCTAATTCTCTATCCAGCATTTCAAGTTGATTTGTAAATTGGTTTTTCATCTTGTTAATTTCACTTTTAAATGTTGCTACTTGCATACCATCTTCATCATAGAAAGCAATATCATATGGTGTCTCATCAATAAGTTGCATTGCATTATCTACTTTTTTATGAAATTCACTTTTGGCAAGTTCAACTGTTGATTTATCCATTCCTACAATTCCCATTGGGCTTTTTTCTTCTAAGCCATACCAAAAAGCTTCAACACCATCTGTTGTATATATTTCTGTTGATGGCACATTAATTGTCGCAATATCATTTGCTCTAGCATGAGCATTAAATGCTCTAGCAGCAGCCGCTCCAATATTATTATAAGCACTCTCAAGATTGCAAATTGCAGCAAATGTTTTTTGTATGTTTTTGTTATAAAAATCTACTGCCTTTGGCGAATACCAACTTGTTGATAAACTTATTGTAAAATTCTCCAATGCCTTTATAAGTACATCAGATACGTTTTTACCATAATCCAAAAAATTATTTATTTGGGTTTGTGCTTGCCCTGGATTTGTTCCAATCATTTATTTTTTCCTCCATTCGTTATAGTATTCCTATACTATCAATTAAATTATAGCAATCATATTTTTATATTTCAATTATTATTAATTATTTTTACGCTTTATTGACATTTAAAATAGCTAAACAGGTTGTTTAGCTATTTCTAATCTTAATTTGTCAGCGACTGTGACTATAAATTCACTATTTGTCGGTTTAGCCTTATCAATATCGACACTATGGCCAAATATTTCTTCCATATAATCCCAATTACCTCTATTCCAGCTGACTTCAATGGCATGTCTAATTGCTCTCTCTACTCTTGAAACAGTGGTATCAAACTTGGTAGCTAATTCAGGATATAGTTCTTTTGTGATACCACCAATTAATGATGGATCTTCATAGATCATACTGATGCCTTCACGAATATATTGATATCCCTTAATATGCGATGGCATTCCTAATTCATGTAACATCTTCGTAATTGATATTTGAATATTGCTATGATATAAATTTATTGATTTACTACTTAACTCATTAAACATCTCCAATATTCTTCTTTCTAAATCGGCCAAATCAAAAGGTTTTAAGACATAGTAATTTACTCCATATTCAGACACTTTTCTAATTATTTTGGGTTCATTATATGATGTTTCAACAATGATATTTTTTTCAATACCTCTCTTGTTTAATTCTTCAAGGACATAAATACCATCTTTCTTAGGCATGACTAAATCTAATAATATGACATCATATTCATCACCTTTATTAATAATTGTATTTAACCCTTCTTCCCCATCTTTACAGCTTAGTACTACTTCAATTTTGTTGTGATTATCAAAGTATTCTTTAACCATGTCAACTAAACTTTGATTATCATCGATCATTAATACTCTTATTTTTTCCATAATACTCTCCTTCTTTCTGTTAATTTTATTATAGTATGTCTTCATGTCGAAAATGGTCGATTTATAAAAAATGAGAAGTATTTTTTTATTTATACTTCTCATTGATTATTATTTATTTTCAATTACTTCGATTGCTTTTAATGGTATACCCGATAAATATTCTAGAGTTGCTCCGCCACCTGTCGATATGTGGAAGAAATCGTTTGCAAATCCTAACATATTAACGGATGCAGCTGAGTCACCACCACCGATTAAAGTTTTTATGTGATTATCTTTAAGGGTTTGATAAATTTCTCTAGTTCCATTATCAAATGGTTTTTCTTCAAAGACACCCATTGGGCCATTAATTATTACTCTTTTAGATTCTTTTAAAATATTATTAAATAATTCGATTGTTTTAGGGCCAATATCATAACCAATATCATCGTTATCTAAGTTATTTATATTAACAATTCTATTATCTTTGGTAACAATATCTAATGGTAAGATTAATTTGTCAGCATATTTATCTAGTAATTCTTTACAATATGAAATATTATCTTCATCGATAATGGAAGCGCCAATATTTAATCCTTTAGCTTTTATAAATGTAAAGCACATTCCTCCACCTAATAATAAATAATCACATTTGGTAATTAGGTTATCAATTACGAGGGTTTTATCGCTTATTTTTTTACCACCCATTACTACGGTATATGGATGGGTATTTTCATTTAATATTTCATCAATCTTAGTAATTTCTCTTTCAACTAGGAATCCAATACCATTTGGTAATAGTTTAGCAATGCCGATATTTGAAGCATGGGCTCTATGTGTTGTCCCATAAGCATCGTTTATAAATATTTCACCTAGATTAGCCCAATATTTACTTAATTCTTCATCGCAATTACTTTCCAATTTATTGGGATAATCTTCATACCTAGTATTTTCAACTAATAATACTTCTTTGTTTTGCAATTTATTTACTAAATTCTCAAGTTCTTTACCCCTTGTCTCTTTGCTAAAATATACGTTGGTATTTAAATATGATTTTAATTTTTGATATACAGGATATAAGGTATTTTCTAATTTGTCGTCTTCATTTTTTATCTTACCAAGATGTGATAAAATGATTACTTTAGCATTATGATCTATTAAATAATTGATTGATTCAAGGCTTTCTTTAATGCGAGTATCATCAGTTATTACTCCATCTTTGATGGGAACATTTAAATCACATCTAATGATTACTTTTTTATTTTCATACTCATAGTCTCTTATTGTTTTTTTCATTCTATCACCTAGTTAAATTATATATAAAAATAAAATAAGTGTCAATATTGGGTACTGCACTTATTATTTATTAAAGAAACAAAAATCAATTGTTCTGATAAAACAATTGACCCGAGTTTTGAATAAACTACAGCGTTATAACCAACTAATTATTAACAGCAGTATAATTTAAGAATTAAAAATAATTAATTAAATTATCTGAAAAAGTAATAATTTAGAAAGAATTATAACAATTTCCTAAATATTATCAGTATTTAGTTTAGTTTCTTATCTTTTGAGTTTCTCTCT
>CAZLQU010000060.1:0-5022 GCA_964561805.1 uncultured Muribaculaceae bacterium | reverse complement strand
GAATCATGAAATTTCTTCATAATTCCTTCTCTACTTAATAGATTTTTAACAGTATCAGTTGGGATAGCACCCTTTTTTAACCAATTAAGAGCTAACTCTTCATTAATTTTTACTTCAGCAGGAGTTACTAGCGGATTGTACGTTCCAAGTAATTCAATAATTTTACCATCTCTAGGGCTTCTTGAATCAGCAACTACTACTCTATAAAATGGAGCCTTCTTAGCACCCATTCTTTTTAATCTAATTTTTACTGCCATATGTATTCCTCCTTCACACATGTAATATCTTAACACATTAAATATATGCTGTCAACTTTTTTTTGATACACTTAGTTTAAAAATTTTTCTAAAGTATTCTTATCAAGGAAACCAATATTGCGTTTTATTTCTTTTCCTTTCTCAATTAAGACTAGTGTTGGTATTGACATAACACCATATTCTCTAGCTAAATCCTCAAATTCATCTGTATCTACTTTTACTACTTTTAAGTTACTTTCTACTTTTTCTAAAACTTGCCCTAACATTTTACAAGGACCACACCAAGTAGCAAAGAAATCAATTAATATTTTATCTTCATTAATTAAATCTTTAAAATTTTCTTGTTTTTCTAAATGAATTATTTCCATATGTTATCCTTTCTTTACAACATAATCATCACTAACATTTACTTTATTACTATCGATTAGTTTTTCGGCTGATTCAGTAGTAATTATATCATATTTTAGCATTAGATCCATTGCTTCTTCATTAACTTGTTCATTAGTTTTTTCTTGGCGATTATCAATTATATCATATAGATTCATATAGATTTCTTTTGTCTTACTTGTATATTTTGATAAATATGGAGTTTTTTCCATTACATAATTAGCAACTTTTGAATTATATATTTCTTTTAGATTGATCATTGGTAATGTTAGAATAAATAAGATAATATATGCCCAAATATATGCTTCAATTAATCCAACAATAAAGCCTAAAATCTTTGATGGAACACTTAAAATGACAGTTGCTTTTAATACTTTTTCTATTAATCCAGTTACACCAAGCAATAACTTATAGACAAGCATTAAAATAGAAGCAATGACAAGGAACGCAACCATCTCATAAAAAATAACATTTAGTATTTGTATTCCTTTAAATACTCCCCACAAATCAAAAAATGGTAAATTTTCATAAAAATAAATTGATAATTTATTTTTCAAGATAAAGGCGATAACAACAACAAGAATTAATCCAATAACACTAGTTAGTTTTTTAATAACGCCTTCTTTAAACCCAATTACGCCACCCAATAAAATGAATAAAATAATTACTGCATCAATTATATCAATATTCATATTTTATCACTCCTTATATTAATTATATAATAAATTGTATTTAAAATAAACAAAAATGTGATAAAATGATATTAGAGGTGTAAATATATGAAGAGCCCAGTTGTTACTAAAGTTTTGGTTGTATCCGATAAAACAAAGGAAATGATGTTAGACTACTTTGAGGAATTTAAGCGAGACAAGACTCCTCAATACGCACTTTTACAAGCAGACGATGGTGATACTGTTGTTACTTTGTATGAATCTGGAAAAGCAGTATTTCAAGGGAGAGATGCCGATCTTGCTGCTGATTTTTGGATTGAGACCGAAAAAATTAATTCTGGAAATGCTAAAGTTACTAGTAGTGATGAAAAGGAAAAGAAAAAAGATCCAGTGAAGAAGATCCCTTTAAGAATTAATTCTATTGGTTCTGATGAAGTAGGAACTGGTGATTATTTTGGGCCAATTGTAGTAACAGCCACATACGTTGATAAAGAAAATATTGATTTCTTACTTGAACTTGGAGTAAAGGATTCTAAAAAGATGACCGATAGTGATATTTTAAGAATTGTCCCAGAAATAATTAAGAAGATTCCTTATAACACTTATATTCTAAATAATAGTCAATATAATAAATTGTATGATAATGATATGAATATGAATAAAATGAAAGCTATATTACATAATAAGGTTTTATCCTATTTTGTTGACAAGAAAAAATATCCTTATGAGTATGCTATAGTTGATCAATTTGAAAATCCTAAAAGCTATTATAATCATTTAAAAGATGCTAGTTTTAAAGTATGGGGAATTACTTTCTTGACAAAAGCTGAAGATCAATGCTTATCTGTTGCTTGTGCTTCGGTTATCAGTAGATACATTTTCTTAAGTGAAATGAATAAAATTAGTAAAGATATTGGCATGGAACTTCCTAAGGGTGCTAGCGATAGTGTCGATTTGTTTGGTAGTGAAGTCGTTAAGAAATTTGGCAAAAATAAGCTAAGTGAAATTGCTAAACTTAATTTTAAAAATACTGAAAGAATACTAAAATAGTATTCTTTTTTTAGTAAAAAAAGAAAGTTATTTAATTAACTTTCTAGTCAAAATTTTTGGTTTTGAAATCAATTGCTTACTTTCTTTATTATATGTGTAAGTCATTCTTTCAGTTGTGGCATAATAACTATCATTTACATATTGTGTATACATATCTATTAACTCTTGTGGTATTTCATTATCAAAATATTGTTGCCATTTATTTAATTCATATTCATATTGCCATAGTTGTGTAGCAGATTTATTTCCAAAACGTTTTTTTAAGTCTGTTTTAATTTGTTTACGATTTTGTTCTATTTCTTGCATACCTTTTTTATTCATAATTTTTCTAGCAATTGCTATAAATGCACTGTGAATATCTTCATAATGCATCACGCGATAATAGTTATGAATATCATAGTCAATTGTATAATAGCCATATTCTTCTAGATATCCATAAGAACAAAAGTCATAATCAAATAGGCAATAATTTACTTTTTTTGTTTCCTTATTATATACTTTTTGATAAAAAGATAATACTAGTTCTGACAATTGTCTCTCTTTTTCAATTTCTTTTTCGGTTTTGTTTTTACAGAAATACTTATTAAAGACTTCACTATTTTTATGGAACAAATCTTTATTTGCTAATTCTTCTATCATATTTTCCTCCGTAACGTTTAATTATTATACGTAGTTATTACTTTAATGTCAAGAAAAGAAGTTTACACTTCTTTTAATTTTTCTTTAATTTCTTTTAAATATACAGTAAGATTTTCAGCGTTAGATCCGCCACCCTGAGCAAATAGTTGATTACCACCACCATTACCAGAACATTTAGTAGATATTTCTTTAACGATATTTCCACAATGAATTTTTGGATTGTTGATGTTTGTTTTTGAAATTATATTAACACTTTTTTGATTTATGTTAGCAAGCAAGACAAACGAATTAGTTAAAGTATTAGTAAGGGTATCAACCATTTGTTTTAAAACTGATACTTCATAATTTTTGGTTGTCGCAATTATTACATTCATATTATTTATCTCTTCTTTTATTTTGATAAATTCATCTAAATTGTTTAGTGATTTACTGGTCATTTTTTCATTAATTGTTTTTTCTAATTTTTTAACAAGCATTTTTAATTCCTCAAGACCATCCTTGTAATATGCAACATCAGCATAACTATCTAATATTTGATGACTAATATCAAAATCAAATGAAACTTCGATATTTTCTTTTTTAGCTTGATTTACTAATTCTTTAGCTTTATTTAATAATTTAGTTATTTCTTCATGATATGGTTTAATAACATCATATATTTGAGTTTCAATTTTATCGTTGGTAGCCCCTTCGATACGATATGTGTCGCTACCTTTATTCTCTACTCTTAAAATAGCAAATGAGCCAATATCTCTAGTATTTGTTACATGAGTTCCACCGCATAATTCAATAGAATCTCCAATTATAACTACTCTAACATTTTTGTCATACTTATCTTCGAATAATGCCATAGCCCCTTTTTCTTTGGCATCTTCGATAGTCATTGTCTCTATTTTTGTATCAACATTCTTATTAATTCTTGCTTGGGTCCTCTTTTCAATATCCATAATTATTTGATCTGATAGTTTTCCGCGATATGAGAAGTCAAAGCGGAAATTATTGTCATCTACCCTTGATCCTGCTTGATGAACACTGCTGCCTAAAACTTCTTGCAGTGATTTTTGTAATAAATGGGTTGCTGAGTGATTTCTGGCAATTGCCAATCTTCTTTCTTTATCTACATGTGTTAAAATTTCTTCACCCTTATAGATAATTCCTTCCAAAACTTTTACTTTAATTAGATGTTGTTTATTAGGACATTTGATAACATCTAAAACCTCTAGTTTGCAATTATCATTTTTTAAATATCCCCTATCACTAACTTGTCCACCTGATTCAGCATAGAATGGATTATCTTCAATAAATATATAGCATTCAGTATTGCATTTATCAACAAACTTATCATTTTTGATAATTGCTTGAATGTGAGTTTTTGATCCCAATGTTTCATAACCAATAAAGTTACTTGGAGTTGTATAATTTAATAACAATTCATTTTGAATGTTCATACTTGCATCAACTTTACGGTTTCTTCTGGCTTGTTCTTTTTGAATATCCATATTCTTTTTAAAGCCTTCATTATCAACCATAAAACCACGTTCACTGGCACATTCTTCGGTTAGTTCAATTGGATATCCATAGGTATCATATAATTTGAATGCATCTTCACCACTAATTATATTACTTTTACTATTTTCAAAAATATCTTCAAGTATTTTTTCTCCTTGCAAAAGTGTTTTTTGGAATAACTCTTCTTCTTTAGTGACTAAGTTTTTAATCATTTGTCTGTTTTGTTCTAAATCAGGATAGATATCACGATACTTATCTACGACAATATCAACTAGTTTTGCCATAAAGGTATGACTAATGTTGAGTTTTCTTCCCATACGGCTAGCGCGACGAAGCAATCTTCTTAATACATAACCACGGCCATAATTTTCAAAAGAAGCACCATCAGACAATGCAAATGTTATTGTTCTAATATGGTCAGCAATTACTTTGAATTCCATTTGACCATGATATGGTAATTGAGATAATTCTTCAATTACAAAATCAATATTAGTTGGTGTTACTATAAA
>CAZLQU010000059.1:0-5286 GCA_964561805.1 uncultured Muribaculaceae bacterium | reverse complement strand
AATTTATATATTATAATATAATAGAAATGAATTAGTAAGGAAGTTGAGAAAGTGAAAAGAGTTAAAAAGAGAAATATTTTAAATCGTATCGATGACGCTATTAATGATAGAATTGATGAAGTAAAAGAAAAAAACAGACAAAAGAAATTAGCTAAAATGGAAAAGAAAGAAAAAGATATTAATGTTGCATCTAAAAAGAAAAAAGATGCTATTAAAATAGATAAGAAAAAGAAAAAAGAAAAAAATGAAGTTATTCATGAAACTGATAGTGATTTAGTAAAAGTAGCTGAAATCGATCAAGAAGATATTGTAAAAGAAAAAAAGAAATTTGTTTTTCCTTTATTTAAGAAAAAGAAGTATGTTAAAAAAGAACAAAAGAAAAAGGATAAAGTTGTTATTAAAAATGGCAATGAAAGGAAGAAACGTCCTTTTTGGAAAAAATTACTTACTTTCATTTTGATTATGTGTATTATTGGTGTTTTATCAGTAACTGCTTTCTTAGCTTATATTGTAGTTACAGCACCAGAATTTAATGAAGCTGATTTAGTAATAAGAGATCAGACTGTTGTATATGATATCGATGGTAATATTATTGCTAAATTAGGAACACAAAAAAGAGAAAGTATTACTTATGATCAACTACCACAAGTATTAATAGATGCGATTATTGCTACCGAGGATTCAAGATTCTTCCAGCATAATGGTGTTGACTTATTTAGATTTATAAAAGCAACTATCCAACAGTTACTTGGTCAAGAAAGTGCTGGTGGTGCCTCTACTCTTACAATGCAGACTGTTAAAAATAGAATTACCCAAAAAGGTAATACTAATGAAGGAAAGATTGAAAAAGTAGTTCGTAAATTCCAAGACGTATACTTAGCAGTATTTAAAGTTGAAAAAGAATATTCGAAAGAAGAAATTCTAGAAATGTACATTAATGATAATGGTCTTGGTAGTTCATACTATGGTGTTGAAGAAGCAAGCAAATATTATTTTGGTAAAAATGCAAGTGATCTTACTTTACCAGAAGCAGCAATGATTGCTGGACTTTTCCAAGCTCCTGGTAGACATAATCCATATTATGATATTGATAGTGCTACAAAGCGTCAACATATTGTTTTAAGACTTATGTATGATCATGGTTATATTACAAAAGAAGAAAAAGAATTAGCAGAAAAGATTCCAATTGATAAATTATTAGTTGGTGCTAATAATAAAGATAATAAATATCAAGGATATATTGATACTGTTGTAGCTGAAGTACAAGATTTAACTGGAGATGATCCAGCAACGACACCTATGAAGATATATACTACAATGGAAAGAAGTATCCAAGATGGTATCAATGATATATTCACAAGTACAGCTAGTTACATATGGAAGGATGATAAGGTACAAGGTGGTGTGGCTGTAATTAATTCTGAGACTGGTGCAATTGCAGCCGTTGGTGCTGGAAGAAATAAGACCGGTGAAAGACAATTCAATTATGCAACAATGGCTAAACGTCAACCTGGTTCTACTGCTAAACCATTATTTGATTACGGTCCAGGAATTGAATTTAATAATTTCTCATCTTATGAATTGTTTGTCGATGAGCCTTGGACTTATACGAATGGTCCAGCTGTTAATAACTGGGATGGCGGATATTATGGTTTAATTACGGCAAGATATGCTTTACAAGTTTCACGTAACGTCCCTGCCCTAAAAGCATTCCAACGTGTTGGTGGCAAAAATAGTCAAAAATTTGTTGCTGGTTTAGGACTTAATGTTTCACTTAATTCAAGCAGTGAAAACTATGAGGTATTTAGTAATGGCCTTGATAATACGATTAACGAAGCATATGCAATAGGTGGTGTAGCTGAAGGATTTACTCCTTTAGATATTGCTGCAGCGTATTCATGTTTCTCTAATGGTGGATATTATATTGAACCACATACAGTTACAAAAATTGTTTATCGTGATACTAACGAGGAAAAAGAATATAAATATACTAAAGAACGTGTTATGAAAGATTCTACAGCATATATTATGAATAATATTCTTGAATCTGCTGTTACTAGTGGTTTCAATGGTGGTGCTAATATAAGTGGATCTCATGTAGCTGCTAAAACTGGTACTTCCAACTATGATGAAGCTACAATGAGGGCTAAAGGAATGCCTGCTAGTGCTGTAAATGATTTGTGGACTGCGGCTTATACTTCAAAGTATTCTGTTGCTGTGTGGTATGGTTATGATGAGGCGGATCCAAAATACTATAATGACTGGGGGGGATTTAAGGATTCACTTACTAATGAAGTAATGCATTGCATACCAAAAGACCCCGTTGGTTGGTCAATGCCAAGTTCAGTTGTAGCGGCAACGGTTGAAAAAGAAACTTGGCCAGCACAATTACCTAGCGAGTATACTCCTTCTGATATGAAGATTACTGAATACTTTGTGCGTGGTACCCAACCTACTGAAGTATCTCCTAGATATCAAAAACTAAATGATATTAAAAATTATAATGTAACAAATAATGGAAGTAATAGTGCTACTATTACATGGGAATATGATACTAATAAAGTACTTACTAAAGCATATTTGGAAAACTATTTCAATCAATCAGTATTTGGTAATAGTAAGGCATCTTTATTAAATAGTAGACTTGATTACAATAAAAATACTTTGGGGGAAGTTGGATTTGCTATTTATAAGCAAGATGCAAATGGTAGCCTTACATTAATTGATTATGTAAAGGATCCTACTTATACTTATAAAGGCTATGGTACAACTAATTTGGTAATTAAAGCAGAACATAGTAAATTTAAATCAAATGCTTCAAGTGGTATAAAGATTACTCTTAACTTGGATGAACTTAATGTCAATAATATCGTTGCAACATTCTTTACAAATGGAGCTATTCAATCTAATGTTGGCGCTTATGAAGAAAAAGGATTTAAATCAATTACTTATGGTAATATGGATATATCTAATAGTGTTACGATAATTTATTCAATTAGTGGCGATACAAATGTTTATACAACTGCTACTGAATTTGAAACATTTGTGAATACTTTACCTGCTGGTTCTTACACAATTACTTATACGCTAACATATCAAGGTCAACAACTTAAGAAAAATAGAAACTTAATTTTGAGTTAAAAGAATGCAAATGCATTCTTTTTGCTATAACTATGGAGGAATTATATGGAAAGAAAACATACGCATATTGGATCTTATGGAATAATTACTAATAAAGATAATATTATTCTTATAAGGAAAGCACGTGGAGGTTATACTGGTCTTTTAGATCTACCTGGTGGTGGAATTGAACACTTAGAAAAACCTGAAGAAACTCTTAAGCGTGAAATTATGGAAGAAGTTGGTATTACAATCGATAATTATCAACTTTTAGATGTACTTGCTAGTAATCTTACATGGCTAGTAAGAGATGATTTATATGAAGATTTGCATCATATTGGAATTATTTATTTAATTAAAAGTAATGAGACAAAAATAAAGGAAGAAGCCGATGGAATCGATTCTAATGGTGCTAAATGGTATAGTATTAGTAGTTTACATGAAGATGAATTAACTCCTTTTGCAAAATATGCCATAAATTATTTAAAGAATAATCATCTCTAGTTTGACACGCGAACTAATTTATGCTATAATTTTACTTGCATTGGGGTCGTCTTGGCTTCGACAGAAGTATGCGTCTCTATTTTGCAGGCCGAGTGCCTACGTAAAAGGCAAACAAAAATAACTGGAAACAGAAATAATTTAGCTGTTGCATACGCCTAATTTGGCGGCACAGACTTCTCTACTACTTTGCTTATGAGTGGTAACAGAAGTTAATAAAATAAGCTATAATATACTCTATTCCTATAAAGTATATCGAATTTAATAGGATAATAAATATTCTTTTTGTTGATTTATAAAATATTTATGATTTCATAAAATTAACTAAGCCTGTAGATAAATATTGTACAATTACTCTTGGACAGGGGTTCAACTCCCCTCGACTCCACCATATTAGTAAGAACTCCATCTAATACTTTATAGGTGGATTTGCATATAGAAGAGATTTAAGAATACATAATAATTCTTGCAAATTAAATCAGTTCCACCTAACTAAGCATTAGTTAGGTGGATTTCTTTTATATTGAAACTATAAATAGCAATAATGCTAAAAGACGGATAATAATGAGTAGTAATACTCCGTTTAAAAATATTTCTTGTCATCATATTGCCTCTTTTTATAAGAACTTTGAGTTCTTTTTTATGTTAAACTTGACAAATGAATAAATGTATGCTATTATATTAAGCCGATTTGAGGAGGGGTATATATGTATATCGACTATACTAGAATAATTACTGAGGATTTTAAATCATTTATTACTGATAGTGAATTAGCAGAATTAAAAGAGGTTGCAAGAAAGGAAAAAGCGATTTTAACTGCTCGTTATAATCCTGATACATTAAGAAGAATACTAGAGCGTAGAGCAAATGAAATTGTTACAATTAATGCAAAATATCAAGCATATAACGATTATGAAAAAGCAATTGTTGCAAATAATATTGTTTTAGATAACAAGAAATTTGCTAGCGTTTTGAATAGTGGTAATTTTGATGCTGAATCATTAGACTCATTTATTAAAATGCTTAGATATATTAAAAACAGATTAGCTAATGGCGATTATTCAGAAAAAGATCAAAAATATATGAAAATTGCTGATAATTTTGCTAAAAAGTTAGTAGCTCATTTTGCAAAATATCTTGGTATTAATAATCAAAACTTATTAATAAATAAAATTAATGAGGTTCTATCATATGAACCAGAACTAATAAACAAAAAGAATGATAGTAAACACAAATAAGGAGGATAATATGGGAAAAGAAATGTTTGAAAATTTAGCCCAAGAAGATCAAATTAAATTAATATATTGCAAATCACATATTACGAACGAAAAAGTATATATTAATTATACACTTATTTGTGATGTTAATAGTGTTACTGAGGACTTACCATTACTTGAAAAGATTGCAGCTACGATGTTTGTAATTAGAGAATTATTATCAAAATATAGAATTGATTTCAGTTACACTATTAAGTCAAGTGATGAATTTGATAATGAAATTAGAAATAATCGTAGGGCTATTGTAAATAGACTTAATGATAGCGAGATTATGCATTGTAAAGATCAATATTATCAAGATATTATTGATGAAAGCAAAAAGCATAATACATGTAAAAGAGCTTAAAAGCTCTTTTTTTTTGGATACTTTTTTAGTATAATAGTATTT
>CAZLQU010000058.1:0-5308 GCA_964561805.1 uncultured Muribaculaceae bacterium | reverse complement strand
AGGATGCGTTGCAGCTCATGCAGCCAACGCAGCGGTTCAGGTCGATGACGAGCGTAATATATATCTTTATTGCATGGAATATCTCTAAACATTGGTACATGTTTTTTATCAATTACTTTATTGTCTTTATATCCATACCCGCTTTTTACAGCTGAACTAACGATAGCCACAATTATTCCAAATGGAATTAATGTACCTATCATACTGGTGATAAAACCAAATATTTTCTCCCAAAGAGATAATGGATTTTCATTAGTACCCCAATTATATTCATAAGTACCTTCTTGGGCCATATTATATACTTCATCGAAATTTTCAAAGTTACCATTCATATTATCAGTTTTAAATGTGCCTGCTGGAAACTTTACAAGAATCGTTACATAATCATCACTAAGTGAATATGCATCACTATTTAGTTCAATCTTTCCATTAGCTACATATGCTAAATATTGTCCACCATATCCCCATACATCTAAAGTATCAGGAAATTCATAATAACTTGTAATCGTTGTTGTAAAACTATCTAGTGTTACATTTGGAAATAGAGTTTGATATAAAATTTGACTATCACCACTTGTCGTATTTGTAATAAAATTAGATAGTTTATAAGTAAGTGTAAACTGATGTCTACTCATATCACCCTTACCAAAGCATAACTCTAGTCCTTCAGATACATAGTTAATTCCATAGTATCCTTTCTTTTGACTCATATTTTCGTTGACATTCCAACTTTTATAAGTCATTGGCATACCATCCATAGATACTTTAAAATCAGATAATTCTTGATTTCCTAGATTGTATAATTGCTTATACCATTCGCTACCACCATTTGCTTTTACATCCCATACTTCAGTAATATCGGCAGTTCCATCTTCTTCTAGATAAATATCCATCTTGATATTATATATTTTGTCTGCCTTAACAGAAAGTGGGAATACTAATAATAAAAATATAAATAATAATATCTTTTTCATAAAATCATTCCTTTAACATTTTCCTTGCTTCCCTATATTTAGGATAATATTTACCTACCAAATTCCAAAACTCTCTTTGATGATCATGATATATAAAATGACTAAGCTCATGTACCACTACATAATCGAGACAAGTTATATCATACTTAGACAATTCATAATTAAGTGTTATATTATGATTTTTAGTATTACATACTCCCCAACGACTAGTCATTTTTCTAATCTTTAAATTGGGTACTGGCAGTTTTTCTTCAAAAACATTATACCAATAATTAAGTCTTGCCTGATATATCTTTTTAATATTATTAAGTAAATACTTATCTAATTCCCTTTTATTTGGAGCATATATTTTATCATCTGTAATTTCTATCTCATTAAATCCATAAATAACGTCATAGCATTTTCCAAATAAATAGAAGTTATCAGCTTTATCTTGCTTCTTATCATCAGTATTTATCATTTTTACTAAACTTTTCTTATTGTCTTCGATTAGTTTAATAATTGCCCTTTGGGGTGTTAAATAATTAGTTGTAACAATTATTTTTCCATTCTTTACTCTAATATAAGTGTTTCTATTATTTTTCTTAATAATCTCTACCGGATATATCTTATCATCAATCTTTATTTCCATATATTATCCCCCCTAAAGAAAAAGAGTTTAAAGTTTAAAACTCTACTTTAGGTACTTCTTTATCTTTTTCTTCAGCTTTAAAGTATTCAAACTTCTTAAAACCAAAAATGCTAGCTACCACATTAGATGGAAACATTTGCACTAAATTGTTAAATCCCATCGCAGAATCATTATAGAATTGTCTAGCATAAGTAATCTTATCTTCTGTATCTTTTAAGTCAGCTTGTAATGCTAAAAAGTTCTCATTAGCTTTTAATTCTGGATAAGATTCAGCTAAAGCAAACAATTTGTTTAATGCCCCTGTTAATTCATTGTTAGCTTCAATTTTTTCATTGACAGTTCCAGCATTAACAGCTTTGTTTCTAGCTTCAACTACTGCTGTAAATGTTCCTTCCTCATGTTTTGCATAACCTTTTACTGTTTCTACCAAATTTGGTATTAAATCAGCTCTTCTTTTTAGTTGAATTTCTACTTGACTAAATTGGTTTTCAACTTTATTTCTAGCATGTACTAATTTGTTATATACAGAAATAACATAACCAGCTAAAACAAATAAAAGTCCAACTAATACAATAATCCATGTCATTTTTTTATCCTCCTAAAAAAATTATATCAAATAACATTATAAATGTCTATTAATATTTATGCATATTTAATTTTTTTTTGCCAATATTATTATTGGAGGATATTTATGGAAAATATTGATATCAGAAATTATATTATTGAAAACTTTAAAGATGATAATGAAGAAAAAATTAGAGATTCTATCGAAACCACTATTAAGTTTAAAGATGAGGATGCTCTAATTGGCTTAGGAGTCTTATTTGAACTACTTTGGGAAGGTTCTAAAGAAAGTGAAAAAGATAATTACTTAAAAATAATTATGGATAAAATAAAACCTGTCATTTGACAGGTTATTTTTTTATTTCCTCTAAGATTTCCTTAATAACTACTCTTTCATCGAAAGGATATCTCTTTCCTTTAATTTCTTTATAATCCTCATGTCCTTTACCAATAAGCATAATTATATCGCCTTTTTCCCCATGTTCTATCGCATATTTAATGGCTTCTTTTCTATCTGGAATAATCATATAAGCACATTTAGTTTTATTAAATCCCACTAAAATATCTTTAGCAATATCTGCAAATTCTTCATACCTATTATTATCTTCCGTAATAATGCAAAAGTCTGAATACTTTCCAGCCATTTCGCCCATTTCATATCTTCTATCTTTACTACGATTACCACCACAACCAAAGATTGTTACAATTCTTTTTGGATTATATTCCCTAATCGTTGACAAGATACTCTCCGTACTTGCCCCATTATGAGCATAATCAATAAGCAAAGAAAAATCATCTGATACATGAACTGGCTCTACTCTACCTTTGACATGAAAATCACTAAGTGCTTTCTTTATATATTTGTCATCTATACCAATCAAGTGACAAGTTAAAATAGCAGCCATTGCATTATATGATGTAAACTTACCCGGACTACTTATCTTAAATGTATCCTTAACTACGCCATCGGTTTCAAGTAAGATACCGATAAATCCTTTTTCTCTAAGTAATTTAATATCCTTCGCTCTTAAATCGGCTCTTTCGTCATATCCATAGGTTTCAATGGTAGCATCTCCCCCTTGAACCATATCATAAAAGTGCTTATCATCGATATTAAAAATACCATAATTACATTGATTAAATAATTTAGCTTTACTTTTAATATAATCTTCTATACTTGGATGTTCATTAGGACCAATATGATCTTGAAATATATTAGTAAATACTCCATAATCAAAGATAATATCATTCACTCTATCATATTTTAGGGCTTGACTAGAAACTTCCATAACCATAAAATCCATTTTCTTTTTAACCATTTCGTTCATATAACGAATTGTTTCATATGATTCTGGCGTTGTATTTTTAGCTGGATATACTTTATCATCAATATATACTCCAGTTGTTCCAATTAATCCACATTTATACCCTGCTTCCTCCAAGATTTTCTTGATCATAAAACTAGTTGTCGTTTTTCCCTTAGTACCAGTTATCGCAATTGTTTTGAGTTTACTTTGCGGATACTTAAATAATCTCATTGCTAGTTTTGCTAGAATGTGTCTTGTATCCTTAACTTTAATGATCGTTACATTCTCTTTGATTTCAATGTCCTTAGATACAAGTATTACTTTAGCCCCATTTTTAATAGCGTCCTTAATATAGTCATGTCCATCGACTTCACTACCAGGAATAGCCATAAACATAACGCCAGGAATAGCTTTTCTTGAGTCATAGACAATATCATTAATTTCTAATTCCATATCGCCTTTAACTAATGTATACTTGATATCCTTAAATAATTCATTTAGTTTCATCTTATCACCTAACTATAGTTTATTCTTCACTTGGTATTTCTACCACTACACCCTCAGCCGCTAATTCTTCTTTAAAAGTCTCAGCAAATGTTGGTAGTTCTTTCTTAATAACATCCGGATATACTACCTTCGTTGCCTTTATAGCTTCGTAAATATGTTTAAATTTTACTTCTCCGCTATTATCAAATAATGCCTGTGAAAAGCATTGTCTAAGTACTGTTAATGCAATATCGGGATATCTTGAAGATATCTCATACACTCTCTTATATTCACTTGTCATATTGACAATAAATTTCATAATATTTTCTTTAATAAAATCTGTATAGTTTAATTTAACACCCGTTTGATATTCAATCTTAGGAACTGTTCTCATAAGGATTTGCACACACATTTCTTGTGTTGGTTCAGAAACATCGATTCTCTGAAATCTTCTTACAAAAGCCTTATCACGTAAAACATATCTTTCGTATTCTTCAGTTGTTGTTGCTCCAATCAATTTAACCGTCCCACGACCAAGGCCTTCTTTGAACATATTTGCTAAATCCATTGGGCCATTACTAGCACTTGCACCCATTAACATATGAATTTCATCGATAAAGACAATAATTTTATCACGATTTTTTAATTCATTGACAAGTTGCATTACCTTATTCTCGCCATCAGTCGTTCCCACTAATGATGGTGTACTAATTTTATATACCTTATATCCCTGTAAGGCCTTAGGCATATCATTCATCTGCATATGATAAGCAAGTCCTTCGACAATGGCTGTTTTACCAATACCTGGTTTACCAACTAAACACGCTGATTTTTCGGGAGTAAGTAAAACCATTACTAATTCTTTTAATTCCTTATCACGTGCAATTGCCGGATTAGTAACATACTTATTGGCCGTTAAATCTTCCCCATATTTCTCTAAAAAACTATCCATATCCTCACCTATTTCCTAATAACATTACTACCAAAACAGACCCCACAGTAATAATCATCCCAAGTAAATATAAAATATTAGCAAACCCATATGAAGACTTTGGTTTAGGATCCATATAGTTATCCTGTGGCAATTCTAAATTTTCTAATTCAATCGGTAATCTTTCCCTCATAGTAATCGCTCCAATTCGCATTTAATTTCTTTATCATTTACTTTCGCAATTATTTTTTTCAGTTTTTCATCTTTTTCATACAACCTTAGTTTATCCTCATACTCGTATAGCTTACTAACGACACCTTTAATTCGCTTATGTATGGCATTTCTACTTACATTATTATTTTCACCAATTTCTGATAGTGATAAATTATCGAAATAATAATCTTCAAAATACTTT
>CAZLQU010000057.1:0-5548 GCA_964561805.1 uncultured Muribaculaceae bacterium | reverse complement strand
CTGCAGCAATTGAATATTTAACTAATTCTTTACCACTAGTCCATTTAATTCTCTTTATTTCTTTTCCTACACCTTTAAAATATCTACCAATTGCCTTAAATACACCAACTTTTTCTTTCTTGGCTGGTTTTTTTGTAAGATTTTCCTTTTCTTTCTTTTTACTATTTGCTTTCTTAGTCTCAACAGTTTTTTCTTGTTTCTTTATTTCTTTCTTTTCAACTTTTTTCATATAAACCTCCAAATTGATTCAAAATAAAAACACCTTCGTGCTGTATAAAATATAGCATATTCTTATATATTTGTCAACAAATTTTATAAAAAATAAAAGGAATTGAAAAAATCAATCCTTTTTTGTACTACATAACCTTTTCACTGGTTGATGGTCTAACATTAATTGCCTGAAGACCTTTTGGAGTTTCAATCAAATCAAATTCCACTCTTTGTCCTTCAGATAAAGTTTTGTAACCATCCTGCTTAATTGCCGAATAATGAACAAAAATATCCTCATTCTCTGCATACTCAATAAAGCCATAACCCTTTTCGTTGTTAAACCACTTTACGTTACCGAACATCCTTGCACCTCACAATCTAGTAATCACTTACAACTTAATTATAATTCTTGATAACTTGCTCTGCAACGAAATCTAAACCACAAATTTCGACAATAAATACGTCTATCTATATTTTAACAGGGCAAATTACCGAAAAATATTTTACCATATAATATTACATTTTTATTATATCAACCCTAAAAAAGCCTTTTCATACCCTATTTAAGTATTTAAAAAGAGCTTACGCTCTAATTAATTTCAATATTCATAATATCTAAAAGTCTATCTAAATCTGCGTTATTAGTAAAACTTATTTCTATTTTCTTATTAGTAATTTTTACCCTTGTTCCTAATTTTTCAGTTAATTCCTTTTCTAAATATTTATATTCATTTGGTTGATTTTGTACTCTTGAAATAGGATTTTTTCTTTTAAGTTCATCTTTTTTGCTTAATCCCTCAATATCCCTAACTGACAAATTCTCATTAACAATTCTTTTTGCATATTCTTTTATCTTTTCACTATCATCTAACTTACTAAGCTCACGTGCATGACCCATTGATAATTTACCATCTAATATCATATTTTGAACTGATGTTGGTAAATTTAATAGTCCTAACATATTAGTAATACTACTTCTACTTTTACCTAATTTATTAGCAAGTTCATCTTGTGTAATATGCAAACTATCAATTATTCCTTTATATGCCCACGCAAGTTCTATAGCCGTTAAATCTTCTCTTTGTAAGTTTTCAAGCAATGCAATCTCACGCATAAGTTCATCTGAAAAATCCTTAACAATCGCCGGTATTTTTTGTAATCCTGCTAATTTAGCTGCTCTTACTCTTCTTTCACCAGCAATTAAATCATAACCTTTTATACTCTTCTTAACAATAATAGGTTGAAACACCCCATAATTTTTAATTGATTCAGCCAATTCATTTAATGATTCATCATTAAAATTTTTTCTAGGTTGATATGGGTTACTTCTAATATCTGATAATGATATTTCTTTAATGTCTTCTTCATCAGTTGATTCCAAAATATTTGACTCAAATGAATTAAAATCCAATACTTCACTATCAAATAATTGTTCTAACCCCCTACCCAATGCTTTCTTCTTTTGGTCCATTTCTCTCTATTACCTCCTTTGCTAAATTAAGATATGCTTTTGTTCCTTTACCACGTGGATCATAATCAAGAATTGTTTCTCCATGGCTTGGAGCTTCTGCCAACTTAATTAGTCTTGGTACAATCGTATCATATACTCTTTCTTTAAAGAATTCCTTAATACTGTCAATTACTTCTAAGCCTAAATTTGTATTGACACTTAGCATTGTTAAAAGCACACCCTCAATATCTAAATTAGGATTTACTTTTCTTTGTGCTAACATTATTGTATTAATCAGTTGCATTATTCCTTCGAGTGCATAGTATTCACATTGTACTGGGATTAGCACTGAATCCGCTGCTGCCAAAGCATTTGTTGTAAGTATTCCAAGTGATGGTGGACAATCTATTAAAATATAATCATAATTGTCTTTTACTTTATCTAATTCTTCTTTCAAGCGCATAACACGATTAAATTTGATATTGTTTTCACGATACTTACGTTCAAGTTCTAACAATTCCATCTCTACGCCTGCCAAATTTAAATAAGCAGGAATAACACTTAAATTCACACTTTTTGTTTTAACTATCGCTTTTTCGATTGGTGTTTTCATTACTAATACTTCATATATACTACTAGCAATCTCTCTTTTATCAACACCTACACCAGTTGTTGCATTCCCCTGTGGATCTAAATCTATCATCAACACTTTTTTCCCGTAAACACCTAAAGCTGCAGATAAATTAATACTCGTTGTCGTCTTACCAACGCCACCCTTTTGATTTACAATTGCAATTACCTTTCCCATGCACTTCACCTCATCTAGTAAACTTTTTAACGTCAACCTCTTTAAATCTTTTCATATTCAATATATATTTTATCAAACTTTTCCATTCTTGAAAAGACTAAATCTCTTTTTTTAAAACAAATAATATATTTTCTATCTAAAATATTATAATAGACATAAATTAGCATATTATTTACGTGTAAAATATTATCAAATTTGACAAAAGCAAGAGAAAATGCTATTATATACAGCCAAGAAAGAGGAGATAATATGGAAAGTATTACTAGTGCCATTAGCGTACAAGTAGATTCCCAAGATAAAGAAATGGCCAACGATATCTTAAAAAGCCTAGGGCTTAATATGAGTACCTATGTAAATATGGCTATTAAACAATTATTATATACTAACGGATTACCATTTGAAGTAAAGAATCCCGTTAGTAATGAAAAGAACGAATTAACAGATATCATTAAAGAAAAAAGTACTGATAACTATAATGATTATGCATCAATGCCTAATCTTGTTGAATTCATGAAATAGAGGAAATATGAATAATTATATTTTAGATTTAATAAAAGAAACTGTTAACAGTGACAAAGAAAGTAATATTAGTAAACTATATCGTATGGTTTGGATCAATATATTAGAACAATTTAAAAAAAATCCAATCAATTATGATATATCATTATGGATTAAAGAAAGAGCTAATGATTATTATAATCTTATCTACTATAACGATAATAAACTAACTGAAGTTCTATTTAAAATGACTAAGCAAGAAAGAGAAACTCTTAAACAAATGCTTTTAGATGATGGATTTACTATAAGTGATAGTATAGTTAAGATAAGCCGCGAAAAAATTATTAGTTATGCCAACAAAGAAACTGAAGAAAAACCAAAAGCAACACCGATTGTTCCAGAAATACCAATCAATATGATTGATGAATTTAAAATTAAAAAACATTAAAAATGCTAGAAAATCTAGCATTTTTCTTTATGTAATGCTATAATACATTCGAATCGGAGGTGTAATTATGTATATAAATGTTATTAAAAAACTTAATCAATTAGAAGATGAATATATAATTGTTGGTGTTTCTGCTGGCCCAGATTCCATGGCATTACTTCATATGTTGCAAACATATTGCCAAAAATCATTAGTTTGTGCCCACATTAATCACAATGTAAGAAGTAATAGTGTCAAGGAAGAAAAATACTTAAAAGACTATTGCAATAAACATAGTATTTATTTTGAATCAATAACAATTAATAATTATACCGAAAACAATTTTGAAAATGAAGCCCGTAAAAAAAGATATCAATTTTATGAACAAACGCTAAAAAAATATCATTCCCATACATTAGTCCTAGCACATCATGGTGATGATCTAATTGAAACCATTCTTATGAAAATAATAAGAGGCTCAAATCTTGAAGGATATGCCGGTATTAAAACATATTCCAACATGAATAATTACACTATTGTAAGGCCATTACTATGTTTAACAAAAAAAGATCTTTTAAAATATAATAAAGATAATGACATTACCTATTATATAGATAGTACTAATGAAGACACATCTTATATGCGAAATAGATTACGTAAAAATATACTTCCGTTGCTAAAACAAGAAGATCAAAATCTTCATTTAAAGTTTCTAAAATATTCTGATACTCTACAATCATACTACAATTTTATAGAAGATATTACTAAAGAAAAAATTAATAATATATATAAGGATAATACTATTAGTATTGATACACTTATTGATGAACACCCATTTTTACAAAGAAATATTGTTTTCTATATTTTAAGTAATATTTATAATAATCAAGCTGATATTATTAAAGATAAACATATTGATGATATTATCAATTTAATGCATAATAAAAAACCAAATGTCTGTGTCGATCTACCTAATAATTATCAAGCAAGAAAGGAATATAAATATATTATTATTGAAACCAAAGAAAAAGAAAATCACAATTACAAAATTGAATTAAAGAAAACAAACAAAATAGCTAGTTTTATCATTAAAAAAGTAAATAAATGTGATAGTGATGGTAATAATGTATGCCGACTAAACAGTAAAAATATTAAATTGCCTTTATTTTTACGCAATCGTAAAGATGGTGATTATATTTCACTATTAGGAACTGATGGTCATAAAAAAATTAAAGATATTTTTATTGAATGTAAGATCCCAACTAATAAACGTGATAACTATCCACTATTAGTTGATGCTGATGATAACATTTTATGGATTCCCAATTTAAAAAAATCAAAATATAATATCAAAAGTGATGGATTTTATGATATAATACTTACTAGTTATAGTGAAAGCGAGGAAAATAATGAAAAAGAAACCAAATAGCATGTTACCATATATCTTCCTATTATTCTTTATAATTGGATGTATGATTTTTGTTAATATGAATACAAAAGAAATTCACGAATTAAAAGCTAGTGAATTTATGAAAGAATTAAATGAAGGAAATATTACTGAATTAAAAATAGTTACTAAAGTTAGATCAGAAAATTATCAAGTTACTGGTAAACTAAAGAAATATGGAGAAAATGAAAGTTTTGTATTGTATTTACCAGTATCTGAAGAATTTATGAAAAAGATTGTTACTGCCGAAGAAAGTCAAAACTTCAAATTAGAAGTAGAAAAAGACCCTGAGACATCATCTATCTTACTAATAGCAATGGAATATGTACCAATCATCTTATTAGGTGGTGCAATGTTATGGTTATTTACTAGACAACTTGGTTCTAATGGTAAATCAATGGATTTTGGAAGAAGCAAAGCCGTTTTAGTCGATGGTGAAAAACCTGCTACATTTAAAGATGTAGCCGGATTAACTGAGGAAAAGCAAGAAGTTCAAGAATTGATTGATTTCTTAAAAAATCCTAAAAAATTCCAAAGTATGGGAGCTAGAATTCCAAAAGGTATCTTACTAGTAGGTCCTCCAGGAACCGGTAAAACACTATTAGCACGAGCTGTTGCTGGTGAAGCAAAAGTGCCATTTTATTACATTAGTGGTTCAGATTTTGTTGAACTATTCGTAGGTATTGGTGCTGCTCGTGTAAGAGATAT
>CAZLQU010000056.1:0-5913 GCA_964561805.1 uncultured Muribaculaceae bacterium | reverse complement strand
TTTGATATGTATAAAGACAATATAAGAAAATATAATAAACTTAAATTAAATATTGATTCATCATTTGATATGAATTTCTTAACTGAGACTATGCCTAAAAATATTGATAAAGGAATCTTTACTAAAGATTTACAAGAATTAATTATTTATTTGGCATATTTATATGATATTGATGCCCCTAAAATGCAAAACATCGTTAAATCATGTATCAACGAAAAGGGAGTTGTCAATCGCGATGAATTAAGAAAAATATGTCGTAATCATTATCAATTTGATCATTCGGGTATCTTACCAACAATTGTCGATAGGACTCAACCAGAATACTTAAGAAAACCAATTGGCGATAATTCCAATATGGCTAAGATGATATATACTTTTGAAACAATTAGTCCATATGACTTTTTAAAGAGTAAACATAATGGCAGTGAACCAACCAAAAGAGATATGCAACTACTTGAGGATTTACTTATTGATTATGGACTTAAACCAGGAGTTATCAATGTTTTAATTGATTATGTCTTAAAGACTAATGATAATAAATTAAATCGTAATTTTATTGAGACAATTGCTGGACAATGGTCTAGAAAGAAAATAGAAACTGTGGAAGAAGCCATGGATTTTGCAAGAAAAACTTATAAAAACAGTTTTAAAAACAAACTGACTGGTAAAACTAGTATTAATACTAATAAAACTCCAGTATGGTTAAATAAAAATATTGATATCAATGAAGCTAGTATAGATGAACAAAAAGAAATGGAAGAGTTTCTAAAGGAGTTTAGATAATATGGATAGTATTAAAACTGTAATGAGTAGTTATAAAAAATCATTATCTAAATTAGAAAATGATTATCGTAAAGATTATGATGAAGATGTTATGTTTCGTAAACTAGCTAATAAAACAAAACTAAAAACAGAAACTTTGATGAAATATACGACCAAATTAGAACTGTCTGCCTGTGAACATAAAAATTGTGAAAAGTGTAAAAATATTTTAGAATGTAAAAATGAAGTATCTGGCTATGTTTTTACTCCTGATGTTATTGGTGAGGAACTTGAATTTGCATATGTTCCTTGTAAGTATAAATTAGCACTTGATGAACAAAATAAATACTTAAATAATATCTATTACTTTGATATGCCAAAAGAAATCAAGAATGCTAAAATGAAAGATATTAACACTTTAGATAAAAATCGTTTTCCTGTTATTAAATGGATTAAAGCCTTTATTGATAACTATGAAAAAGGAAAAAGTACTAAAGGGTTATATCTAAACGGTAACTTTGGTTGTGGTAAAACTTATCTATTATCCGCTATGTTAAATGAATTAGCTAAAAAAGGAAAGAAAGTAGCCATTGTCTATTACCCCGAACTATTAAGAAGTTTAAAAGCCTCTTTTGGGGATAATGATGAATATACGGAACTATTTAATACCATTAAAAAAGCAGAATTACTACTTTTAGATGATATTGGAGCTGAAACCGTAACAGAGTGGAGTAGAGATGAAGTATTAGGTACAATCTTACAATATCGCATGGAAGAAGGATTACCAACATTCTTTACTTCTAACTTAACAATTGATGAATTATCTGAACACCTAAGTGTTACTAGTAAAGAAGTTGATTTAGTTAAAGCTAAAAGAATTATTGAAAGAATAAAACAATTAACCGATGATATCACTATGATTAGTGTTAATTTAAGAAAGTGAGGAAATTATGAATAATCTTAGTAAGAAATATCGTAATGAAGAAGGAACTGAAGAGACACTTGTTGCTAGTTCTGATGATAATTATGAAATAAAATTATCAGGAAATTACACGCTTTCTAATCACAAAGAAAAAAAGGAAAGTCGCCTAGCGAAAAAGTTTAAAGGTTCTATTTTAGGATCTGACATTGGTGTTAAAAGTAGTGGCTTTTCAAGCGTTGCTATCTTAGCTACTGTAATTGCCTTAGCTGCTGCTTTGATAATGTATTTTATCTGGAGATTCTAATTACTGAAAGAAGGGATATCTATGGCTTATACTGCTTTAGAAGTAAAAACTAGTTACTCAATTCTAAATAGTTTAAATGACATTAAAAAATTAGTAAATAAAGCAGTCAGTTATGGATATACATCCCTTGCCATAACCGATGAAAACAATATGTTTGGCGTTATGGAATTCTATCTAGAATGTAAGAAAAATAACATTAAGCCAATTATTGGCATCTCTCTAACTATTGATGATGCTAAAATTCTTTTATATGCTAAAAATAATGAAGGCTATAAACATTTAATAAAATTATCGACGATTATATCCGAAAGAAGTTTAACTATAGATGACTTAAAAAAACATCGTGATAATCTTATTTTAGTTATGCCTTTTTCTTTTTATAATGAAAAAATATTTAAATTATATACTGAAAGATTTATTGGTTATGAAAACAAAGAAGAAAAAGCAAAAATAACTGATAAAAAAGTATATATTAATGATGTTAGTTATCTAGAAGAAGAAGATCATATCTACCTAGACTTTGCTAAAATGATTAAACTAGGTAAAACCATTGGTGAATATGAATTAAATAAAAATAAAGGACATAACTTAAAAACTCTAGATGAAATAAAGAAAATATCTGATAAAGAAGATTTAGAAAATATTAATTATATCATTGAAAATTGTAATGTTGAATTAAATTATACAGATGGTTTATTACCAATCTATGATAAAGATATTAATAGTAAGAAATTTTTACATGATTTATCACTTAAAGGCCTAAATAAAAGACTTGATGGTAATGTACCTACTGAATCTTTAGAAAGATTAGATAAAGAACTAAAAGTAATCGATAAAATGGGCTTTAATGATTATTTCTTAATCGTTTATGATTATGTTTTATATGCCAAAAAACATCATATTTTAGTGGGACCAGGTAGAGGTTCTGCCGCTGGATCACTTGTTAGTTACACCCTAGGTATAACTGATATTGATCCCCTTAAATATAATCTATTATTTGAAAGATTTTTAAATGAGGAAAGGGTAACAATGCCTGATATCGATATTGACTTTGATGCCCTTAAAAGACAAGCTGTAATTGATTATGTCATTCAAAAATATGGTGAAAAGAAAGTCGTGGGCATTATCACTTTTAATACCCTAGGTGCTAAACAAGTAATTCGTGATGTCGGTAGAGTTTTAGACTTAAAACCAACCATAATTGATACTTTAGCAAAATCTTGCCCTAAAGATTTAGTCACTTCATATGAAGAAAATAAGAATTTAAAAAAATTAGTTAATAATTCTGAAGAACTAAAAAAATTATATGATATTGCTCTTCATCTAGAAGGGTTACCACGTCATATTTCAATTCATGCTGCTGGAGTCGTTATGAGTAAATATGATATTGATGAAACAATACCACTGTATAAAAACCAACTAGGCATGTACTTATCAGCTTATTCTAAGGATTACTTAGAGCCACTAGGACTTTTAAAAATGGACTTTTTAGGCATTTCTAATCTTACTTTAATTGATGAAGTAATTAATAATATTAGAAAAGATACTAACTTAAATATTACTTTTGAAAATATTCCTTTAAACGATAAAAAGACCTTAGAAACATTTGCCAAAGGTGATACCGAAGGAATCTTCCAATTTGAAGCCCCTGGGATGATTAAGTTTTTAAAAGAGTTAAAAGCGAATGATTTTAAAGATATTGTCGCTGCTACTTCACTATATCGACCTGGTCCTATGGATAGTATTCCCACATACTTAGAAAGAAGAAAAAATCCACGTAAAATAGAGTATCTTGATCCATCACTTGAAAACATTTTAAAAGAAACATATGGCATTATAATTTATCAAGAACAAGTTATGCAAATAGCCGTTAAAATGGCTGGGTACACTTTAGGTGAAGCTGACATTCTAAGAAGGGCAATGTCCAAGAAAAAAGAAAGTGTTCTTCTAAAAGAAAAAGAGAAATTCATTGCCGGTAGTATTGAAAATAAATATTCAAAAGAAACAGCTGAAAAAGTCTATAATTTAATCTTAAAATTTGCTAATTATGGTTTTAATAAATCGCATGCCGTTGCCTATGCCATGATTGCCTATAGAATGGCTTTCTTAAAGACCCATTTCTATGAATATTTTATGTTATCTCTTCTTTCTAATGTTATAAATAATGAAAGTAAAACTAGTATTTATATCTCAAAATTGAGAAGTAATAATATTGACGTATTACCACCTGATATTAACTTATCAGAAAATAATTATATCATTAAAGATAAAAAAATTATTTGCCCTTTGGGTATTATTAAAAGTGTTGGCATCAGTACCATTAATGATATCTTAAAAGAAAGAGAAAATGGTAAATTTAAAAGTTTTACTGACTTTGTTAAAAGGACATATCATAGTGGTGTAAGTAAAAAGATTCTAGAACCATTAATTTTATCCGGAGCATTTAGTAAATTTGGCTATAATAAACACACCCTAATTATTAACTTAGAAAACATCTTAAATTATGCAGAACTTGCTAGTGATAATAGCCTAATTGAAATAGCAGAGCCAATTATTGATGAAGTAAGTGAGTACTCAAAAGAGGAATTAATTCAAGAGGAATTTAATACTTTTGGCTTTTATTTACAAGCTCATCCAGTTAGTAAATATAAAGATGATAAGAATGTAGACACCCTTCATCTTGAAGAGTATAATGAAAAATATATAAATATTATTTTGGAAGTATTAAGTATTAAAGAAATAATGACTAAAAAGAATGATGTTATGGCTTTTGTCAAAGCCAGTGATGAATATAAACAAATTGATTTAACGTTGTTTCCAAATGAATATCATGAATATCATAATCTAAAAAGTCATGATATTATAGCCGTTTACGGTAAAGTAGAAAAACGCTTTGATAATTATCAATTAATCGTATCTAAAATCAATATTTTAAAGGAGTAATTATGAAAAAATTAAGTTTAATAATTATTACATTATTATTACTTACTTCATGCAAAGCAAACACTTATACCGTAACCTTTGTTGACAATAATGAAACAATATTGACTGCCAATGTTAAAAAAGGTGAGAATCTAAGTAATATTGAAAAACCAACTAAAGATGGATATATTTTCTTAGGTTGGTTAAAAGATGGCTTTGATTACAATATGGATAATCCTATCAATGAAGATATGACTTTAGAGGCTTCCTGGGTAGAAACTCCCAATCCCATAAAAACTTATACCATTAGCTTTAATTTTGGCAATGAAATTAGAACAATCAGTGTTAAAGAAGGGGAGAAAGTAACTAAACCCAAAGCCATTCCTAAAAAAGAAAAACATAAGTTTATTGGCTGGTATGATGGTGATACTTTATATGATTTTAACTCCCCAGTTACCAAAGATTTTGTCCTTACAGCTAAGTTTGAAAAAAGTAGATTAACCATTAAATATGACTTGGATGGTGGAACCGGTACCATTGAAGTTGAAATAGAAAAAGGAACTATCCCTGATAAACCTAAAAATCCATCAAAATTTGGTTATACATTTACAAATTGGACAATCAATAATGAAACTTATAATTTTGATAAACCATTAGATAGTGACACGACCATAAAAGCAAATTACGAAGCTAATGTTTATTATAAAGTAACATTTGATACAGTTGGTGGCAATGAAATTAATTCTCAAATGATTATTTCTGGTAATAAATTAGAAACTATTCCAACTCCAACTAAAGAAGGCTATACCTTTCTTTATTGGGAATATAATGGTGAAGAATTTAACAAAGATATGGAAATAACTGAAGATATTATTTTAATTGCTAAATATGAAGAAACTAGTGAATAAAAATTCTTAATATAATTAAGAGTTTTTTTTTTGCCAAACAACATAAATTTTGGTATTAATTATATAAATATATTATTTGATAAATAGTATAAAAT
>CAZLQU010000055.1:0-6042 GCA_964561805.1 uncultured Muribaculaceae bacterium | reverse complement strand
AAACGCCGACGATAGCTTATAGCAAAAATAGGTAGTTGCTGGTATTTTTTTTATGCCTAAAAATAATAATATTTTAATATAAAAAATGCATATTATAATTGACCAAATTAAATATTTTTAGTATACTTATAATAGTGGAAGAGTAGGACAAAAAGAATAGAGGTAATTAGTATGCAAATAATTTTGATTAAACAAGAAAAATTATATAAATATCCCTTTCCTAATGAACTCGTAGCTAATTATTGGATTAAAGATAATGATGAGTTTGGCAATGAGAGGGATTTAATTAACGCCGAAAATCAAGATAATGCTTGGGTTTTGCTTGCTAATAAAAAATGTAAAATTGTTGATAACAATGAAGAAATAGATATTGCCCCAATGACTCTAAACAAGTTCTACTTATTAAAAATTACAAATGATGATAACACCACTACAAATGCTCTAATATATGTATGTAATGAAAATGATCCATCTTATACATCATATCAGTTTACTACTAATGGCGAATATAAAATTGGATCAGCAAGTACAGCCAATATTATTATTAACGTCCCTAATATTGCTGCTGAGCATGCAGCCATTACCAAAGAAAACAACAAATTTATAATAAAAGCAATTGATAATAACATTGGTATTTATGTAAATGATTATCGTGAAGCATATAAAATTTTAGAAAATGGCGATATTATCTTTATTTTAGGATATAAAATGATTGTTTTAAATGATTGTCTTATCATCAACGGGTTTAATCACAATGTTGTCATAAATTCGCCAAACATTGTTCAAAAAGAATTACCACATTATAATGGTGAATTGATAAAAACAACCGATGATGATAGTGCGGAACTATATAATGAAAATGATTATTTTTCTCGTTCTCCAAGATTTGTAACAACGATTGCTGATGAGGATATAAGCATAGATAATCCTCCAGGAACCCATGAAACAGATGAAACCCCACTTATCTATACTATTGGTCCAATGATTACTATGGCCTTATCATCAGTTATGAATGCTAGCGTATCAATCATTAATTTTTCAAAAGGGAATGGTACATTACTAACAATCCTTCCAACTATGGTGCTATCAATTGTAATGTTGGTATCAACTGTTTTGTGGCCAACATTAATGCGCAAATACACTAAAAAGAAAACAAAAGAGAAAGATAAAGAAAATAAAGAAAAATACACGGTTTATCTTGAAGACAAGAAAAATAAAATAGAGCAAATTAGAATTAATCAATTTCAAATATTAACTGAAAATTATCCAGAACCTAAAAATTTAGAAAATATTATCTTAAACAAGCGAAGAAATTTGTGGGAAAGAAAAAATCAAGATGAAGATTTTCTAAATGTTAGATTAGGTATCGGTAATATCCCATTAAAACTTAACGTAAAGTATACCAGTGAGGATTTTAGTTTAACGACAGATGAGATGAAGGAAGCATTAAAAAGTATTGGTGAGAATTCAAAAGAAATCGTCAATGCTCCAGTAACAGCTAATTTAGTTGCTAGAAACAAATTAGTTATTATAGGTGAAAAATATTACCAAGAATCAATGCTTAAAAGTATTATTCTTCAACTTGTTACATACCATTCTTATAATGATTTAAAATTAGTATTAATGATTGATGAAAACAAAACTGGCTTATGGGAAGAAATAAAAATCTTACCACATTTATGGTCTAATGCTAGAGATATTCGCTTTTATGCCAATAACTTTGATGATATGTCAAAAGTATCATTCTATCTAGAACAAGAATATATGGCAAGAAAGTATAACGAAGATGATGGCAATCGCGTTGAACAAAATTTAGATTATCAACATACATCACCATATTATTTAATTATTGTTGATAACATTAAAAAGAATAAAAATGTTGAAATTATTAATAAAGTTTTAAAAGAACAAAACAACCTAGGTTTTGGTTTAATAATTCTTAATAATGGAATTAGTAATTTGCCGAATGAATGTAGGGATTTCCTAACCGCTGCTGGTGAAAAATCTGCAATAATTACTAACGATTTAAACAAAGAGAATCAACAAATATTTACAATGGATAATACTGATAATATCGATCTACCATTATTATGTGAAAAACTTTCCAATATTCCAATTAAAACTGAAATGGCACTAAGCCAAAAATCAACAGTTAGTTTCTTGGAAATGTATAAAGTCGGTAAAGTAGAGCAGTTAAATATATTGGATAGATGGTCAAGAAACAATCCCGTAAATAGTTTAAGTGTTCCAATTGGTATGCATACTGATGGTGAAATCTTTAATCTAGACTTACATGAAAAATTCCATGGACCACATGGACTTATCGCTGGTATGACAGGTAGTGGTAAATCAGAATTTATTATTACTTTTATCTTATCAATGTGTTTAAACTTTAGCCCTGAAGAAGTATCCTTTGTTTTAATCGATTATAAAGGTGGAGGTTTAACCGGAGCATTTGAAAATAAAATGACGGGTCAAAAATTACCACATTTAGCAGGCACAATAACAAACTTAGATAAAGCCGAAATAAATAGAAGTTTATCATCAATTCAAAGTGAATTAAAAAGAAGACAAGCATTATTTAACAATGCTAAATTAGAATTAAATGAAAGTACTATTGATATTTATAAATATCAAAAATTATATCGTGATGGTAAAATCAAGGAACCAATTTCTCATCTATTTATCATTTCAGATGAGTTTGCGGAATTAAAAAGCCAACAACCAAACTTTATGTCAGAATTAATTTCAACCGCTCGTATTGGTCGTAGCCTTGGTGTTCACTTAATCTTAGCAACCCAGAAACCAAGTGGTATCGTCGATGATCAGATATGGTCTAACTCTAAGTTTAAAGTATGCTTAAAAGTTCAAGAGAAAGCAGACAGTATGGATGTTATTAAATGCCCTGATGCTGCGGCTCTAAAACAAGTAGGAAGATTCTACTTACAAGTTGGTTATAATGATTACTTTGCTATGGGTCAATCTGCATATTCAGGTGCCAAGTACATTCCGCGTGATAAAATAACAAAGACTGTTGACCGTAGTATCTCATTTATCAATAATATTGGTGATACCATCAATAGTATTGAGACAACCAAAAAAGTTGAAGTAGCTTCAATGGGTGAAGAATTACCAAATGTCTTAAATTATATTTGTCAAGCTGCTAAAGCCAAAAATATGGAAGCTAAAAAATTATGGCTTGATAAAATACCAGCGGAAATATTTGTTAATGATTTGATGAATAAGTATCACTTTAAGCCAGAAAAATGGCAAATTAAACCAATTGTTGGCGAATATGATGATCCTTCAAATCAAAGACAAGATTTATTAACTATCGATTTCAATGATACCGGTAATACCATTATCTATGGTATTGATGGCAAAGAAATCATGCTATCATCAATGATTTATAGTTTGATCATAGCACATACATCCGAGGAATTAAACATCTACATTATAGACTTTGGTACAGAAACTTTTGGTATGTTCAAGAGTGCTCCACAAGTTGGTGATGTCATCTATATCAGTGAAACTGAAAAACTAGTTAACTTATTTAATTCATTGAATAATGAATTAGAAAAAAGAAAGAAACTATTAATTGATTATAATGGTGACTATAATTTATACATTAAGAGTGGTCATACTGATCTTCCAAGAATTGTCGTTGCCATTAATAATTACGAAGTATTTAGTGAGAATTGCGAAGATTATATTGATATTGTATCAGGCTTTTCACGTGAAGGCGAGAGATATGGTATTGTCTTCATAATAACTGCTACTGGTGTCAATGCCGTTCGTGGTAAAACTTCACAAAACTTCAGTAATCAATTATGTTTGCAATTTAATGATCCAAGTGATTATACAAGCATTTTAGGTTCAACTCATGGTATGGTTCCTAGTGATATTACTGGTAGAGGATTAGTAAAATTACAAGGTGAGATATATGAATTTCAAACCGCTTATCCATGCAAATGGGATGAGGTTAATACCTTTATTAAGAATGTTATCTTTAAATTAAATAGTGTTATTAAGACAAGAGCATCTGAAATTGCTGTCTTACCAGAACACGTCAGAATTAACAATATCGCTGGAGCAATAAATAGTCTTAAGAGTGTTCCAATAGGTATTGAAAAGAATACTCTTGCAATATCTTCATTTGATTTTGATAAAAATAAAATATCATTGGTATCTAGCCAAGATAGTTCGTTGTTAGATAATTTCTTAGCATCACTTGCAATTGTTTTCCAAAAAATGCCAAACGTCGATACTTACGTATTTGATGCAAATGAAGGAATAAGTGACCATACATTAATAACTAACTATTATAACAACAATTATAGTGACATGTTAACTAAGATGGAAGTCGTATATGCAACACCAAGTGAAAAAACGAGCATCTTTATCATATCTGGATTAGATACAATTAAAAACGGATTATCCGACGAAGAACAAAAGAAATTAATGAACGTATTGTTAAGTACAAGTACTAAACCGAATATTCGCATTGTTCTTAGCGGAGCAATATCAAAAATCAAAGGATTCGAATATGAAGAATTTTATCGTAAAAATGTTGAACCTATTAATGGTATTTGGATTGGTTCTGGTATTACAGATCAATTTACAATTAAATCATCAACATACAACAAAGAAACTAGAAGTCCATTACCAAATGAATTTGGTTATAACGTTAACCGTGGTACCGCAACATTGATCAAAGTCTTAGATTTTTATATAAAGGATTAATGAGGTGATATATTTGAATTTTAGAGTTTATGTTACATTAGAAATTCCTATTCTAGATAAGAAATATGAATTGTTAGTCCCGATTGACAGAAGAATCCATGATTTGATTACTATCTTAAAAAACAATCTTCCAGAATTGTCTGAAAATTACTATAAAGATAAAACACCAAATTTATATAATAAAACAAGTGGTGAAATCTATGATATGAATCAAATTATCAAAGACTCGAATATTAAAAATGGTACCAGATTATTATTAGTATAAAAAGACATCAATCGGTGACTTGCACTGCACACAGTGGAAAGGTTAACGTGATTGTGGTGGAAGACGGACCCATTGAGATTTGATGAGAGGAGAAACGGATGAAAAGAGAGTCTTTCCTGGCCGCGCTGATGATTGTACTGATGCTCATCCCTCTGGCCAGCTGTTTATCTGAGGATGAGGGGCATGATGCCGTTTTTCGGCTGGACGAGGATGGTACCCTGTACTACATGGACTATACAAAGGATTATTACGCTCCGGAAATCATGGACGCCATGAGGAAAATCGGATATATCGACGCTGGATGCTCGGTCTTCTTTACCCATAACGTCGAAGGGGAATGCATAACCTGTCGAAACTATGATTATCCACATCGTGTGTCAGCGGAAGACCGTACCCTGACAGGGCTGAATATCGTCCTTCATTGCAAGCCGGAAGGCAAGTATGAATCAATCGCCGTAGCGGACGCAGTCTGGTGTGATGAAAACAATCCCCTGCTGAAGCGGGGCGGCCCGGATCAGGAAGGGTTTAATGTTGACATGCTGGACATCCTTCCCTATGAATGCATGGACGGAATCAATGAGAAAGGATTATACGTATCCATTCAGCGTGTCGATATCAAGGAAGGAGATCAGCCCGTGAGATTCCCGGCTGGCTCAAGTATGCTGCTTCGTTATCTGCTGGATGACTGTGCGAACGTGGATGAAGCCGTCAGGAAAACCGGAACTGGTATCATTGTGCCGGAGGACTGGCAGGGCTGTCATTTTATGGTATCTGATGCAACAGGTCGCAGCGTCGTGATTGAAAGCCGGAACAGTGTGGTCAGCGTCATTCCTTCTGATATCTGCACGAACTTCTATGTAGCGAGCGATGATATCGAGGATTCTTACCGGAACGGAGTCCTCAGAGAAGAAGCCGTCAAAATGACCGATGAGGATGGAACGCCGAATTATCATTACGGGTACGGTCATGGATATCACCGCTTTGTGACAATTCTGGGACAACTGGAACGCTACAGAGATACAACCAGAGAAGAT
>CAZLQU010000054.1:0-6148 GCA_964561805.1 uncultured Muribaculaceae bacterium | reverse complement strand
ATAATAGTAATATCTATTCCTAAGAAACGTGTACTATCACTTATCTCATATTTTTCTTTAACTCTTATTATTCTTTTAACACTATTATCTAACTTTTCATAATATTCTTTATTATTCATTAAAATCTTTTTATATTTATCGATTATCTTATATCCGTCCCTAGCATCTTTTATTTTTACTAAAATAATATCACTGCCGGCTTTTAAAGCTTTATTTTGATAATTAAAATGATAGATTGGATTTCTTTTTAGCATATTAATCTCATCCGTAATGATTAAACCATCATATTTTTCTCTCAATTTGCTTATAAAACTATTACTGATACTTGCTGGTAGTAAATGAGATTCCCTTTTAATAACTAAATGGCCAATCATTAAAGCATCTATATTATTCATACATTCATTAAATGGCTTTAAATGCGTATCTAATTCACTTAAATTAGTAATATAAGGCACCATGAAATGCGTATCTTTAGTAGTTAAACCATGTCCTGGATAATGTTTAATAACTGGAATAATCATCTTGTTTAAGCCATCAAGATATTTAATAGCGCCCTTACTAACATCATCTTGATTACCATAAAAGCATCTTTTATATAAAGATTTAGCTGTAGTTCCATTATCGATATCAAGTACTGGAGCTAAGTTCATATTAATTCCACTATTTCTTAATATCCTTCCAATGATGTTTGCATAATCAAAAACTAAATCACTATCACATTTTGATATATCATATATATTTTTTAAATTATGAATCTCATCCGGTAATCTATTGACTTTACCGCCCTCTTGATCGATAGCAATAAATAATGGTATTTTATTATTCTTATTAGCTTCCTTTAGTTTTTTAATTACTTCTAGCATCTCTATGTAATTATGATAATTCTTTTTATATAAAACGACTCCACCCAGATAATTCTCTTTTATTAATTTGATAATTTCATGAATGTTTTCATTATTGATACCCATCATAAACCTTTGACCAATTTTCTCATTTAATGACAAGCTAATATCCATAATTATCACCTAAATAAATTATAACTTATTTTTTAATAATATACAAATATGTTATAATTTTTATAGGGAGGTTTAATATGAATGATAATAATACTAAAAAGAAAGCTATTTTCTTATTACTTACATACTTTATTATTCTTTTTACTCCCAAATTAAAGAAAAACCAGTCTAAAATAACATATAATAATCATTATCTAGCAACTGATAATAATGAATTTGCAACATATAATAACTATCATATCTATATTGATGATAAAGAGTCTATTGAGTTAATTATGGATGATAGTAAAAATAATATTTATGTAATTGATGGTCGCAGTGGTAATAATCCTAATATGGCTATTTGTAATTCATTTCAAATTAAAGACCCAAAACTAATGCAGGAAATCTTAAAAATCTTGCTTGAATATGAAAAACAGTTCCCATCCGCTTGGAATAGAACGTTATCATCAATGGAAAAAGAATGGTTTATTCATAATATTTGTCACTCTCTTGGCTTGGAAATAGGAAGAACTTCCGAAGTTGATTTAGATAACTTAGATGAAGAAAACTTTCAAAATATTATTACAATAATACATACTTTATTAAATGATGAATATTATCAAAAAGAAACTGGAAAAATTAAAGTGTTAACAAAATAAAAAAGCGTTAACGCTTTTTATTTTTCAATATATCCACTTACTGGTGAAGTATACATATCATCCGTTATTGCCTTATATCTATTTCCAGAATAATCATCTGTAAAGCCATTATATGCCTTATATACTTCTCCCGTTTCTGTATCATATACTCTTTCATATCCTAAAGTAGCATCACTTTGTTTTTGACTGATAATATCGTATGAATTATTTCTTTTCTCCCATGAATCCATAATCATATCTGAAATACTGTCATATACTTTTTGATTAGCTTGAATAGTTGATACTAAAGTAGATTCTTCATTATTAAAACCTTTTACAAAAGTATCGCTAAACTCCATTGTACTAATTGAATAATCCATAATCTTTTGCCAATTCAAAAACTCTTCATCAGGAGCCGCCATTAAAATAATATTATAAACATTTAATGGAAATACATCTACTTTTTCACTAAACAAATTGAACATATCGCTATTGATGTAATAAGAGCCTGGTGACATAACTGATGCTGTAAATAATCCCTGTTGTAGTTCACCACCATCATTTTTAAATGTTGCCCTAATTACATCACCACCAAGTGGTGTTGTTCCTAAATTATCAATTACTATAAAATCATTCAAATATGGAAAGTATTCCATCTTAAGTTCTGTTGTATTACTTAATTTAGCATTATCATTCCATACTTTATAAAAAGCTTCCGTCGTTTGAGGATCAATTGCTGCTAGTTTAGAAAACATCGCATCTGGATATAATTTAGCATATGTACTTCTTGCTTTTTCACTTTTTAGAAATCCTTCTTGTTTAAGTCCAAATAAAAACATATAATTCTTATCATTGGGATTATACACCTTAAATGAATAGTGAATATAATCAGTTGGTGCAACCTCTACTTTCCATCCTTTAGGTATCATTAAACTAACTAACCCATTATCAAATTTTTCAAATTTGATTTTACTTGCCTCATTCTTAACAACCTTTACTCTACCACAACCAGTTAAAGTAAATAGTATTATTAAAAGTACCCCTAGCAAAAACTTTCTTTTCAAAAGACATCACTCCTATCTTGATTATATCATAGATTAGCATTTTTTATCTTTAATTTTATCAATAATGATATTAGCCGTAACGTCGCCAATAACATTTAAAGTCGTATAAGCCATATCCAATATCTTATAGATACCACTATAAAAGCCAATAAAGGTTATTGGTATACCAAGCAACGTTAAATATGACGCCCCAATTACAATTCCTCCATTAGGGATTCCTGGTGCTGCCATATTAATCAATGTTGCACTTACTATCATTAAAATATATTTAGATATTGTTATATCAAGTCCAAAGTATTGTGAACAAAAGATACTAAGTAGCGCGAATGATACTGCTCCACCACACATATGAATAGTACAGCCCAAAGGAACCACTATTTCAGTTGTCTCTGGACTAACTTTAAACTCTTCCTTACAAGTCTTAATTGTTGTTGGCAATGTTGCCACCGATGAACATGTTGTAAATGTCATTAAGAATACTCTAGATAATTTTTTTATGTAAGCTATTGGCGACATTTTTGAAGCAATGCATCCAGGTATAAGCATCACTAAAATAAATGCTGCAAGTCCACATAAATAAGCCATACCAATATATCTTAAGCCCATATTAATAACATCTAATTTGTAATTAGCAATCATTGATCCAACTAAAGAGAATACTCCAATTGGTGTTAAATACATAATATATTCAAGAATCTTATAAAAGACATCTCTAAGTCCTTCGATAAAATCGATTACTATATCTCCTTTTTTTACTTTCGTAGCGCCAATGCCAAAGATAACCGCAAAGAAAATTGTTCCAAAAAGGGCATTATTTTGAAACATTGT
This sequence comes from uncultured Muribaculaceae bacterium, assembly GCA_964561805.1. GTDB lineage: Bacteria > Bacillota_I > Bacilli_A > RF39 > UBA660 > RUG705. The sequence goes on along the minus strand of CAZLQU010000054.1, from coordinate 2,620 downwards.
AATCATATTTGCAGGTATTAAATTAACAATAATATCAGTTAATTTTAATTCTGTAACATCACCATTCCAAATAATATTTGTAAACTCAAACCCATCTCCAGGTTTAATTAACCACACGATTAATGAAGTTATCAAGAATGTTATTACAAACATCGTCATAAAAACTAAAATAGTTTTTAATAGCTTTTTCCCCTTAACATTTTTTGTTTTATAAATTGTTACCGCAATTGAAGTAAATATTACTGGAACTATCATAAACTTAAGTAAATTAACATAAATAGTTCCTAAAAATGCTAATTCTTTCATTATATTTGGAATTAATAACCCCAAAACAATTGCTAGAATTAAAGCAAGTATAATCCATATACCATTATTTTTCTTTTCCATAATACTTTTTCATTCTTTCTATAGCTTTATTTATATTATCCCTTGTGGCAAACCCTGATACCCTAAAATATTTTTCTCCACGTTTACCAAAAATTATTCCGGGAATAATAACAATGTTTAATTTGTTTAAATATAGGTTGAATAAATCCCATGATCCCATATTTTCTTTATTCTTTACCCATATATATGGTGAATCTATTCCACCATATACCTTAAATCCATAACTAGTAAAGAAATCTTTAAGCATTTTAATATTTTCTTTATAATAAGCAATATTCTCTTTAATTAGTTTCTGTGATTCCGGCAAATATACTGCCTCTGCTCCCCTTTGCGCTATATAATCAGTTCCATTAAAACGATTAGATATTCGTTTCCTCCATAGCCTATTAACATCTGGATATATTTCTTTAGGAATAACGTAATAAGAACATCTTACTCCCGTGAAACTAGCCACTTTGGAATAACTATTCATTTCAATAGCTACCTGTTTAGCTTCATCAATTTCATAAATAGATTTGGGAACGTCTTCTGAACTAATAAATGCACTGTACACATTATCATATAAAATTACTGCCTGATTATTAATCGCATAATCAACCCACTTCTTTAGTTCCTGATAAGTATAGGCATTTCCTACAGGATTACTTGGTGAACATATATAAATTAAATCATATTTTTCTTTAGGTATATCTGGAATAAAATTATTTTCTTCCTTTGCATCAAGAAAATAAACTTTTCTTCCTAAACAACGTGCCCCATCTCTATATACTGGATACATTGCATTTGTAACACCTATTTTAGCACTCATTGGAAATAGTTCTAAAATACTTGTACAATCCGTTTTTGTTCCATTAGAAATATGTATTTCTTCATTTGCAAAACCATAATCATGGTATTCATTTTCGATAATCTTTTCTTTTAAGAAATCATAACCATCACCATTATAACCCTTAAAGGTTTCTTCTTTAGATAGATCATCGACAGCTCTATGCATTGCTAATGCTACCGGTTCTACGATTGGTCTCGTAACATCACCAACACCTAGTGAAACAATATCATCAGTTGGATGTTTTTTCTTATATTCATTTACTTTTTGAATAACTTTAGAAAAAATATTTTCTTCGTCCAGTTTAATTATCTCTGGATTTATCTTTGGCATAGTATACCTCCTTATCACTATTATAGCTTAATAATAAATAAAAAGCGTAAAAAATCTAATAAAAGATGTTTTACACTTTTAATCTTAATAAAGTACTAACACTGATTATTCTTTTTCCCATTTTTATCACCTTTTAATATGTATAAAGAAAAGTACGATAAATCACGTTCGGTGACTCCGTACTTTTTACTGTGTCATATTTAACCCCTCTAAATACCGAGATAGCATGTAAGTGCGTTATCTCCTCACTTGGCTCAATATACTAGCAGACATCTATTTACTTGTCAAGTTTTTTATTAAATATTTTTATAGTAATAAACATTCTCTGGTAAATCTAATTTCTTATATTTTTTTGTTTTAACAAAAACTCCACCCATATGCTTATAGAATTCATTCGTAGGGTTACCATCTAAGCAACATATAATCATCTCGCTATAACCCATTTTTTTAAGTTCCTGGATACCAGTCTCAACAAGTTTTCTTCCAAATCCATATCCATGGTACTTCTTGATAATATATATTGCATATACTTCACCAATACCTGGATAATCCGAATCTGTTGATTCACCAACATTGACAAAACCAACCACTTCGCCGTCAACCTCTAAAACAAATTGGTGGATATACTCATTTTCTAACTTTTGATATGCCCTCTCCAATCTTTCATCTTCGTTGTGATACATTTTGTCTAAAATTTCATCTGGCACAATACCTTTATATGTTTCGTTCCAAGATGTAGTAATAACATGGACAACATCTTTACAGTCCTCTTTTCTTTGTTTTCTAATTACATAATTCATAAATATCACATCCAACCTAATTATAACACGATATTTATTAAATTATGACATATACTTTATTAGGTGATAAAATGTTACTTAATATTCTAAGTTATATTGTAAATAACTTAATGTTTTTTACAGGGGCTTATTCAAATAATGTCTTCCCTGATCAACTTCCAAAAGAAGTGGAAGATAAATTAATCAAAGAAATGAAAAATGGTAATAAAGAAGCCAGAAATAAATTAATTGAACACAATTTAAGATTAGTAGCTCATATTGTTAAGAAATTTGA
>CAZLQU010000053.1:0-6421 GCA_964561805.1 uncultured Muribaculaceae bacterium | reverse complement strand
GAATTAAGCATTTAAAAGAAGAAAAAAATAATATTATTGTTATATTTTGCGGATGTATGGCTCAAGAAGAAGGACTTGTCAATAAGATTAGTAAATATAAATGGATAGATATTATTTGCGGTACGCATAATTATCATAAGATACCTGAATATATTCGTGAATATATGGACAATGGTAATCTTTGTGAAGTGTATTCAATTGAGGGTAATGTTATTGAGAATTTACCTGTTAAAAGAGATAATAAATATACTGCTTGGGTAAACATTCAATATGGTTGTGATAAATTCTGTACTTATTGTATTGTTCCTTACACAAGAGGTAAACAAAGAAGTAGAAAAAGTGAAGATATCGTAGATGAAGTAAGAGAACTATATAATAATGGTTATCAAGAAGTGACTTTACTTGGACAAAATGTCAATGCTTATGGAAAAGACTTCGATAACGATTATGACTTTGCTGACTTGCTTGGTGAAGTAAGCCAAACGGGTATACCTAGAATTAGATTTGTAACAAGTCATCCATGGGATTTTACCGATAAAATGATCGAAGTAATCAGTAAATGTGACAATATTATGCCATATATTCATCTACCTATCCAGTCAGGATCTGATAGAATCTTAAAACTAATGGGAAGAAAATATACAATAGATGAATACTTGGAAATAGTTAAAAAAATAAGGAAGAGTATTCCTAATGTAAGTATTACCACGGATATTATTGTCGGTTTTCCAGGAGAAACAGAAGAAGACTTTGAAAAGACACTGGATATTGTCAATAAAGTAAAATATGATTTGGCATATACTTTCATTTATAGCCCAAGAGAAGCAACACCGGCAGCGAAAATGAAAGATGATACCAGTATGGAAGAAAAGAAAGAAAGATTAGCTAGATTAAATGAATTAATCAATAAATATGCTTTAGAATCTAATAAAAAAATGGCTGATAAGATATATGATGTCTTAATTCTTGGGCCTAGTGATAAAGAGGATAAATATATGGGATATACTCCTAATATGAAACTAGTTAATGTCAAATGCGATGCTAGTTATGTTGGTAAGATTATTCCGGTAAAGATAACTTCAGTTAAGACTTGGAGTTTGGATGGTGAAATAGCTAGTGGAAAGTAAACTTGAAGAACTATTTCATTCAATCGAAGAATCTAAGGTATACAAAGAATATTTAGAAATCAAAAATATTTTAAATAAAGATGAAGATATAAAAAAAATAATCGATGAGATTAAAGAATTGGAAAAACAAGCAACTTATTTAGAACATATTGGGGATTCTAAATATAAAGAAATTGATAAAGAAATAGTTAAAAAGTCAGAAATCTTAAATAATAAACCAGTATATCAAGAATACTTAAATAGAATGAATGAATTAAATGATGAATTAGCTATTTCATCTAATATGATAAGTAAATATATCTATGAAAAGGTTTAAGCAATTAAATCTTTTTTAAATAGGCAAAAAATATATTATAATAAATATGTGAGGTGAAGTTATGAAGATAATTACCGATAAGTTATTTGAGTTACAAGATACCAAATATAGGGAGTTTAGTGCTAAGTTAATTCCTAATATTGATATTGATAAAATAATTGGGGTAAGAACACCGGATATTAGAAAACTAGCTAAAGAGATTAAAGATGAAGTACATATTGATGATATTCATTTAGAGTTGCCTCATAAATATCAATAAGAAAATTTACTACATGGAATGATTTTAAGTATTAAATATAAGGATATTGATTTACTGCTTAATAAATTAGATATGTTTTTAGATTATGCGGATAATTGGGCAGTAACTGATATTATTAGTCCTAAATTATTTAAAAAATATCCGGATAAAGTGTACCCATATATTTTAAAATGGATACATAGTAACTTAGAATATAAGATTAGATTTGGGGTAGTTAGTTTATTACAATTTTATTTAGATGATAGTTTTAATAAAAAGATTTTAAAGGAAGTAGAAAAGATTAAGAATGAATCTTATTATGTTAAAATGGCGATTGCGTGGTTTTATTCATTTGCTTTAATTAAGCAATATGATGATACGATAAGTTTATTTGAAAGTAAAAAGTTAGATAAATGGATACATAATAAAAGCATTCAGAAAGCTACCGAAAGTTATCGTATTAGTGATGAGAAAAAAGAATACTTAAGAAGTTTAAAGATGAGGTGATAAGATGCCAGGATTTGTTAGTCATACAGTAATGGCTAGAGATGTTTATAATAAACTAAAAGATAAAAATGTAAGTATTGATTATATGATGACATATTCACTTGGGGGAGATCTTTCTAAATATGCAAAATGTAGATATGATACGCATCACAAGGATATGGATAAGTTTATTTATGAAATGGCAAGGTACATCAAGGATAATAAATTAATTGATGACGAAAAAGTGATGGGCGTTTTATATGGTCATATTTGTCATTATGTAATGGATGATACGATTCATCCTTTGGTAAGAAGGACATGCAAAGAATGTATTAAAAATAAACATAATCATACTTTAGTGGAGTTATTTTATGATAATTATTTAGTGCATTTTAAAAAGAAAGAATACTTAAAGAAAGGAATTCTTAATACAAGAAGCAATAAAGTAATCGATAAGATGCTTAATACTATATATAGTGATATATATAATACTAAAGGGGTAGCTAATTATTATAAAGGTAATTTGTTTTTATATAAAACACTTAGAAATATTTATATTATCTTTGGTGAAAGGATAATTGATAAGATAAGGGGATTAGATAGATTTACTAAAAAGAATCCTAATATATACGATAATACTTTAGAAAGTGATTATAAATTAAGTATTGATTTAGCTTGTGAATACATTAAAAATGTGAATAATTTTCTTAAAAATTGACAAATGTTTGATAATATGCTATCATATATTGCCTGAAAGAGGGGTAATTATGAATACAGTTAGTAAAAACATTAAAAATAGTAACGGAACTGTTGATAAAGTAATTGCTAATTCAAGCGATAACTATGATATTATGATTGGTGAAAATTACAAATTAATTAAATTTTCTGGAAATAGAAAGACATTTAAGGATACATTGTTTGGAACTGATATTGGTATTCATAGTAGTGGATTTATAAATATAGCAATTATTTCATCTTTAATTGCAATTATGACAATTGCTTTAATGTATTTAAATTTTAGAGTTTAGGTGAGATAATGGAAAATTACGATGATACTTATTGTATATTTGATCCCAGTGAAATTAGAACAATAGCAATGCATGCGACAGATTTGTATTTTGCTAATATGTCTGTTGAAGAAAAACAAAAATTAACTGCTAATCCAGTTAAATTTACAACGCTTTATGCTAAAATTTATGCTGATACTATTAAAATGCTTGAGGAAGATATGGCTTTTAGAGAAGTTAGACATAAAAGGTAGTCTATTTGACAAGACTACTTTTTTTTGTTATAATTTTTAAGTCTTTATACTTTATTAATTAAAGAAAGGAGAGAAATGAGTAAAATTAATATCTTTAGTCTTGGAGGACTAAATGAGAATGGTAAAAATATGTATGTTATCGAAGTTGATAACGATATATTTGTTTTTGAAGCGGGGCTCCAGTATGCTGATGAGCATACTTTAGGGATTGATTATTTCATTCCCAATATCGATTATTTAAAAGAAAATAAGGAAAGAATAAAGGGTATTTTTTTAACACACGGTCATGATGAAAATATTGGGGCACTTACTGATATTGTCGATGTGCTTGATAATGTGCCAATATATGGATCTAGATTTACTTTAAATATCGTTAAGCATGAGTTTTTAACATATAAGAAAGATATTAAGAATTTAATTGAAATTAAGGAAAATAGAAATATTGAATTTGGTAATATAAAGGTAACGCCTTTAAGTTTATCTCATTCAATTCCCGATAATATGGGATTTGCAGTGTATACTCCGGATGGTGTAATTTTCTATGCTTCTGACTTTGTTTTTGATCCAACAATGGTTGGACCATATAAAACGGAGTTGGGAAGACTCGCTTATGTTGGTAGACAAGGAGTACTATGTTTGATGACGGAATCACTTTATGCGATGAATAAAGGATATACTTCACCAAATCATCGTATTGGTGGATTAATTAATAAGACATTATCAAAAAATAAAGGAAGAATAATATTTAATGTATTAAATTCCCATTTATATAGAATACAAGAATTATTTAATGAAGTGTCAAAGACCGATAGAAAAATTGTCGTAATGGGAAAAAGGCTACAAAATATTATTAAGTATTCACTTGAGAATAATTATTTACATATCGATAAGAAGTTTATCGGCGATTTATCTAATATTAATGACGATAATGTGGTAATTCTTAACTCTAATGAAAGAGAAAAACCATATGTCAATATGATTAAAATATTAGATGGCTATGATAAGTTTATTAAGATAAATAAAAATGATACAATTTTCTTAGCAACACCAATATATGAAGGAAGAGAAAAAACTTTCTATGGACTTTTGGATAAAATAGCAATGGCAGGAGCTAATGCAGTAACGTTACCACCCAAAGAATACTTGTCATATCATGCATCAAGTGAAGATTTGATGACAATGATCGATTTGATGAGTCCTAAATATTATTTTCCAATTAAAGGGGAATATTCTGAACAAGTAGCAAATGGGGATTTGGCTTATGCTTTAGGAATACCTAGGGAAAACATTATTTTAAAAGAAAATGGGGATGTTGCAAGTTTTGAAAATGGGGTGTTAGTTGATAATTATACGCCTATTCATACGGGAGTAATATCAATCGATGGCGAATCATCTGATGATATCGGCGAACTTGTTTTAAGAGATCGTGAAATGTTATCAGAAAATGGAATAATAATTATAAGCGCTACATTAGATAAGAAAACAAAACAAATACTAGCGGGTCCAGAAATACTTACTAGAGGATTTGTGTATGTGAGAGATAGTGCAGAACTTATAAATACTCTTAAAAAGATGTGCTTGGAAATAATTATTAGTAATAGCCATAATAATTATATTGACTATAATAAAGTTAAGTTATTAATTCGTGATAGTTTATCAAAATATTTACTTGAAGAAGCTGGTAATAAACCAATGATTATTAGCGTTATTCAAGAATTAGAATAAAAAAAGAAGCTTTTAAGCTTCTTTTATCTATATTCTGCTTTAATCATTTTAGCGTGAATGACAGCTCTTTTAGTACCATCATCAGAACAAGTTGATAAGGTTAAGATTTTATCATCATAGGTTAATTCTTCACCAAAATCATAGACGCTACGTTTTTTTAAGGTATCTAAGAATTCTTGGTGTTCTTCGGTTGTTTCAAAGTAGGTTTTAAGATAATATACTTCTGGTTTTATTTGATAAATTGAAAATACTTTCCAAACAGTATTAGAGGTAGGTGTCGATAGTTTAATATATAGATTATCTTCATTTTTATACCATGATTCTCTTTGACACCAAGTAAGGGAACCAAACATAGTCTTATTTATTAAGTTATGGCCATAAATTATGGTATTGCTTCCAAAATGGGTAAAATCATCACGACAATCGCCATAAATCCAGCCACCAAAATTACTATTTCTATTAAAATCATGTTTTAAATAATATTCATTATCATTGCTTTGTAAAACAGAATAGTTAACGTTAGTGTTACTTACTTTTAACCAAGCCTTGGTATCACTATTTTTCTTAAGTAAATCGGTAAAATCAACGGACATAAAACTAACATTAGCGTATTTGTCATCATTACTAGGGGTATATTCCTCATCAATTATCTCTTTTTTTTCACTTTCAAGAACTTTGGTTGACTCTAGAATATCATTGGTTAAATAATTAATTTTTAATTTTTGAACGTACCAACGAGATGAAAAGAAAATACAAATAAAGTAAACGGCTAGGGTAAGTGATAACATAGCAATAGGAATAACAGGCTTACCTTTATACTTTAGAATTTCACCTTTCTTTGGATCAACGATACAGATAATACCCGTAATTAAGTAGCGAGGTACAATCGTAAAAATATTGTATAAACCTAAAAAGAACCAACGGCAAATATTTATCATAAAATATACCTCCTACGATAAAATTATAGCATAAAATTGTAAAAAAAAATATAATACTTTGAAAAAAAACAAATTAATGCTATAATATGACTTAGTTATTCAGAAAGAAGGTGAGGCCAAGTGGATATTAATGATATAAAAGTTGGTGATAAACTACAAATACAATGTTATAAACATGATGGTAGTTTACATAGAAAATGGGATGAAGCAATTGTTTTAGACATATTTCCTGATTATATGGTTTTTGGTAATAATAGGACAACAGTAATCGATGCTGATGGAAAAATATGGAAAACGAGAGAACCAGCGGTAATGTTTTTCTTTAAAGAT
>CAZLQU010000052.1:0-6464 GCA_964561805.1 uncultured Muribaculaceae bacterium | reverse complement strand
AGTGAAGTATCGGTAGTTGGTATTAGAGCTAGTGGCGTTAAGTCAATTAAACTTAAGGATGATGAAGTCGTAAGTAGTACATTATTTAATCCAGAAGATGAGTATATTACAATTATTACTGATAAGGGAACTGGTAAACGTTTAAGATTATCAGAAATAGAAAAAACAAGTAGAGCAAACAAGGGTATACTTTTAATGAAAGAGATTAAAAGTAATCCAAGTAAGATACTAGATTGTTATATTATTCCATCTAAAGATGAAATAACGGTTAGATCAATTGCTGAAGAGAAGATAGTTAAGCTTACAGAAATTGCAATTATGGATAGACATAGTAATGGGTCATTTGTGGTAAAAGATAGAATCGTCGATAGTTTTAAAAATATAAAATTAGTTGATGGTAGTTTAGATAAGACATATGTTAAAGACACATCGCAAATAAAAGAAACACCAGTAATTACTGGTAGTCGTGAATATAAAACACTTAAGAATATTGATGAAAAAATGATGTCAATTGATGAATATTTAAATGACATTGAAAAATAAAGAAGGAGAAGATTATGAAAGATTTAAAAGGAACAAAAACAGAAGCAAATTTAATGACAGCATTTGCAGGTGAGAGCCAAGCAAGGAACAAGTATACTTATTATGCTTCAAAAGCAAAAAAAGAGGGTTATGAGCAAGTAGCAGCTATTTTTGAAGAAACAGCTGGCAATGAAAAGGAACATGCTAAAATGTGGTTTAAGTTACTATGTGGGGGAGAAGTACCTGATACAGTAACTAATCTAACGGATGCGGCAAATGGAGAAAACTACGAATGGACAGAAATGTATGAAGAATTTAGTAAAGTTGCTAAAGAAGAAGGCTTTGATGAAATAGCTAGATTATTCAAAGCAGTAGGTGCTATTGAAAAAGAACATGAAGCAAGATACAAAACACTACTTGATAATATTAAAAATGAAAGAGTCTTCAACAAAGAAGAATCTACGGTGTGGGTATGCCGCAACTGCGGTCATGTACATGTTGGAAAGAGTGCTCCAAAAGTATGTCCTACATGTAATCATCCACAATCATATTTTGAAATTAAAAGTACAAATTATTAATAATTTTTAAGGAGGACTAGATGCAAGTACTTGTGACCGGAGGAACCGGTTATATTGGAAGTCATACTATCGTCGAATTAATAAATCATGGTTATGATGTCGTTGCAGTCGATGATTTCAGTAATTCTAAGCCAATTGTTTTAGACAATTTAGAAAAAATTACCGGTAAAAAAATAAATTTCTACGAACTTAATGTTTGTGATAAAGAAAAATTAAGAAAAGTATTTAAAGAAAACAAGATCGATGCAGTAATTCATTTTGCAGGTTTTAAAGCGGTTGGTGAATCGGTAGCAAAACCATTAATGTATTATCGCAATAACTTGGATTCAACAATTACATTACTTGAAGTGATGGCGGAATTTAATGTTAAGAAAATAGTTTTCTCATCATCAGCGACTGTTTATGGTGATCCAGAAATACTTCCAATTCCAGAAACAGCAAAACTTAGTACAACTAATCCATATGGTTCTACAAAACTATATATTGAGGGGATACTAAAAGATGTTTATATTGCTGATAATGATTATAGTATTGCTATTCTTAGATATTTTAATCCTGTAGGGGCTCATCCTAGTGGACTACTAGGTGAAGATCCAAATGGAATACCTAATAATTTAATGCCATATATAGTTAAAGTAGCTAATCATGAATTACCACATTTAAATGTTTTTGGGAATGATTATGATACTAAAGATGGTACGGGAGTAAGAGATTATATCCATGTTATCGACTTAGCACTAGGTCATATAAGTGCCTTAGAATATATAGACAAACATAAAGGAATAGATTATTATAATCTAGGTACAGGTAAAGGATATAGTGTTTTAGAAATGGTATCAGCTTTTATGGATACGAATAAGGTGGATGTACCATATAAAATTACATCAAGAAGAGAAGGCGATATTGCCACTTGTTATGCTGACACGACGAAGGCAAAAGAAGTTTTACATTGGGAAGCAGAACGCGGATTAAATGAAATGGTTGGTAGCGCTTATAATTATGCTAAAAAGAGTCGTGATAAAGATGAATCGTAAGGGTTTTACGTTGATAGAACTTTTAGCAACTTTGATGATTATTGGAATCGTTTTTGGAATAGCTTTTTATCTAATTAGAGGAACAACGGCTTCTACTTTAACACAAATGAATGAGATTAGCGATAGTGAAATTTTCGAGGCTGCTAAAATGTATGCTATAGAAACAAACAGACAATTTAATAGGTCTGGTTATGTTTGTGTTTCTATGCAAGAATTAGTAGATTTAGGCTATATTAATGGTAATATAGAAACAGATAAAATAATAAAATTAAAAAGAAACATAGAAACTAAAGCAATCGAAGAAATAAAATATGTTAAAAGTTGTAATTAAACTAAAGATTTTCTTTAGTTTTTTACTTATTTTTATGACAAAGTTCTAAATTTATGTTATGATTGTTATAACGAGGTGACGTATATGACCAGACATGAACAAAGATATAAAGCGATGACAATCTTGTATCAAGCATTTTTATATGATAACAACAATATCAGTTATGATATTAAAGATATAATTAATGAGCAACTAGAGGAAAATAACAAGTTTATAAATACTTTAGTAACTGGTGTTATTAAAGAAAGAGAACATATTGATGAACTTGCTAATAAATACTTAGAAAATTGGGATATTTCAAGATTAGGTTTTACTGATCAGGCAATTTTAAGAATTGGAATATATGAAATTCTTAATACGGACACCCCAGATATTACATGTATTGATGAAGCAATAGAACTAAGTAAAAAATATTCAGATGAAAAAGTATGTAAAATGATCAATGGTGTGCTTGATAAGGTTTATCATAATCATAAAGTAAATAGTTAATATAAATAGAGGTGTTATATGAATCCAGAATATATTACAGTAAGTGAACTTAATCATTATATTAAGGACATAATGGATGATAACATCTTTTTAAATAAAGTATATTTAAAAGGGGAAATATCTAATTTTAAAGCACATACGAGAGGACACTTATACTTTACTTTGAAGGATGAGGGAAGCAGACTTAATGCCGTTATGTTTTCTTATCAAAAAAACACTTTAAAATTTGAACCAGCTGATGGAATGAAAGTTTTAGTGCGCGGTAAAATTTCAGTGTATGAAGCGACTGGAACATATCAAATATATGTTGATGAGATGGAGCAGGATGGATTAGGGAACCTATATATAGAATTTGAAAAATTAAAAAAGAAATTGGAGGCTGAAGGATTATTCAGTCAAGATAAAAAGAAACCAATTCCTAAAGTCCCTAAAAAAATTGGTATTGTAACAGCTAGTACGGGAGCTGCTGTTAGAGATATTATAACAACAATAAAAAGAAGGTTCCCAATATGTGAAACGATTCTTTTCCCAGCTTTGGTACAAGGTAGTGATGCTGCCAAGGATATTGCTAATAAAATAGAAATAGCTAATACTTACGATATAGATACTTTAATTGTTGGCCGTGGCGGTGGGTCAATCGAAGATTTGTGGCCATTTAATGAAGAAATTGTAGCTAGGGCTATTTATAATTCAAAAGTACCAATAATTAGCGCAGTTGGTCATGAAATCGATTTTACAATTGCTGATTTTGTAGCGGATTTAAGAGCCCCAACGCCAACTGCAGCCGCAGAACTGGCAGTACCTGATATTGATACGATTAATACATACCTAGAAAATGCAATTAATCGTAGCACTATAAGTATTAATAATTTAATTGAAAATAGACGCCAAACCCTTACTAACTTTATTTCAAGCTATATATTAAAAAAACCAACAGCAATGTATGAAATAAAGGAACAGAATTTAGATTTTTTAATCGATAAAGTAAACAAAGAAATGAAGGCTATTTTAGATAATGTAAGTATTAGATTATATAAATCAGTTAATAGTTATGTTTTAACTAATCCAGAAATTTTATATAAATTTAAAAAACAAGGATTAGAACATATTGTAAATAAACTTGAAGTATTAAATCCAATGAATACGTTAAAAAGAGGTTATGCAATTATCAAAAAAGATGAAATGGTAATTTCTGATAAACAAAATATAGAGAAAGATGATATAATAAATATAACTTTAAGAGATGGGTCAGTTAATGCCCAAGTATTGGAGGTAAATCATGAATAAGGAAAAGGAATTAAGTTTCGAAGAAAAAATAAGAGAACTTGAAGATATTGTTAAAGAACTTGAAAGTGGTGATGTTAATCTTGACGATGCCATCGAAAAATATACAAAAGCAATGAAACTTGCTAAAGAATGCTCTGATAGATTAAATGCTGCTACTGAAAAAGTTAATAAAATATTAAAAGAAAATGGAGAATTAGTGGACTTTGATGCCCCAGAAGAATAATTCTTCTTATGCTGAAATAGCTCAATCGGTAGAGCAACTGAATCGTAATCAGTAGGTTGCGGGTTCAATTCCTGCTTTCAGCACCATCGAAAACAAACGACATTATGTCGTTTTTTATTATTTAAATAGAAAAATAGCATAAAATAATAGTAATTGAATGAAAAACACTTGACGTACGTAAAAATGTACACTATAATTACAATGAGAGGTGATATTATGAGTACAATTAATATTACAAATGCAAGACAGAATCTGTTTCAGCTTGTAGCAGATGTGAATGTTGGATTTAATCCAATTACAATCGTTAATAATAAGGGGAAAAATGCTGTTTTAATTTCTGAAGATGAATGGAAAAACATCGAAGAAACACTATATTTATCAAGCATTCCAGGGTATGCAGATGATATTAAGAAAATCGATGCCGAAGAAAATTGGGTAGTGGCTGAGGAATATAAGCCATATGAAAAATGGAAATAATTATCGCTTGCTGTTTTCAAAAGAAGCAGTTAAGGATAAAACAAAATTAGTTAACTCTGGTCTTGATAAAAATTGCCGTAAAATTCTTGATTTGATGATTGATGATCCCCTTTGTTATCCGCCATCTTATGAAAAACTGACTGGTGAACTATATGGATATTATTCCAGGAGAATCAATCGCCAACATCGTATTGTTTATAAAGTAATTGAGAGCAAAAAAGAAATTCATATTATCAGAATGTGGACACATTATGAAAAATAAACGACATTATGTCGTTTTTTCTTACAAATAGTCTTTTAAAATAAGAGGCTATTTTCTTTTTTCATATAATGTATTAGAGGTGATGATATGGGAGCGATTAAATATCCCACTAATACATGGATAAGTACACACTTTAATTCAAATGAGTTTCGTTGTCCACATTGTGGGATAACGAAAATATCAAAGGAATTAGTTGATAAACTAGAAGTATTATTTGCGAAGGTGCATGCTAGTAAATGTATCATTTCATCAGGATATAGATGTGCATATTATGATAAAAAAGAAAATGGTTTTGCTGGTAGACACAGTGAAGGGTTAGCAGTAGATTGTTGCTATTATGATAAAGATAATAAAATAATTCCTAGTAGAATAATATGTTGCGTAGCCTACGAATTAGGTTTTACGGGTATAGCTTATATTGATAAAAACTATACGCATTTAGATATTAGAAAAAATGGGACATATTATGGGGATGAAACAAGAGGAACCAGTTCTTACTGGACTAATCCATACGATTATTTTCATGTAAGTGTTAGTGAAATTGAAAAGTATACAGGCACACAGTATGAGGATAATGGTAAATTATATCAAAGTCATGGTTTAAAAAAGAAGTGGTATCCCAATGTAGCATTTACGGATAATGATTATGCAGGAGTATTCGGAGTAACTATGGACGCTCTTTACGTAGATAAATATAGATATCGTGTTAAAACTAATGGCAAATGGCTTCCTGAAGTAGCGGGAAGAAGTGATTATGCCGGTATTTTAGGAAGAGCAATAACAGATGTAGCTATTTCTGGTAATGTGAAATATCGTGTACATGTTAAAAATGAAAAACGTTGGCTACCGTGGGTAGATGGGAAAAATTATAATATAAATGACTATTATAATGGCTATGCTGGAAATGGTAGTATTATTGATGCCATCCAAATTAAGAAGTATTAATTTCTTTTTCTTTTTAGTAATCTATGATATAATACATTTAGTAAAGAGGTGGTATTATGAAACTAATGAATGTTAAAGGTACATATGATTATATGCCTAGTGATATGAAAATCAGAAATGAGATAATCGATACTTTAAGAAGTAATTTTGAGAGGTATGGTTATTTACCACTAGAAACACCAACGTTAAATTATTATGAACTTTTGAGTTATAAATATAATGATGATGCCGAAATTCTTAGTGAAATCTATAAACTGACTGATCAAGGAGAAAGAAACTTAGGACTTAGATATGATCTTACGGTACCATTTTGCAA
>CAZLQU010000051.1:0-6792 GCA_964561805.1 uncultured Muribaculaceae bacterium | reverse complement strand
GACCAAGTTTGCTGAAGGAGGAACTGGAATAAGCACTAATCCATATGTAGTGGTATAAAAAGGGAAAGAGTGTGTCCCACACTCCTGACTTCTGATAAGGTCCACGAAAACCCTTTCGTGGACAGAAAAAAATAAATAATGAATGTTTAGAATTCCCTTTTATGGGAATTCTAAACAAAATAATTTTTGGGTTAACCTAGAAATAGTTTAATTAAAAAAGATGTTAGCCGAGGGCTACATCTAAGATCATCATGACTGAAAAGCCTATTATGGTAAATATTGCCATTAGGTCTTTTTTTTCGTTTGTTTGGCTTTCTGGGATTAGTTCTGAGACAACAACATAAATCATAGCTCCGGCTGCAAAAGAGAGAAAGAATGGTAAGAGGATTCTAACTTTTAGGATAAGTATAGCTCCAAGGACTCCAAAGATGGGTTCGACTATGGCTGATAAGCTACCATAGATGAATGCTTTCTTTCTTGACATTCCTTCTCTAAGTAGGGGGATAGATACAGCTGAACCTTCTGGGAAGTTTTGAAGCCCAATACCAATTGCTAACATGATAGCTGATATGGCGGTTGCTCCATTTATACCATAATAGATACTACCGAATGCTATACCTACAGCCATTCCCTCGGGGATATTATGAATAGTAATGGATGAGATTAACAAAAATATTCTTTTATGTTTTTGAGTAAATATTTTATTAAATATTTTATCGGCTAAGAATAAGAGCATTCCTCCTGAGAAGAAACCAATGAATGTTATTAGCCATGGAGTTAGATTTAATTCTTCACTAGCATCTATGGCTGGTGATAGGAGTGAAAAATAAGAAGCAGCTGTCATAACACCAGCAGCAAAACCTAACATGGCATCCATAATATTTTTATTTATTTTTTTAAAGAAGAAGACAATAGCTGAACCTAATACGGTTATAAAAAAAGTAAAGAGGGTAGCTATTAATGCTTCATATACATAATTTAGATTCATAAACCAATTAAACATAAGGCACCTCATAATATTGTACGTGAGATATTTTATTTGGTTATTGAAAATGTGCTTATTTTTCTTATAATTACGTAAAAACTATTTAAATTTTCAAAAATATTTGATATAATGTAAGAGAGTAGGTGGAATATGCATAAGAAGAGTTTAATATTCTTTGTCATTTTTGCTTTGCTTTTATGTGGGTGCACAAAAATAACTAATAATTTAGATGAAGTAGTAAGTGCAGTAATGACAAATAATAAATTAAAAGCTAATACTGTTTCCACTGGTTACGAAATATATATTCCGACGGGGGTTAAACAGGTAATAGACAGCGAATATAATCAAAAATTTAAGATTAGGAATCGATATATTTATTTATATGTTGATACGATTAGTTATTATTATAAGAATAGTCTTAATTATAAGAGCGATGGAGATTATGATTACTACTACAAAGAACTTAATTTGAATGGTAAAACTGGTTATATTGGAGTAAATAAAGTGGAAGATGATTTATACTTTTGTGAAACAGTATATAACTATTCAAAGATTGAATTCTATAGCAATTCTGAAGATTTACCATATATCTTAGCAAATACGTTAATGATGCAAAAAAGTATTAAATATAATGATAATTTAATCAGTATGGAACTAGATAGTAATGATAGTGATGGAAGAGAATTAAAATATGAACTTGATAGCCCTAAAGATTCAGAGAGTACTTTCTCGGATTATTTACAGGAATATGTTCCTGAGGAAGAACCAGAAGTAACTTTACCGGAAGAAAATTAATTAAAGAAGAGGTGCAATAATGAAATTGATGGACAAAATAAAAGACTTATTTATGGATGAAGTCGATAGTGATGAGGATATTGAATTAGAGGAAGAAGAAAAAGAGGAATATAAAGAACCACCTAAAGAGGAATTACCTAAGGTAATGCGTGAGTATATTGAGGAAGAAAAAAAGGTGGAAAAGGTAGATCCAGAGGAGTTTATTAGGGAATCAAGAAAATCTAGAGAAAAAGAAGAGATTATCGAGGAAAAGAAGGAAGAGGCAAAACCTAAAAAGTTTACTTTCCCAATCGATTTTGATGATGAAGTAAAAGAGTCTGAAAAGAAAGAGGAAGTACTTCCTAAGAAAAAAGCTTATGATATTGAATCAGACTTTAAGAATAATTTTGGAAATGGTAATATCAATGTTTTAAATCTTGAGAAGGAAACTACTCGTAAGACAATTGAGTTATATCCGACTAAGGAAGAAGATATTAAACCAAAGTTTAAAGCTTCACCAGTAATTAGTCCCGTATATGGTATTCTTGATAAGAATTATACGAAAGAGGAAGTTAGAGAAAAAAGCGAAGATGAAACAATGAAAAGACCATCTAAGAAAGTGGACTTTGAAACAGTTAGAAAAAAAGCTTTTGGGAATCTAGCAGATGAAATAAAAGATAATATGCTATGTGAAAACTGTGAATTATATAAGGAAGTTAAAAAGATTAGTGCTTTAAAAGAGGACGACTTATTATATGATATGACAGTTGATGAAGATAAAGATTTAACAATTGAGAAAGCATATGATAATTATGAAGAATTTGGGGTAGCTTATGAACCTAAACCAACTAAGAAAGTAGTTATTCCAGAGGATAATAATGAGAAAGATGAAGAACCAAAAACTAGTTTAGATGATATTATTAAAAATAATAATGCCTTAAGAGAAGAAGAAATTACGTATACTAAAATTGAAGATAAAATCGATGAAGAAGAGGAACCTGTGGAAGTAGTTCCTGAAGTAATTGAGGAAGAAAAAAATGAAGAAATAAAGGAAGAGGTTAAGGAAGAAGAAATACCATCTAGAAGTGAAAAGAAAAAGGAAGCTAAAGTTGATGATGATTTCTTTGAATTAATCGATTCAATGTATAAAGAAAGGACAGATGATTAAAAATGATGGAAGTCTTACCAATAATTTTATACATACTAGGTTCTATTTTACTAATAGTGCTAATAATATTAGGTATAAAATTAATTATTACGATGGATAAAATTCAGGTAGCGGTTGATAATATTAATACAAAGGTTGAATCACTTAATGGTTTTTTCTCAATAATTGATTTTACAACAGATAAGTTAGCTAGTATAAGTGATAAAGTGGTTGAGGCAATATCATCATTTATAAGAAAAATATTTAAAAAGAAAGAGGAGAGTGAATTAGAAGATGAGTAGAAGAAGAGGATTATTTGGAGTACTTGCTGGTATTGGTATCGGTATTGGAGCTGGAATGTTACTTGCTCCAAAAAGTGGTGAAGAACTAAGAAAGGATTTAGCTAAAAAACTAAATGAATTATTAGATAAAGCCAAAGAAATCGATGTTAATGAAGTAGCAGATGATTTTAAAAAGAAAGTAAAAGAATTAAAGAAAGAAATTGAAGACTTAGATAAAGAAAAAGCTTTAGCAATTGCTAAAGAAAAAGGTGAAGACTTAAAAGTAAAAGCTAGTGAATTATTGGAATTAGCTAAAGAAAAAGGAACACCAATATTAGAAAAGACAGCAGCTAAAGTTAGAGAACAAGCTATTCAAGTAACTAAATAAGTACTTAAGAAATAAGAAAAAGAAGAAGAAACTAAAAAATATTTATTTATTTTTTTTAGGGAATTAACTGGTAGTTAAATAATTAAGTGTCAAACTTTCATATTTAGATATGGAGGATTATGTTAAAACTAAAGAAAGTATGTAAATACTATCAAGTAGGAAAGAATAAAAGAATGGTTTTAGATAATATAACTTTGGATTTTAAAGATCGAGAGTTAGTGTTTATCTTAGGGGCTAGTGGATCTGGTAAAAGTACACTTCTTAATATTATCGGGGGAAATTTAAGATGTGATAGTGGGGAGATTTGGTTAGATGGTGAATGCGTTAGTGATTATAGTGACAAGGAATTAGACAAGTATCGTAGTTTAGTTATCGGCAATATTTTCCAGGATTATAATTTGATAGATTATATGAATGTTTGCGAGAATGTAATGCTGGGGTATACTGGGGGTATCTCTAAAAGAGAAATTGCTAATTTATTTAAGCAACTTGGAATATATGATAAACGCTACCACAAGGTTGTCAATTTATCAGGAGGTGAAAAACAAAGGGTAGCAATAGCGAGGGCATTAGTTAATAATCCAGATATTATCTTAGCAGATGAACCAACGGGAGCATTAGATTCTAAAAATGGGATGCAAGTTATGGATATTCTTAGAAGTATTGCTTTTAATAAGCTAGTAATTGTCGTCAGTCACGATAATTATTTAGCTAATAAGTATGCCTCTAGGATTATCAATCTTAAAGATGGTAAATGCAGTTATGAAATTATTCATGAAAATAAAATGATTGTTAAAAATGAAAGAGAGAATAAAAGTAAATTAAAAGCCGTTATTAAGTTTGCTATTAAAAGTTTATGGCTCAAAAAAATTAGAACATTATTTACCGCAATGGCTATTTCTTTAGGTGTTATCAGTATGGCTTTGGTAACTAATCTATCAGGGAGTTTTACAGAAGCTATTAATGATTTAGAAAAGGATGCGGTATCAGTGTTTCCAATTACTGTTAGTAATGGTGAATATGAAATAGTGGATGAACGTGAAAAAGAAACTAATGATAAATTAATAATTAAAGATAAAAATAGATTTATTCATACGAATAAGATAAATAATAATTATATAAATTATCTTAAGAGTATTAAAGAGATTAATTATCTTAGTTATAATTATGATATTTCACTTCCTTTAATTAGTGATACTTATAATAAAGTTGATAATAGGTATTTAAAGATAATACCTAGTAATAAATATATAAATGATAATTATGATATTTTATATGGTAAAGATATTAGTAGTAAATATCAAATACTACTTAAGGTAGATGAATATAATAATGTCGATAGTAGTTTGTTAAATGCATTTAATATCAATACTGATATTACTTATAAGATGATTGTTGGTAGAAAGATAAGAGTTATTTTAAATGATTTGTATTACTTTAAGAATGGAGAATACTATATTATTAATAATGATTATCATGAAATATATGATAAAAGTACGATTGAATTAGAAATTGTGGGAATTGTTAAAGCCAAGGAAGAAGTAGATAACCAGAGTTATTTATATATAAGTAATGAATTAATAGAGGAAGTAATTAAGATTAATAATGAAAGTGAGATAGTTAAAGATGCTTTATCTCAAAATGGTAATATTTTGGGAGGATCAGATGATAGAGAAAGAGTGCTTTCATATTTGGGTTATAATGCGATGCCTAGTGAGATTAACATTTATACGGCTAATTTGGATGATAAGAGTAAAGTGATAGATGCTTTAGATAAATACAATGAAGACTATGATAGATTAATCTATAATGATACGATGGCAGCGGCTATTGATATTTTAAAGAAGTTTATCATGATTATCAGTATTATTTTGATAATATTTTCTATTATTGCGATTGTTATTTCTTCGCTTATGATTGGAATTCTTACTAATGTAAGAGTATTAGAAAGAAAAAAAGAAATAGGAATATTTAGAAGTTTAGGGGCTAGTAAAGGGGATATTCGAAGATTATTTAATTTTCAAAATATATTTATTGGAAATATTGCTTTGTTAATTAGTTTAATTATCATGAGTATCATTAAGGCACCAATCAATAATATTATTGATAGTTGCTTAAAAACAGGTGATATCTACAAGACTAATTATGGTACTATAGGGCTTGTGTTTTTAATCAATTTATTAATTATATATGTTGCTGGAATAATTCCTACAATTAAGGCTAGTAAACTAGAAATTGTCGATTGTATTTACAATAGGTGAAGTTGAAAAGATTAAATATATTTGTTGATGAAACAGGCGAATTTGGTTTTGGTCAAGGATCGTCGGAATTATATGGTATTTCATTTGTGTTCCATGACCTAGATGATGATGTAAGCAAAGAAATAGATAAATTGAATGCTAGACTAGCTAAGATAGGCTATAGCGGTATGATTCAATAATGAAGAGTTTTATACAAAATGATATAATTGTAATTTTGCAGACGCATCTGCAAAATTTAGAAAGGAGAATATATGATAGAAGAAATTACAAAAACAAATTTTCAAGAAATTATTAAAAATGTGGTTGATAATATTCAGCGAACACAATTGGAAATATTTCAAAATGCAAATCAAAGTATATTAGATTTATATTTTTATATTGGAAGCATTATTGAAAATAATATCATATGGGGGAATAAGTTTATTGATAATTTATCAATTGAGTTAAAAAATAAAAGAGTTATTCCTGAATAGGACGGAAAAATGAATTATTATTTATCCGCATTAGATGATACTATAAAAACGGAATATGATAATCCATCTATAGGAATTATTTTGGTTAGAAACAAGAATAAATTAAATGTTGAATATGCATTAAGGGGCATTAATAAACCAATTGGTGTTAGCTCTTATGAATTATCACAATATTTGCCAGCCGACATAATTAAAGAGTTACCAACAGAAGAAGATTTAAACTTACATATTGATATAAATGAATAGTTCCATTTGGGTTTCAACGGTGATGTATTATGATAATGGTCAAGAGATGCCTGAAATAATATTAGAACTTACATTTTAAAGGTATAATGGTTTTAATCATCATATTCTCTTTGAACATGCGGAAAAAAGACTTTCTCAGAGAAATAAATAGAAAAAGACTTTAGTAATTAAAAAAGCAACCCATAAGGTTGTTTTTTTAAGCGGCGCTTGGCGCCAACGCGGGTCGATTCCATTAAC
>CAZLQU010000050.1:0-6796 GCA_964561805.1 uncultured Muribaculaceae bacterium | reverse complement strand
TTTTAGAATCTTCATTCATTATTAAATCAACATAACGTCTTCTATATCTTTCTTCAATATCAGTTAAACCATGAAACTTTTCTGGTAATGGTCTTAAAGCTTTTACTAAGTGAGTATACTCTAAACATTTTAAAGTTACTTCACCAGTACGTGTTTTCATTACTTTACCACGAACGCCTACGATATCACCAATATCAGCTGATTTAAATAGTTCATAGGTTTCTTCGCCAACATCATTTATTGATATATATATTTGAATCTTACCGGTTTTATCTTGTATAGTAAAGAATGAGGCTTTACCCATTTTTCTTATAAACATAATTCTACCGGCAACGATGAATTCATCGTTAATATTTTCAAATTCATCGTGTTCTACATCTTGATATTTTTCTTTTATTTCATTACTCCACGCAGTTCTATCAAAGCGATGTCCAAAGGGATCTATTCCAAGACTACGCAATTTATCGGCTTTTTCTCTTCTAATTAATTCTTGATCGGTAAATTCACGCATATTATCAACTTCCTTCTTATTAATTATATAATTTTTTTAAGTAATTATCAAGTACTAGAGTGATTTCTTCTTTAGTTTTTGCTTTAAAAATAAGGTTTTTTATCTCTTTATGATAAGGCATACCTTTAATGTACCAAGCAATGTGACTACGCATTTCTAATATGGCTACTTTTTCTGGCTTAATTTTAAGTAAATAATCCATATGTTTAAAGCACATATTGATTCTTTCTTCATGACTTGGTTTATCTAGAATTTTGCCAGTTTTTAAGTAGGTATCAATTTCTTTTATGAGCCATGGATTACCTAATACTCCTCTGCCTATCATAATGGCATCACATTTAGTATACTCAAGCATATGTTTAGCTGAGTTAATATCAGTAATGTCACCATTACCAATAACTGGAATAGATACATTTTCTTTAACCTTTTTAATAATATCTAAATCTGCTTTGCCACTATATAGTTGACTCCTAGTTCTAGGATGAACAGTAATGGCACTGGCACCGGCTTTTTCACATATTTTTGCCACTTCAACAGCATTTATGGAATTAGCATCCCAGCCACTTCTTATTTTTACAGTTACTGGTACTGGTACCGTTTTGACAACAGAAGATACAATATCATAGATTAAATCCGGATTTTTAAGTAGGGCTGATCCAGCTTGAGAGCGGACTGCTACTTTTGGTACAGGGCACCCCATATTAATATCAATTATATCTGGTTTCATAATCTCATAAACCATTTTAGCAGCTTCCACAAATGTTTCTTTATCACTACCAAAAATTTGTTGTGAGATCGGTCTTTCAGACTCTTCAAAATAAAGCATATTTTTAGTTTTTTTACTGTTATAAATCATACCTTTATCAGAAACCATTTCGGCGCATACTAAAGATGCTCCCATTTCTTTGCAAATTCTTCTAAAAGCACTATTACATACTCCCGCCATTGGGGCTAAGATAACTTGTCCATTTAAGTCAACGTTTCCTATTTTCATAATTCACCTACTTATGATAAGTTTCATTGTTTATTATTTTAAAGCTACGATAAAGTTGCTCCAATAATATTAATCTAAATAATCCATGGGGATATGTCATTTTAGAGAATGATAATTTGTAATTAGATTTATTTTTTATGGTATCACTTAATCCATCAGAACCACCAATAATAAAAGTGATACACGAATTTGTTATGAAAGTTTTATCTATTTTATTTGCTAATTCTACAGATGATAAAGATTCACCTTCAATACATAATGAAATAAGATAATCCTTGTTATCTATATGTTTTAAGATTTCCTTTTCTTCAGATAAAATGCTACTATCAGGTAGTTCGATAATTTCTATTTTATGATATTTATTTATTCTTTTTAAGTAATCATCGATACCTTCTTTTAGATATTTTTCTTTTAATTTTCCTATACAAATTACTTTAATCATACTATTCCCTCACTTGATATTTTATCACAAATAAAAGAAAAAAAGTAATGTTAATTACTTTTATTCATCTAATATTTTAATAAATTCAGTTAAGATTGCTCTATTATCACCACGATCATTTAATGGTGGGATATTATAGGAAATACTAGCGTGTGATTCAAATTCAAAATCTTTTACATCTTGTGGTGTTAATAAACTCTTATTTAAAATTATTTTATGGCCATATAATTTATCAAATATATCTTTGTTTACAAGCATCATTTTATTCAATTTAATAATACTTGGTTCCATTAGATAAACTACTTCATCACAGATATCACCACTGGAATTATTTAAGTCAACTAGAATAATATCAGCATTACCAAATCTATTGATTGCTGCTTCAAGATTATTCTGGTTAACTGAATACATATCTCTTTCGTTAAAAAAGCCAAAATCATTCTTGTTTACTTCAATCGCTATAACATGGTTCTTTTCAGTCATAACTTTTTTTAACATATAAATTAAGGTTGTCGCTCCAGCTCCAGCAGTGGCATTTTTAAAACCAATTACTTTAGATGTTCTCATTGTCGGAGTTGTTACTTGCGCATTATTCTGATTACTATTATTTTGAGCACCTGATAATTGATGAATATGGGCAACATCTTTATAAGAATTTGGATGATTGTACAGATACATTAATGATTCTTTATTATTAGCAAAATTATAAATACCCATACTGATTAATTTAGATAAGTAACTATTATTAGCCATCAATGTGTTATCAAGTAAGAGAATTACTTTATCCATTTCAATACTCATTGATAATTTTTGAATATTGTTAATATCCATGTAATCTTTGACAGCAGTAATATCAAGAAACATACGATTGAAGAAGAAATTAGAAAAGGTGCCGATTATTTCATCGACAGTAAATTCTCCATTCATTGATTTTATGATATCAACATCTAAACTGTTTAATAAACTTTGATTTTTGTTGGATACGATTACGTTCATATCTTCACTCCCTTTATTCTTTTTATCTATTTACTACGATTGCTTCTCCTGATATTTGCCATTTACCAACGATTGGATCTTCACTATTTCTATCTTTTCCACCTAATACCAAGATGGTATTTAAAGATCCTAAATCCCAGTCAACATATGTGTAAACATTATAATGAATTGTGTCTTTTGTTGATTTAGCTTCATTCTTTGCGATAACAACACCATTATAGCAATATCCAATTGCTTTGCCTGTTCCTTTATCAGTAATGTTACCATTACTATGGTATCCAAGATCAGCACAACTAATCTTATAATTTGCTGATTTTAAGACCTCATCTAATGAGGCAATACTATCGCCAGAACCATGTGCAAAAAAAGTATTAATATCAATTATTTGATTTTGTTCAACAAAATCAATAACTTTATTTTTAATTCTAAAAGACTTAGCATATTTAAAAGAGACAGCTGTGAAAGCTACATATAGAACAATGAAAACGAGCATTAATCTTGTCATAAATACGCCACCGAAAGCATCTCTCATTTCTTTACACCTTCTTCATAAGCAATTGGTCTGGTTTCACCGACAATGCGCCAGTAACCAAAGACATTTTGACCGCCTTCTCTACCACTTACAACATATAATCTGTCAAAGAATGGTAATTGGAAGCCAAAGTAAGTATATACTTTGTAGTAAACACCTAATTTATTTTTATAACTTTCTGTTGGTGAAATTTGTTCAATCATAACACCTAAATCTTCATAGCAAATACTATTAGGTGCCGAATTTTGACAACTAATAGGAAAAACATAATTTAAATTACCAACTAATTCTTCTTCAAAATAAGCACGCATTTCATTTTCAGCTTGAGCTGTCATCGATAAACTGCTTATTTCATTGTCTTCAAGATATGAGACAATAATGCTTTTTGCTTTAAACGCTTTAGCATAGTTAAGTGCCACAGCTGTAAAACTAACATATATTAAGATGAATACTAAAAATAGTTTAATCATAAAGGCTCCGCCAAAGGCATCTCTCATACCTATCCCTCCTTCATCATCTTACTTACCATATTTGCCATATTAGATACAGCAAATATCGTAAATAAAATGATTTTATCTCACCATAACCTAATCCATGATGACTAGGTTATGATGAGATTAATTATCATTATTTTTTCTTTTGAAAGTTTCCGTACGTATTACTTTCACCAGTACCCCATAAACTTTGAATTTTTTCTGTAATTGGTTGCCAGAATAAAGCTAAGATAGCACCGATTACAGCAATAGCTACTAGTGTTACAACTGTCATTGAAACTTCACCTGTTGCTTCTTTCATTAATTTTCACCTCCCCATATTGAAACATTAATATATTTTTAATTCCTATGCACCGATCATAGTGAATGATGCAATCAACATAATTATTAAAGCAGCTCCGCCAGTACATACTAGCATGGTCATAGTCTGCTTTTCCATTTTATCAAGTCTTGCTTTATATTTTTGTTCTCTTGCTTTTAATTGAAGTGCTGATACTGTTTTAGAGAAGGATAACATTTGCTCATGCTTTTTATCTTGTTCTCCTAAACTTAAACGATACAATAGTCGCATCATACGCATTGAATCTCTTACTGGATATTGATTAGCAAAATCCATATATGGATCAATGGATGAATCACCAGCTTCAATTTTAGCTACTAATTCTCTTAGCCCCGGCTTAAATACTTCAGGAGCATCTTCAATTGATCTTGCTAATGCTACTGGTACAGTATAGTGCTGCACTAATACTTCCAAACTCTTTAAATAGTAAGGTAGTAATGAATCGATTGTATTTAAGTGTTTTTTATAGAAACTACGCAAATCAAAATACTGTGATTTAAAGATTAAATATCCAAATACAAAAGCAATTACGATATATAATGGTTTTAGCTTTGTAATAAAGATAAATAGTACTACAACAATGGCTATTAAACCTTTGAATACTCTTTTTCTAAATACTTGGCTAACATCATATACACGATCTCCATATTTATCTCTTAGTAGAAATTCATAATCTTTTTCTTGTAATAATTCAAAGAAACCCTTATTTTCACCAAAAAACTTTGATGTTGATATTCTTCCATTATAAATTAGTAGGGCAAAAACAATTACACCAATAATTAATATCTCTATATACATTATTCCGCCCCCACATTCTCATTATAATATTTTTCTCCTTTAATAAGGAAATAACTATTTATTACTACGACCAGATGAACTAATATTTTCATTAGAATACCATCTAACATATCAACATAACTATCAACGCCTAAAATTAATTGGATTAACATTATAAGTGAATATAATGAAATACCAAACATTAAGAATTGACGATGGAATTGCTTTCTATCTGATCTATCACGATAAACTCCCTCGACTAAGATATCGATGTCGTTTAGCATATTATCAAATGTTTCTTCAGTGTTTTTAGCACCTTCTTTTGTTACTTGTAAGAACAATTGATGCATATTTTTAACCATATAATATGGATATTTGGCATTCATATAATTGATGGAATCTGTTACATCACCTTTCTCATATGATAATGCTATCATCGTTTTTACATCTGTCAATACTGGATCTTCAAGAACTCCGGATTCAACTACTCCCTCAAGTGATTTTACAAATGATTGAGTAGTATTAAATTCCATAATCGTATTTGTTGTATATACCTGTATCTGTTCAAAGATAAATTCACTATATTGTCTTTTACATCTTAAATATGTAATATAGGGAATCGTAGATACAGCTATGATAGCATACACAATTACAATTACTAAATTGTAAAAATATAAATATCCGATAGCGCCAGCTCCTCCAGCAAATATGATGGCTTGAAAGGTGTATTGTCTCGTAGTATATTCAAGACCTAATTCTTTTATTTTTTCGCGCATTACTTTATATGAATATGGAGCATATGTATCATAAGCATTATTTGCTTGCTCTTTGATAAACTTGTATACTCCTTCACCAGAAGAATTTAGGTATGTTACTACGAATATAAGAATTACCCCAATTAATACAAATTACATTATATCACCTACTTTCTATTGTTTTATTTGATTATTAACATTTACAGTATTTGGTTGTGGCATTTGATTAACAACTTGTGGTTGATTAGGTATACTATTTGCTTGAACTTGTCCACTAGTTTGTTTTGGTGGTATGTTAACCATGCCATTATTTTGTGGCAATGTTTGATTTTGCATTACCATATTATTATTTGGATTAGTTATTGGCTTAGGATTTTGATTCATATTTTGATTAGTTATAGTTGCCACGTTAATAGGTTGTGGAACAATATTATTAACTTGATTATTTGTAGGAACATTTGGTGTAGGTGGTGCTGAATTATCAACGGTATATTCTTCAGTAGTTGGTTCTTCTTTATCATCTACTGATTTAAATTCTTCTTTAACAAGAATATCTGGTTGCATTATCAAACCTTGGCTTTCCAAATAACCTAGCAAATATTTCGTTGGATTATGTATCGTTACACGTCCATCTGGTGTTTTTTTGAACAATGTATTTGACTTTGGTTCATTGTCTTCAGTAACATAAAACTCAACAACTTCAGCAATTTCACGATGGAACTTTTGCCTTTCAGGACTATAGTATCCTTTAATATGAACGCCTAATTGAACATATCTATGAATACTCCTTAAAAATTGTTCCAAGTCAATATTACTTTCTAGTAAGCTATATAATCTGGATGGAATTGAAGCAGCTTTATCGGCATGAATAGTCGATAGAATGTTATGTCCAGATGATATGGGGTTTCTGACTGCCATTACGGCTTCAGCACTTCTAACCTCAGATAACAATATC
>CAZLQU010000049.1:0-7102 GCA_964561805.1 uncultured Muribaculaceae bacterium | reverse complement strand
TCTAGTCTTTCTGTCGTATTTTTTTTATTTTTACTTACGGTATAATTTTGAGTTTTACACTCTTCACAGATTAAAGGTACTAAAACTCTATTTTCATTTTTCTTCGCCATAGCGCACCTCCTTAAAAAACGTCAAATGTATTATAACATACTTTCTTAAAGTAGTACAACTATTTTCTTAATTTAAGGAAAAATATTTGTTAACCATTTTAGCTGATATTCTTTTAGTAATCATACTTTCATAGCCAGCATCAGGTAAGCTAATATCTGGGGAAACAACGACGATACTCATTTTAGGATTATCACTTGGGGCATAGCCAATGAATGATGAAGTAATTGTTTCGGTATCAACGACACCATCATTATCGGTATCAATGAAACTTTGACTGGTACCAGTTTTACCGGCACTATCATAATAATCACCCATGTATCCACCACCGATACCCGCTGTTATTACTTGATGAAAACCCAGTCTTACTCTATCAATATATTTTTTGTCGACATCAACTTTGCCCATTTTTTCTTTTTCGGCAGCATAAATTAATTCACCTAAGACATCACTATGATTAACAGCTGGGGCATATACTTCTTTTAAGAGATATGGCTTGTATTTAGTACCACCATTGGCCAAGGTACTAATATACTGAGATAGTTGGATTGGAGTATATGTATCATATTGCCCAATTGAGAAATCTAATAAGTGTCCAGGTAATTTAGACTCTCCAGAATAACCTAAGCTTTCAACTGGTAAGTCAATTCCAGTTTTAACACCTAAACCAAATGAGGCATACATTTCACGATATTTATTAAAGGCATCGGGGTCAATTACTAATGGGCCATTATAGCTATAACTACCCTTACCTACTTTAATGGCTGTTTTATATTGATAAACATTAGAAGAATATCTTAAGGCATACAAATCATTAATATCACCCATTGTTCGCCATGAACATTTTAGTGGTGTATTTTTTATTTTTAAACATTCATCTCTTTGTACACTGCCAATATCGATAGCACCATATTTATAACCAACAAGCATTGAAGCTCCTTTGACAATTGAACCTGGAGTTACTGGTAAGGTAACTACACCTGGAGTATAATCAACTATTTGATATTTGCCATTTTTATTTATGACTTGTTTTCCTGACATTGCTAAGATTTCACCAGTACTAGGGTTTGAGATGACAGCAAAGGAACGATTATAATACTTGGTATTAGGTTCATATTTGGCATTTAGAACTTCTTCAGATAAGACACTTTCTAAATATTTTTGTAGGTCAATATCGATTGTTAAAACAATATCATTTCCTCTTTTTCCTTGACGCAATAATTCATAATTGTTATTAACTATTTTATATATTGGTTTTGTACCTTTCAAATAGTCTTCGTATTGATACTCCAAATAACTTGTACCAACTCTATCATCCAAGCTATATCCTTTTTTTAGATAGTCATCCATTAATTCTTTAGGAATACCTTGAGTATTTGAAGAAACTGTACCTAAAATAGATTTAAAGGTATCTCCATATAAATATATTCTTTCCCAATCTAATTTTGTATTAAATCCATGTAGTGAAGAAATGTTTTCACTGATCATGGCATATTCTTTTTCGGTAACACCTTCATTTTTAATAATTTTTTCAGTATAAGAATATCCTCTATTCATTAGGTAATAAATATAGGCTGCTTCCAAATCAGTTTCGTTATATATCGATAATTCATCATCAGTAATTCTTTCAAAGATTAAATTTTCAAGATCAACATCATTAATTTTTCTTAAGTTATATTGATTCCATTCATGAATTGTTATTTTCTTTTTACACACTTCTTTATTATTGATACAATAAAATGTTTTTAATCTATAATCACTTAATTTAGAATAATCAACATCAATAAGGCTACCAACTAAGTATGCAAGACTAACTTCTTTTTCTTTTGTTATACCATTTTCTTTTTTGTAATAAATTGTTTTTTTAGCTTCATTATCGACAAGTAATTTATAATTCCTATCATAGATTCTTCCTCTCGGTGCACTACTCCCCTCGATAGTTTTTTCAGTTGAAATAACCAGTTTTTCTTTATATTCATCATTATTTAATACTTGAATGTAAAATAATCTACCAATAATAATTAAGAAAAAAATGATTATAAAGGTAGAAATAAAAAGATATCTTTTTTCAATAATAATATCTAAATTCTTATTTTTATATTTTGTTTTTTTGTTGATAGAACCGCTTAAAGAACGAGTCCTTTTAACTCGTTTATATTTAGTTTTTTGATTGAGATATTTGTGTTTAAAAAGGCTCATAATCAATCATTCCTATCATTATTATTATAGCATATTTCCAAATAATTATCATATGTTTAAGAGGGAGAATATAATGAATAAATTAATAATTTTAAAATATATGGAAAAGTTAACTAAGGAAGATATAAAAAAATATATTGATAAAGAAAAATTAATGATTAATGATGATGAAGTAAATATAATTTATCTGTATTTAAAAAAAGACTCAGAAAAGGTCTTAAATAATACCCAGGAAGTAATTAATGAATTAAAGGATATAATTAGTATGGAAGCATATAATACATTAATAAATTTATATCAAAAATATAAAAACAAGATAAGTTAATTATTTCTTATCTTGTCTAGTAATTTATTATCAAATTGTCTATCTCTAATCATCGCTATTTCATACTTATATGGGGGATAGATTTTTTCTTTTGATTCATCATCTTTAGTAACGTATGGTGTTTCTAATATTTTAGGGATATCTTTAAATCTTTCATCATAAATTATTCTTATTAGAGTGTCAAAGCCAATTGTACCTAAGCCAATATTTTCATGTCGATCTTTATGTGATCCCAGTTCATTTTTAGAGTCATTGATATGTAATACTTTAATATAATTTAGGCCAATTTCTTTATCAAAAACGGATAAGTATTCATCAAATTTAGTTAAATCAATACCACTATCATTTAAGTGACAGGTATCTAAGCAGACACCGATTTTATTTTTATACTTAACGCCATTAATGATTGTTTTTAATTCACTAATATCTTTTCCTATTTCAGTTCCTTTTCCAGCCATTGTTTCTAGGCAAACAGTGACATCTAGATTATTGTCTAAGATTATATTTAAGCCATCAATTATACTATTAATAGAAACACTTCTGTCATATGAAACACTAGCACCAGGATGCAAAACAACATTTTTAATACCTAACAAACTTGCTCTATCCAATTCGCCTTTTAAAAAATTAACAGAAAAATCAAAATTTTCTAAATTACCTAGATTAACAATATACGGAGCATGAATAACCACTTTAGATAAATCAATATTATTTTCTTTCATTAATTTATAAGCTTCAAATGTGTATTCATCTTTAATGGGATTCCTTAAAGTATTTTGGGGAGCTCCGGTATAAAACATAAAAGTATTAGCGCCATAAGATAAAGCTTCCGTTACACTGCCTAGTAATTGGCGATTATTTGAAAACCCAACATGAGATCCAATTATTAAATCATTCATTTATATCACCAAGATAATTATATCAAATAAAAAAGACTATTGCTAGTCTTTAATGTTTATATTTAGCATCCAGTTGATTCCGCAACATCTGGATTAACATCATAGTATTCGCCACCAGTATTGCCCGTTCCTGTTTTGGCTTTTAGATGAACACAAGCTCTTCCCGTACTTGTATTTACATACCAAGTACTATCAGCAACAACATAGTTTGTTGGTTTTAATCCAGCTTTTTTGAAATCATCTTCAGTCATTGTTTGTGCCGTATCTTGAGGTACTGTTAATTCCAAAGTACTTCCAGAGATATCACCAATTAGTGTTAATTGATATTGTTTTTCTAGATAATCAGCCGCAGTATTAGCTGTTAATTCAAATGCATTTTGACGAGATTTCTTAAGTGTTGGTAATACTGTAGTTAAAGCAATACCTACAACTATAGCTAAGATAACGATAACTGCTAATAACTCAACTAGAGTAAATCCTTTTCTATTTAATTTTTTCATTTTTATTCCTCCTCTATTTAATTAAAATATAGCATATTAATTATAAATAGTCAACTTAATTTATAAATATTGACAGATTTTGCACCATATTTTTTAGATTTATATAAAATTAGATTGTGATATTCATCTTTTAGTTTTAGATTGGCATGTTCTAAAATAATTACGCCATCTTTATTTAGTAAATTTAAAGATATAACCTTTTCTAAGATTTTTTCATAGACGTCATAATCATATGGCGGATCTACGAAGATTAGATCAAACTTTATTTTATTAGCACTTTCATTTAAAAATTTTTTCCAATCTGTAAGTATTACTTTTGATTTATCTTTAATATTTAAGTTATCAATGTTTTTATTTAGTACTTTTGTTACTTCATTATTATGATCAATAAAATAACAAATATTGGCACCATTTGAAATTGCTTCAATCCCTAATTGCCCCGAACCGGCAAACAAATCCAAGACTGTGCTATCTTTAATATGATCTTGAATCATAGCAAAGAGACTTTCTTTTACTCTATCCATAGTTGGTCTAGTGCCATCAATATTATATCCTTCAATATTTCTTCCTTTTAATGTTCCACTTATTACTTTCATTTTTACTCCTTAATTAAAGTTATTAAATAATTTCTTTTATTAGTATTATTATATCTATATGAATAATATTTATCATGCTGACAATATGTACATATGTTAGCATCATATATATTTGTTATGCCACATTCCTTTAAATCATTAATGACAATATTTTGCAAATCAATATAGTATTTTATACCATTTTTGTTAGTATATTTATCAATATTTTTTATCTTATTTTTAAACATATTATAGACATCTTTTTCTACTTCGAAATGACATTTTCTAATTGATGGGTATAGATATGCTTTTATGTTTTTTATATCTACATTATAAGTAGTAAGCATTTTATTTAGAACTTCTTTTACAATGCTATTTAAAGTACCTTTCCAGCCAGAGTGAATGGCCGCCAAAGTTTTTGTTTTATTGTCATATAAAACGATGGGAATACAATCAGCTGTTTTAATTACTAATGCAACATTTTTTAAATTAGTAATCATAGCGTCACCATTAAGGTTATGATTGCAATCATCATTTATAATATTAACAATATTAGAGTGAAGTTGATTTAATTCATAATATTTTTTTATGTGATATTTATTTATGATTTCAATTAAAGGGTTAGAACTAAAGACGTCAATTAGAGTATCATCAATATTAAAAGTATATTCATTATTCATGGCAAGCAATTTCCTTTGTATATTTTTTTAGTCGTTTATTTATTTTTAGAATTATCATTGATAATTCATTATAATACTTCATATACATTTTATAATCGTTATTTTCATATATTTTCTTTCTTTTGTTTATTAATATAAGGTTATCTTTTTCATGTTTTGCTTCTTTAATTTCATTTAATAATTCTTTGTTTTTTAGTACTTTATTTTTATAAATTGTTAATTTTTTTATTAAATCTGAATTATCTAAATAGTCTAAGAAATTATATGTTGCTTCAGTAATTTCACTCATAATTTCACCTAAAAATATCATATCATAATTACTTTAAGACATCAAGGAATGTTCTAAACATGTTAATATCATTAGATATTTTGTTTAATTTATCGGCAGCTGTCAATTTATATTTAGTTTTCATATCATCAAGAAAATCCTTATAAAATGATTCACTCCGATTTAAATATTTATACCAATATGAATGTTCTCTTAAAAATTGTTTTTCGATGGGATTACTATTAATATTCATAATAATATCTAGTTTCATTAGTCATCAAACCTTCGGTAAACCGCTCTTGGTTTATAAGTATCCGCACTTGCATCTTTACTGGCAAAAAGATCTGTAAATAAACCGACTGCTTTGCTTAAAGAGTTTACGCCATCATTTAATTTATCAAGATCAATATTTTTGGCTAAGTTAATAATATCATTTAAGGTAGTACTTTTTTTGGTTACTACTTCTTTATACTCATTCCAAATTGAAGAATTCTCTCCGTACATATCATATAATTCATAGAATTTTTGCCATGTCATTGAACCATCTTTAATAAAATTTGCAAAGGTTGGATTTTTCCTTACAAATGATTTAAATGCTTCACGATTATCCATATAATCACCTAATTAATTATATGTAAAGTATTATCTTTTTTTACATATAGATAATTTTTAGTGATATAATAAAAATATATTAGGAGGATATATGAAAAAGATTACTTTTATATTTATTTGTTTAATTTGTTTAATAGCCACTGGTTGTACTAGTAAGGAAACAAAAGAAGTTGGTTCTCTTGATAAATTTCGTGATAATTGTGTTAATTATGGATTAGAAAGTGTTGATATGCTTAGCGATTATCAAGTTAATGGTGTTAATTATATTACTGGTTCAATCAAATGCACATTAAATGATTTGACAATTGAGATGGTTATATATGATAATAGTGATGATGCTAGCAAGATACAAACACAACATATTTCAAGTTTTATGGCAATAAAGGGCACAGCAGCTACTGCTAATAAGGATAAGGGTAAAAATTATTATAAATTTACAATGATATCTAATGGTTACTATATGGTAAGTTCTAGAATTGAAAATACGTTAATATTTTCAAAAACACCAATAGCTAACAAAGAAACTGTTGAAGGTATTATCAATAATATGGGATATTAAGCATTCAAAAAAGAATGCTTTTTTTATTGTTCAGCATTCTTTTTAGCATCAAATTTCTTTCTTGATTCAGTATTTAAGATTTTCTTTCTTAGGCGTAAATGATGTGGAGTTATTTCTACTAATTCATCACTATTAATATAATCTAAGCAGTACTCTAATGTAATTGGACGTGGTCTTTTAAAGACAACAGTATGATCAGATCCAGCAGCTCTTGTATTTGTTAATTGTTTTCCTTTAACAACATTGACAGCTAAATCATTTTCACGATTGCATTCACCGACAATCATACCTTCATATACTTCAGTACCTGGTTCAATAAACATTGTTCCTATATCTTCAAGATTACCAATAGCATAAGCCGTTGCTTTACCATAATC
>CAZLQU010000048.1:0-7625 GCA_964561805.1 uncultured Muribaculaceae bacterium | reverse complement strand
ATGATAGCTAGAGATACATATGCATTGTATCAACAAAAAGAGAATAAAAAAGAATTAGAAGCAAATGAAATTATTTAAAGAAATATTAAAACAAATAAAAAAATATGATGATATCGTCATTGCCAGACATATTGGTGCCGATCCCGATGCCTTAGGTAGCCAATTTGCCTTAAAAGAATTAATCGAAGTAAACTTTAAAAATAAACACGTTTATGCCGTTGGTTCGATTGCTGCTAGATTTAAGTTTATGGGTACAACCGATAAAATTGATAATCTTGACAAATCAAAATCTTTGTTAATCGTTGTTGATACACCAGACATAAAAAGAGTGGAAGATATCGATAATCCAAGTGATTTTGCTTGTGTTATCAAAATCGATCATCATCCATTTATTGAAAAATTCAGTGATGAATCTATTGAATATATCGAAGAAACATCTAGTGCAAGCCAATTAATATTTAAGTTTGCCTTAGATTGTAAATTAAAACTAACTAAAAAAATTGCTGAAAATATCTATGTTGGTATTGTCGGCGATACCGATCGATTCTTACATGACTATACCTCAAAAGAAACCTTTGACTTAGTAAGCAAATTAATTGATTTAACTGGTATTGACTTTACTAAACTATATGCACCACTATATTCTCGTCCATTATCGGAAGTAAAATTTCAAGGTTATATTTATCAAAATTTAAACTTAACTGAGAATAATGTGGCATATATTAAAATTACAGATGAAATTATCAAAAAATTTGATGTTGATTCAGCTGCTGCTGGTAATATGATAAATGATTTAAAATTTGTAAGTGGCATCTTAATTTGGGTATTCTTCTCTGAAGATCCTAAAATGAAAATAATTAAAGCAAATATTAGATCACATGGTATTGTCATCAATGATACTGCAATGAAGTATGGCGGTGGCGGTCATATCTATGCTGCCGGCGCTAGACTCCAAAACTGGGATGAAGCAGACAATTTAATTAAAGATTTAGATGAAGTTGCTAAAGCATATCTTGCTAAGTAACTTCTTTTTTTAAACAAATTTCACCGAAAAAAAAGTAAAATGGATTTTTTTGTCGAATATTATTAATGAGAGGATAAAAACAATAATAGAAAGGAGACAGAAAAATGCATGAACTAGAAATCGGTAATAGTATCTTTGAAAATATCAAGCACACTGATGAATTTGGCCATGAATTTTGGTATGCTAGAGAATTAATGATAGTACTTGGATACAACAAATGGGAAAACTTTCATAAAGTAATTAAGAAAGCCATGATAGCATGTGAAAATAGTGAATACGCTGCTTATGAACGCTTTCCTGATGTCAGGAAGACGTTAAAAACAGGAAACAATACAATAATGGAAATAAAAGATTACAAGCTTACCAGATATGCATGTTATTTAATAGCTCAAAATGGTGATGCTAGAAAGAAAACTATATCCTTAGCACAAACATATTTTGCTATCCAAACAAGACGTCAAGAATTAACTAATAAAGAATATAATCTCTTGTCTGAAGATGAGAAAAGATTCTACCGCAGAGACTTAACCAAAAAAGGCAATTATTCGCTAAATCAAGCTGCAAAAGCCGCTGGTGTTAAGAATTTCGATAAGTTTCATAACGCTGGTTATAGAGGCTTATATAACGGTGAAACAGCTGATGATATTGCTAAAAGAAAAGGCCTAAGATATAGAGAAGACATCTTAGATAATATTGGTAGCGAAGAATTAGCAGATAACCTCTTTAGAATTGTTCAAACTGAAGCCAAATTAAAAAGAGATAATATAGTGGGTGAAGCCAATGCAAATAAAACACACTATGTTGTCGCTAAAGATATAAGAAAACTAATCAAAAAACTAGGCGGTACCATGCCCGAAGACTTACCAAAACCAGATAAAAGTCTAAAAGAATTAGAAAAAGATAAACAAAAATCATTAACATAGACAAAATATTTAAATTTTGTTATAATAAATTATAGGTGATAATATGTCAGAATCATTACAAATAATAATTGAAATTGTTGTTGTTTTTACTCTCGTCTTTCTTTTAAATTATTTTCTTTTCGTAAGAAAAAATAAAAAACTTAAAAAAGATGAAATGCCTCTAGAATTAATCTATCTATCAGGCATATATGGAATAGATCCTAAAAAGATTAACTTTCGTAGATTTCAATATGCCTATAGTTTAATTAATGCTTTTATTATTACTACTACATATATGTTAGTAATATATCTAGTGAAATATATGA
The DNA here is from genome assembly GCA_964561805.1 of uncultured Muribaculaceae bacterium. Lineage (GTDB taxonomy): Bacteria > Bacillota_I > Bacilli_A > RF39 > UBA660 > RUG705. The sequence goes on along the minus strand of CAZLQU010000048.1, from coordinate 5,373 downwards.
TTTTTAAAGTAATTATTGGCATTGTTATCTTAGTATTATTAATAATTATCTGTTATGGACTATTAGGTAGATACTATATGTATAAAGAAGATAAACAAAGTACTAAAAAGAAATAGTACTTTTTTTTAACATCACGCATATTTTAAAGTAAGGAGTGATGTATGTGGCATACAAAGAAATTGTTACCAAAGCTGTCATTGCCAAGGGTAAGAAAAAATACACGAATACCTATGAAATAACTGTTGAAAACAAACCATCGACAATTCTAGGCTGTTGGATTATAAATCATAATTTCGAAGGTCATTCAGTAGGTGATAAAATTGTTATTACCGGTTCATATGATGCTAATATCTGGTATTCATACGATGATGATACTAAAACTATGGTAACCACACAAAAAATAACCTATAAAGAAGAAGAAGAGTTACATCCAGATAATCCGAATGTTACTAATAAAGATATTATTATAAGAAGTTTAAAACAGCCAACATGTACTAGTGCCAAAGAAGAAGGTAATATAATTAAATTGGAAATAGAAAAAGAATTAGGTATAGAAATAATTGGTGATGCAAAAGTAAGAATAGCTTCAATGGATGATACTAATGACGATTGGCAAGATTTAACAAGCACAAAAGAAATTGATAATGTAGACCCTAATTATTTAGATAAAGAGATCACAAAATAATCTCTTTTTTTCATCTCATAATTCTTGCTAAAATTATTATTCTCTAGTATAATTATTATGCTAAGGAGGAATGAATATGTTAGATGCAAATTATTTAAATAACTTATTAGATGGTATTGTTACTAATCAAACCTGGCTAACTTTTGATTTGTATTTGACGTTACTTTCCTTAAATAATAATCATCAATTTGATAGTTATCAAACTGAAATAAATATTTTGGAAGATTTCTTAAGAAAAGTTAATAATTTAAAAGTAAAAATTCAACTAAAAAGAAAAGAAAATGAAATAAATGAATTTCTAGATAGTATTAAGACTATCTACGAACAAAATAAAAGATTAATTGAAAAATATAATCTAGAAAATATTGATATCATCAATACATTAGAGAGTAAAGATCCAGAAAGTATTACCAATATTATTGATAAATTAACAAAATTAAAAATGGATAAAATATCAAAAAAAGAAAGATACAACAAAATAAGAAATATAATTAGTAATAATATCTTTAATGCAAATTATCATATTGATAATGAGTATTTTTATATGGATAATCTTACTATTGAATTAAGTGAGTTTTATGATATCTTTGATTATCTACTAGATATAAATAATTATAAAGAAGTATATCATAACGAAGTATCAAATACCTGGAGAACAAATCTAATTACAAGTATTATAAAAAGTATTGAGGAAAATACTCCGTTAGATGATTATCTTCCCATTGCTTTAACAAATCTATTTTCACAAGCACTAGATTCTAGTGATATTGACATGACTAAGTTTAATATTGAAAATATTAAAATAACGGAATTATATTCATTCCCTAAAAATACTGATAATACTAAAACAGCTAAATGGAAAAACGTTACAATTCCTAGTGACTATCTATATAATAAAATTAAACTAATGGTAAGCAGGGGAATGTATTATCAAAATAATAATATCTTTACTATGGAGTTAATTAGTGATTTTAAAATAAGTATCTTAAAAGATGATTTAATTATCTTCTTAAAAGAAAACATAAATAAGCATATTTTTAATTAAATATGCTTTTACATTTTTTTGACATACTATCTAGACAACGTTAAATAAATTTGCTAAAATGATATTATCATAATAGAGGCGGAGGATTATGTATGAATGAATTAGAACAAATTGAAGGAATAGGCCCTAAAACTAGTGAATTACTAGCTAAATTAAATATCCATACGATTGAAGATCTTATTAATCATTATCCATTTAGATACGAAGTTTTAAAAAGAAGCAAACTAGATGAAATAAAGGATAGAGATAAAATAATAATTGATGGTATCATCGAAGGACAACCAACAATAATTTTTATAAATCCCAAATTAAAAAAAATAATCTTTAGAATTAATACCGGTAGAAATATGTTAAATGTTACTATCTATAATCAAGTATACTTAATGGAAACCATTAAATCAGGTAAATTTATTACCGTCATAGGTAGATATGATAAAATCAAAAATACCGTTATTGCTAGTGATATCAGAATGGAAAGATTACCAGCTATTCCCAAAATTGAAAGCATTTACTACACAACTAGTGGTTTATCTAAAAAAAGCATCTCAAGATTTATTACCGCATTAATTATGGGCGGTTATAAACCCAAAGACATCCTACCAGAATATATCATTGATAAATATGATTTTCCAAGTAAATACGAAGCTATTTGTGAAATCCATAATCCAACTGACGAAATGTCTTTAAAAAAAGCAAGACAAAGAATTAAATACGAAGAATTATTTATGTATTTACTTAAAATAAATTACCTAAAAGAAAAAATGAGTCATGATGAATTAGCCATAAAAAGAAAAATAGATCATGAAAAATTAGATAAGTTTATTTCATCACTTCCATATGAATTAACAATCGATCAAAAAACAGCCACAGATGAAATAATTACTGATTTAGAGTCTGATAAACGTATGAATAGACTACTCCAAGGTGATGTGGGCTCAGGTAAAACCATCGTTGCTTTAATTAGTGCTTATGCTAATTATTTAGCCGGATACCAAACAGCTATCATGGTTCCAACTGAAATATTAGCAAATCAACATTACATTGAAGCTTCTAATCTTTTTAAAAAGTTTAAAGTACATGTAGCACTACTAACATCATCAACTAAGAATAAAGATAAAGAAAAAATACTAAATGATTTATCTCTTGGTAAAATTGATTTAATAATTGGTACTCAAAGCTTAATAGGGGAAAAAATAGTATTTAAGAATCTAGGCTTAGTTATAACTGATGAACAGCATCGTTTTGGTGTTAACCAAAGATCTGAATTTAAAAATAAGGGAATATCACCCGATGTCTTATCTATGAGTGCTACCCCAATACCAAGAACCTATGCCTTAACTATCTATGGTGATATGGAAATATCAAGTATTAAGACTAAACCAATAGGTAGAAAAGAAGTAATAACTTACTTTAAAAAAGAAAGAGATATTACAGAAGTCTTAAATATGATGAAAAAAGAATTAGATCAAAATCATCAAATATATATTGTGGCTCCAAGAATTGAAATAGATGAAGAAAAAGAAGATGAAATAGGTAGTGTCAATAAATTAAAAGAAGAAATGGAAAAAGCCTTCAGCAAAATAACAAAAATAGGTATTGTTACCGGTAAAATAGATACTAAAGAAGAAGCAAAAACAATGAAAGAGTTCTCTGAAGGTAAAATAGGCATCTTGATATCAACAACAGTAATTGAAGTTGGTGTTAATTTTCCTAATGCCAGTATGATTGTAATCTTTGATGCTAATCTGTTTGGTCTATCTACTCTTCACCAGTTAAGAGGTAGAGTAGGTAGAAGTGATATTCAAAGTTACTGTATTCTAATTGCAAAAGAAAATCATGAAAGATTAAGATTCTTAGAAACTTGTCACGATGGTTTTGAAATAAGTGAATATGATTTCAAAAATAGAGGCGAAGGAGACTTGTTCGGTATAAGACAAAGTGGTGAAGTAGGATTAAGACTAGCTAACGTTAAAAGAGACTACCAGATGCTACTTAAAGCTAGAGATGATGTCCTAGAATTTATGCCTAATCTAAACGAAGAAGAACATCCTCTAATCTATAAAGAATTAACTAAATTAGACAATCAAGATTAAAAAAATGTCAAATAATAAAAATTATAAAAATTTACTTGCTTTTTATAATTTTCTATATTACAATGATATTGTCATAATAAACAATATTATGACCAACCTTTTTACACTCACTACATAAGTAGGAGTGTTCAACCAAAACCCCCTGAAAAGTCGGAACGAATCAATGTTCCGGCTTGTTTTTTGTAGTAAAAACAAGGGCTTACAACGTTTTTTGCCTCTTTCAAACCTTACAACTTTTCGGTATTAGATACGAATTAGATACACTTTTACGGTTAAACCGTAGCCAATTACAACAAATAAATAAGAAATTTGTGTCAAGTAATTACGGTTTAACCGTAATTTATGATATAATTTAACTAGGTGATAATTATGCATGAACTAACTAAAAAAGTAGTAGAGTTTACTCGTGAAAGAGACTGGGATCAATTTCATTCTCCAGAAAACTTAGCTAAAAGCATTTCGATTGAGGCTGGTGAACTATTAGAATGCTTTCAATGGAATAATGAATATGATTTAGAAGATGTTAAAGAAGAACTTGCAGATGTTCTAAATTATTGCTTACTAATGGCTGATAAATTAGGAGTAGACCCTAAGCAAATAGTGTTAGATAAGATGGAAAAAACAGCAAAAAAATATCCTGTAGAAAAAGCTAAAGGAAAGAGCACAAAATATAATAAACTGTAGGTGTATATATGAGGAAAAGTATTTTTGACATTGAAACTAGAATTGATGTAGATTATGAGTTTGAAAAATTGAAGGAAGTATTAGGAGAAAACAATACTTTATATTATAACGGGGAAAGTTATTCACTCTATAAATACTTGAATGATGAGATTTTACCTATTTGGGAATATAAAGGAATTTTCATAGATTTTGATGATTTTTCTAGTAGATTAGAAATCGATTTTAGAGCACATAGTTGTAGTAAAGAAAAATTTTTATATATATTGGAATTGCTAGTTAATTTATGGCCAATAGCTGAAGACATGCTTGATTTTGATTATAAGCAATGCTTTAGTAAAAAGGTCATTGGATATATGCAAATGAATTTACCATTAATCATCGAAAGAATGAATTATCAAATAAAAAAAGAATCAGGTAAATATAGGCTCATAAAGAGAGATTCTGATGTTGATTCTGTCCTAGATATATTATCAAAAGACAAAGCTAAATTACTACTTGATTATAATGATATTAGAAATAATACATTAGAAAGTAAAAGAAGTATCCTAAAAAATATAGATTTATATATTGAAAAGAATAAAAATATATATCAGAAAGTTGATAATGACACCTACAATACAATTCAAGTTATTGTTAACAATATGGGCATTAATCATCCAATAAAAAAAGAACCATATATATCAATTCAAACTGATCAATTAATTAAATATTATGACCAATGTTTTAAATTGATGATACATTTGATTAGAGAAAAAGAAGTTAACGATATAAATAAAAAGCGCAAAGAATTTGAGAATAAAGGGGCTGTTGTATGTTAGTATATGAAGGAGTAAAATCAGGATTTTTACAAGATGTTAGAAACAATA
>CAZLQU010000047.1:0-7892 GCA_964561805.1 uncultured Muribaculaceae bacterium | reverse complement strand
TACCTGGATATTGAACTTCAGATTCAATTTTTTCTTTGATATTACGTGCAATTTGATATGACATTAGATCATCAACTTCTTCCGGTTTAACAACAACACGTAATTCTCTACCCGCTTGGATAGCAAAGGCTTTATCAACGCCTTTAACTTCATTACCAATTTCTTCGATTTTTTCAAGTCTTTGGAAATAGTTTTCAGTTGAATCATTTCTAGCTCCTGGTCGAGATGCTGAAATGGTATCAGCGATACTTACAATTGAAGAAATAATGCTTGTAGCAGGAACATCGCCATGATGAGAGGCAATCGCATTAATAACTACTTTACCTTCGTTATATTTCTTTGCTAATTCAACACCAATGTCGACATGACTACCTTCCATTTCAAAGTCAATTGCTTTACCAATATCATGAAGTAAGCCGGCTCTTTTGGCAAGATTAACGTTTTCGCCTAATTCTGAAGCTAGCAAGCCACAGATATAAGCCACTTCTTTAGAATGCTTTAAAGCATTTTGGCCATAACTTGTTCTGAAATGTAATTTACCAACAGTTTCAATAAGTTCTGGATCCATTTTTGATAATCCTAATTCGTAGATAGCATTCTTTCCATACTCTTTAATCTTTTGATTAACTTCATTGCACATTTTGTCGTATAATTCTTCGATTCTAGCTGGGTGAATACGACCATCTTTAATTAATGCCTCAAGTGTTAATCTAGCGATTTCCCTTCTCATTGGATCAAAACTTGAGATAACAATTGCTTCAGGGGTATCATCAATAATTAAATCGACACCAGTAACTGATTCGATTGTTCTTACGTTTCTTCCCTCTCTACCAATTATTCTTCCTTTCATTTCATCATTTGGAAGACTAATTACAGATACTGTTTGCTCATTAGTAACATCGGCTGCATATTTTTCCATTGAATTAACTAGTAATTCTTTAGCTTTAGCATCGACATCCAATTTTGCTTCAGTTTCTCTTTCTTTAATGTAGGCAGCAATTTCTTTAGCCATTTTTTCTTCGACCATTTTCATAACGGCTTCTTTGGCTTGTTCTTTAGTAAACCCACTAATTCTTTCTAATTCTTCTAATTGTTCACGTCTAATTGCTTCCATTTTGTCTTTGATTTCTTGGATTTCATCTTGTTTCTTTAAGAGATTATTTTCTCTATCTTCTAAGCCTTTTTCTCTAGCTTGCATCATTTCATCACGTTTATCGATATTTTTTTCACGTTGCAAAAGGCGATCTTCGGCTTCTTTTATTTCATTTTTCTTCTCTTTGACTTCTTTATCAGCATCAAGTTTTAGTTTATTAATTTCTTCTTTAGTTTCAAAAATACTCTCTCTTTTTAACTTCTCAGCTTCTTTTTTAGCAGCTGCAATAATTGTATCTGATTTTTTTTCAGTTTTCTTATTTTTAAGATAGTTGATTATTGAAAATACAACTACACCAATTATAATTCCAAGAACAAGGGCTAAAATGGAGAATAATGTATTATTCACATGAACACCTCCATTTCTTTAAATTGTTTTTATATTATAGAAAAAATTTGATTTGAATTTAAACTATACAATATAATTGTATATAACTTTATTGGTAATGTCAAGGTGTAATTTTTAAGATACAAAATAAAAGAGACTTTGTCTCGTCTCTTTAAATATTCCTATTTAAATAATATTATCATTGTTATAATGGCAAATGTATTGTTTAATATATGCGCAATTGTAGATGATATTATATTCTTATCTGTTTTTAGGTAAATTATGGCTAACAATGCTCCCAAGCCAACATATAAGATGGTAACTATTCCAATGCCATGTAGGATACCAAATATAAGTGAAGAAATAATTACGAATAATGTATCATTTTTAATGAAAGTAGAAAATGAATATCTAAAGACCATTTCTTCAATAAATGGAGCAAAGATAGCAATCGATAATGCCATAAGTACTTTACTATTCTTATATGCTTCGATAATGGAATCTTGATTTTGCATTTCAACACCAGCATTAACCATGATTCTTGAAGCAACTTCATTTGCAAGAATTACGATTATCGAAGCACCAATTATAAATAAGATATCTCTTTTAGTTAGTTTTTTAATTTTTTCTAGTAATTCTTTCCTATATATAATTAGAAATACAGTGGCAGTTACAAAATAACTAGCAAATGTAATAAAGCCTACCTTGTTATTAATCATTTCCGTGGCATTTGCTCCATATATTACTCCATAAATTATACCAATAAGAATTTGGGTACCAAAATATAATAATATATATAGCCATATTGGTTTTAAATCTTTTTTCATAATTCCTTCTCCTTATTATTTAATCCTAATCTTTTAACTAATTTTTCTGGTAGGATACTTAAAATACTTTTGAAATTAACTAAGATATAGGTGCCACCACAGACAACGCCAGCAATTATAATATTTAATAGTTGAGTAAGTTTGCTAGCACTATTGACTGGTAAAATCATTTTTGCTCCTTCTAACATAACTATTAATAAGATTGCTGATAGTATAAATCTAGGAATTGAAGAAATTGTTTCTTTATAATCTAAGTGCATTTCTTTGTTCAAGTAATGCATGCTCATTCCCGTTGATATTAGGAAACATGCGAGGGTAGCTGCAATTGCTCCATAGTATGCTGGCAAGCCTAGTTTGTGAAATAAAACCATAAAAGGTATATCTAAAGCAACGTTTACGAATTGACCAATAATAACGCTTTTATAAATAATCTTTTCAGCATTGATACTTTGAAGTAATGAATTAACAACCATATACAAGCAATCAAAAATAATAACTATAATATTAAACTTAATAATCAATGAACCTATTTCATTTGGATTATAGAAGGTGTTCCACATACTTGTAGACATAACACTCATAAATATGGCAAGTGGTGCAATTATTAGTAAGATGATCTTTAAACATTTGTTAAATGTCTGATTCATAGACTTAGTATTTTTTTCGTTAAAATCCTTGACCATATTAGGAATTAAACTAATAATTAGGCCATTTGCAATCGAAGTTATAATGGTATTAATCTTAACACCCCAAGTAGTAAAGACACTACCAATAAATTCTGTAGTCGATGCTGTAAAACCTAATTTAGGTAGAGTTTTTATAACTAGGACCATGTCGACAAAAGTTGTGGCATTATTAACTAAATTAATGACAATAAATGGGATAGAATAAGTAATAATTTTTTTAATTATTTCTTTATCATTTTTTTTGTTTTCTTTTACTTCTAAATCCAATCCTAATTGTTTTTTGTTTTTTCTTGTAATAATATCAAGATACAAATAAGTAATTAAACCACCAACGGCAGCGGCTAAAGTAGAAACAACAATAGCATATTTAACATCCCAATTAAGTACTTTAACACAGATATAACTACCTGCGATAATGATTGCTATACGGACTGCTTGTTCAATTATTTGGCTAATTGATGGTTCTTTGATATAAGTGTGTCCTTGTAAGTATCCTCTTTTTATACTTAACATTGGAATAATTAATAAGGCAATTGAAATTGTCCTAATAACTAAGGCAACGTCGCCAATACTATTACCACCTGTTAAATCACCAACAATTAGTTTTGCAAAGAGTGGTGCAAATAGGAAACAAATTAAAAATGATACGATGGAGAAAATCATAATTACTTTAGTGGCTATTTGATACATTCTAATTTTTTTGGCATCTTCTTTTAATGTTGCATATTCACTTGTTAACTTACTAATAGCAAGAGGAATACCAGCTGATGAAATAATTAAAAAGATATTATATATGTTATAGGCATAACCATATAAGGTACCACCTTTTTCACCTATAATATTATAAAAAGGAATTACATATAAGATACCTAGTATTTTTGTAATAATAATACAGACTGTAGCAATAAAGGCGCCTTCAAGAAAACCTGATTTTTTTAATTTGCCCATAATCCACCTCTTCTTTATTTTACACTATATTAATTATATCATTACAAAGTTTAAAAGTAAATTGTAAGTATCTTTTTTGTTTTTAAATCATATATATTAATATATTAGAAAGGAATGATATAATATAGAAACATTAAAGGTAGGAACAAAATCAAATCCTAATTCAGTGGCGGGAGCACTTGCCAATGTTTTTAGGGAAAGAGATAGTGTTGAAATTCAAGCAATTGGAGCTGGAGCATTAAATCAGGCAATTAAAGCAATTGCTATTGCCAGAGGATTCGTAGCGCCATCAGGAAAAAATCTAATTTGTATTCCAGCTTTTACCGATATTGTTATTGATGGCGATGAAAGAACGGCAATAAAGCTTATTGTCGAAGCAAAATAGCATGTTAAAAGTAGTCTAAAAAGGACTACTTTTTTATTAATGAATAAAGGATTGCTACTTCTTTGTTTGTTAATTTTCGATATTCTCCTGGTTTTAGATTAGTTAGTTTAAGATTGGCGTACTCTTCTCTTTTTAATTTGAGCACTTCATGGTTAATGGCTTCGAACATTTTCTTAACTTGATGATTTTTTCCTTCATGAATAATTAATTCAACGATTGATTTATCAGTCTTTTTATCGTAACTTTTAAGATTTACTTTGGCTTTAGCTGTTTTTTGGCCGTCTATGATAATACCACTTCGTAACTCTTTAATTTCATATCCAGTTACTAAACCCGATACTTTAGCAACATATTTTTTAGGTGTATTACTAGATGGGTGCATTAGTTTGTTAGCTAAGTAACCATCGTTGGTAAGAATTATGGCTCCAGTTGTATCATAATCGAGTCTACCAATTGGATATATTCTTTCTTTGGTATCAATTAGATCAACAACCGTTTTACGATTATGTTCATCACTTACGGAAGAGATTACTTCACGTGGTTTATTTAAAAGATAATACTCATAGTTTTTATTATTATCTAAAACTATGTCATCTACCTCAATGGTATCGGTGCTTTTTACTTTGGTACCTAATTCAGTTATGACTTCACCATTTACTTTTACTTTACCTTTTATTATTAATTCTTCAGCTTTTCTTCTTGATGTATATCCAAGATTAGCAATAACTTTTTGCAGTCTTTCCATATTCTCACCTCGAAGGTATTATATAATAGATTTTTATTTTTAACAATAATTTTTAAAAAAGTGTTGCAATTTTAAAAATAATATGTTAATCTCTTATAGAAGGTGAAAAGAATGAAGGTAAGATACAAGGACAAAAGTGTTATTTTGAAACTATTAAATAACGGCTTATTTATTGTTTTTGTAGTTTTATTTTCAGTTGTTAATTTTAATATTTAAAGAAGCGGAAATTTTTCCTCTTCTTTTTATTATAATTAGTCACCCAAAAAAGGAAGGAGTTTGTTTATGAAAAACAAAAAAATGACATATGATGTCGATGAGATGCCACCTATAGGTAAAACTTTAGTTTTGGCATTACAACATGTATTTGCAATGTTTGGTGCAACAATATTAGTACCTATTCTAGTAAATGCTGCGGCGGGAGAAACTGTTTTGACAATTCCAGTGGCACTAGTTACTTCAGGTATTGGTACGCTAATCTATATTGTTTGCACTAAAAAGAAATCACCAGTTTATCTTGGTAGTTCATTTGCTTTTATTACACCAATTGCAGCGGCTTACACGAAAGGAGGAATGGCTGGAGCAATGACTGGTATTATGGCTGTTGGTTTAATTTATATAATAATAGCCATAATTATTAGATTTGCTGGAAAGGAATGGCTTGAAAAATTATTGCCACCAGTAGTAATTGGGCCAATGATAATGATTATTGGTTTAGGTCTCGCACCATCAGCAATTTCACAAATAGGTCTTTCTTCAGGATCTGCTATTGACTGGAGAGTTTTGTTAGTAGCGCTTGTTGCATTTCTTGTGACAGCATTTGTAATGACGAAAGCAAAAGGATTTTTTAGAATCATTCCATTCTTAATTGGAATTGTAGCTGGTTATATTGTAGCGGTAATATGTGGATTAATCGATTTTAAACCAGTTGTTGAGGCAAGTTTCTTTGGGGTACCTAAATTTATATTACCATTTAAAGATTATAAGCCAAGCTTTATTGCATTAGTAACAATTGCCCCAGTTGCCTTGGTTACTTTGTGTGAACATATTGGAGATCATACTTCACTAGGAAATATTATAGGAAGAGATTTAATAAAAGACCCTGGATTGGATAGAACATTATTAGGCGATGGTATTGCAACATTTGTAGCTGGACTTCTTGGAGGGCCAGCAAATACAACTTACGGAGAAAATACTTCAGTTGTAGGTATGACTAGAGTGGCATCCGTTAAGGTTATTGGAATAGCTGGTATCATAGCAATTATAATTGGATTTTTAGGAAAATTTACAGCCCTTGTATCAACAATTCCAAATGCTGTACTAGGTGGAGTGTCATTACTTCTTTATGGATTTATTGCAGTAAATGGATTAAAGGTTTTAATTAAAAATAAGGTAGACTTTGAAATGTCTAAAAACGTTGTTGTCGCTTCATCAATGTTAGTATTAGGTTTAGGTGGTGCAGCAATTTCAATTATTAGTGGAGATTTATCAGTAACGATTTCTGGCATGAGTTTAGCATCAATTGTGGGTATTATTCTTAATATTATTATTCCAAATGAAAAAGAGGAAAAATAGGTGATAAGATGAAGAATGTAATTGAATTAGATCATCCATTAATTACTCATAAATTAGCGATATTGCGTGATAAAAAAACTAGTACAAAAGAGTTTAGAGAGTTGATATCAGAAATAGCAATGTTCGTATGTTATGAGGCAATGCGCGATGCGAAATTAGAAATTACAACTGTAGAGACACCACTTACTACATTTAAAACTAAAAAGATTGATCAAGACAAATATGCTTTTGTACCAATATTAAGAGCCGGTATGGGTATGCTTGATGGAGTTATTACGGTTATTCCAAATGCAAAGATTGGTCATGTTGGAATGTATCGTGATGAAAAAACATTTAAACCAGTAAATTATTTCTTTAAAGTTCCTAAAGATATAGAAAAAAGAGAAGTTATTGTTTTAGACCCAATGTTAGCAACAGGAGGTTCAGCAGTAGATGCAATTGAACTACTTAAGAGTAAAGGCGTTAAGAAAATTAAATTCTTATGTATTATTGCTGCTCCAGAAGGATTAAAATTAGTAACTGAAAGATATCCTGATGTTAAAATATATTGTGCTCATATTGATAAGCACTTAAATAAGAATAAATATATTGTTCCGGGTTTGGGTGATGCCGGAGATAGAATATATGGAACAAAATAAATAGAACTCCTTAGGGAGTTTTATTTTGGCTAAAATTTGTTATAATAATATTAGGTGATAAAATGAAAGCATTAATAACGGGAGCTAGTTCGGGAATTGGAAGAGAAATGGCTATATACTTATCAGAATTAGGATATGATGTAGCCATCGTAGCAAGAAATAAAACTAAACTTGAAGAACTTAAAAAAAATCTTAAAACTAGGGTAACAATATATGAATATGATCTATCTAAAATAGATAATTGTTATAAATTATATAATGATGTTAAAGATATGAAGGTTGATATTATTGTCAATAATGCGGGATTTGGATTATTTGGTGATTATAGTGAAAGTGACTTGGATATAGAACTTAATATGATTGACTTAAATGTTAAGGGACTACAGATTCTAACGAAACTATTTGTAAATGATAAGAACACTAAGTATATTTTAAATGTCGCTAGTTCGGCCGGTTTAATGATTGGTGGGCCACTAATGAGTACTTATTACGCTACCAAGAGTTATGTCCGTAGTTATACATTAAGTATATATGAGGAATTAAGAAAGAATGGCAGTGATAAGGTTATATCAGTACTTTGCCCTGGGCCTGTTGATACTAACTTTAATAAA
>CAZLQU010000046.1:0-8240 GCA_964561805.1 uncultured Muribaculaceae bacterium | reverse complement strand
ATCTTCGTCGTACACGTTTTCCAAAACAATTAAACCTTTTCTTTTAAACATATAACTAACTGATCCATCAGTACCTAAGTTACCATTTCTTTTTGATAAGGTACTTCTGACAAAACCTGCCGTTCTATTTTTATTATCAGTTAAGCAATCAATCATAAGGGCAACTCCATTAGGTCCATAACCTTCATATCTTACTGATTCGTAGTTTTCTCCGGAACCTTTACTAGCCGCTTTTTGAATAGCTGATTCAATATTAGCTTTTGGCATGTTTTCAGCTTTGGCTTTTTCAACAACCATTCTAAGGGCGGCATTATTAGCCGGATCCAAGTCACCTGACTTGGCAGCCACATATAATTCTTTTGCTAGTTTTTGGAATACTTTGCTTCTGGCCGCATCAATTGCGCCCTTTTTTCTTTTAATTGTTGACCATTTACTATGTCCTGACATAAATTATTCTCCTTACATTATTTTCTTTTTAAAACTCTTTTTTTAGTATTTGGATTAATTTTTAATAATCCTTTTTCGATTGCATAAGCTCTAACTGCTCCGGTAAAAACAACATCATCAATTTCTTCTTCCGCTAAGCCTAACTTATACATACCATCCCAAATGCTTTTCTTTTCTTCATCAGTAATAACGGTATCACCAAATTGATAGTAGGTACTAAGAATAAATTCTTTATTATGTGATACCCCTAACATCAATTGACGGCGAAAATATTCTTTTAATACTTCATATTCAGCATATGTAATTTTATTTTTTCTTAATAGTTCATTAATTATTGGGAAAGCCCTTTTATATGGAGCCCCACCCATAAGATAATAATCATATCTTCCTAAGTCTTTTCTTTCTAGTTTTCTTTCATTTATCTTATTAACAATATTTTTATAAGTTTCTGCAGCATCTTTATTCATGATATTCCTCCCTTGGCAAATAACGTTTAATATTATATCATAACAAAGAAATATTGCAATCCTTTTTAACCTAAGTAATCAAGTAAGATTGGTCCTAAGATAAGTAAAAGTAATAACGGGATAAAGAAGAATACTGAAATAACACTAATAAGTACTGGTACTTTACTAATTCTTCCCTTTACTTCCATCTTTCTTTTCTCTCTTAAGAAATCTATTTGATTATATAAATTTTGGATAATACTATTGCCATATAAATTAGATTCCGTAAGCGATAAAATAATATTGTTAATCGTATCACTTGGTATTCTTGCTTGCATATCAGAAAGTGCTTCATTCAAACTTTTACCAAAAGATACTTCTCTAACAGTTTCTTTAAATTCATTTGATAATATTCCTGATACATTACTAGTAGTAACATCGATTGCTTCGACTAAGTTTCTACCAGTTTCTAATGATAGTGTTAATACTTCAAAGAAATGCATCGCTTCTCCTTCAAGTTTAATTGTTCTCTCTCTTAATTTATTATCAAGAGCTATCCTACTAAATAGAATGTAGTATAAAAGTGTAATAATTGGTGCTAATATATATCCATATTTAAATAGATATAGTATTAGCATAAAGACAACAATAGATGATGCTAGTCTTCCAATTATTAATTTATATACATTCATTTTGTTGCCAGTTCCTAATAATTTAATTTTAGCTATTTGTTTATCAATATATTTTTCACTATATATTTTTCTTATTAATTCTTCTTTGTTCATCAGTACTCAACCCTCACTATTCTACTTAGTAAGTACGCGTAAATCATAAACATAATAAGTGCTACGGCAAGCATTATATAACCCAATGGACTAGCAAAGAATGGGTCAAAATAATCTGGATTTAATAGGTAAATAATTAAAACAAAGAAAATTGGCACAACTAGTAAAATCTTTGTCACTAGTTTTGATACGGTTGTTGAATTCTTTAATTCTTCTTTTAATTTTTTCTTATCGAAGAGTGTCTTTTCAATCGAATCAAAAACCGCAATAATATTACCACCAGTACGGTTTAATATTGTCAAAGAAGACGATAAGTATTCTGCTTCTTCGATTCCTACCCTCTTTGAAAAACGATCAAAAACCGTATCGATTGATAAACCATAATTCATTTCTTCATATATTTTTTTAAATTCTAGCCCAATTGGTTTTGGTAATTTCTTACTAGCTATTTCAACAGCTTGAACTGTCGATTTTCCCGATTTAAAAGCATTATTCATAATAATAATTGCTCTTAACATATCATTTTCAATTTTTTTCTTATTTGAGTTTCTTGCAATAATTAAATAAATATCTAAAACATAAAAGCCAATAATCATACTGATAACTAGTTGTATAACAGTCACAAATCTACCTTGAATAGCCATACCACCGATTGTTAAAATAACAAAGATAACACTTATTACTAATTTATGTGTAATATAGTCTTCGGCATGATACAAACTACCAACCGAGTATTTTTCATACATATTAGTAAACATCGGAAGCATCTTACGAATCTTTTTTCTTTGCTTTTTGACAAACAAAATATATCTTTCCCAAATCTTATCAACAAGTGCTAAATTACTTCCTGGTTTATTATATTTTACACTATATTTAGCTATTCTTTTTTCTAACTTAATGGCATTATTTAAACGTAAAAATAGCGTGATAATTATGATTAAAGCAAATATTAGTACTATTTGTACTAATACGATTAAAAACCTTTTATCCATAATTATCACCTCTATTCTTTTTTTAATCTAATCTTGTACTTGTATCTATTGGACTTTTCCCAGTTCCAATATCTTTTTTTATAACATATTTGGCTCCTAAGAAAGTAACAATACATATAATTAGTAAAATTGCACTGTAACTAACCATTTTCCATTTACTCATTTCCATCTTATTCACCAAAAATATCTTTTAAGATAATTCCCTTACGTTTCATTCTGTCATATACCTTAGGCGTGTATTTATATAAAACGAATTCCCCACGGACATCACCTTGTTCTGATAAGCCATCTTCTTTAAAGGCAAAGATTTCTTTTAATTGTACTTTATCATCTTTGATACCAACAACTTCAGAAATTGAACTTATCTTCCTTTTACCATCAGATAGTCTCTCAATTTGAATAACAATATTAATTGCTTTTTCAATATAGTTTCTAATTGCTGCCACTGGTAACTCCATATCATTCATTAACATCATTGTCTCTAATCTATTGATAGCGTCTTCAGGGCTGTTCGCATGAAGTGTTGTAATTGATCCTTCATGACCAGTATTCATAGCTTGTAACATATCAAAAGCTTCCTTGCCTCTTACTTCACCAACAATAATTCTATCTGGTCTCATTCTTAGTGAGTTTCTAACCAAATCACGAATAGTAATTTCGCCTTCACCTTCATAGTTAACCATTCTAGTTTCTAGCGATATTACATGTGATTGATGAAGTCTAAGTTCGTCTGCATCTTTAAAGGTAATAATACGTTCTTCATCTCCGATAAAACCACTTAAAATATTAAGTAAAGTCGTTTTACCAGTACCAGTACCACCTGAAATAATAATATTTAATTTAGCTTCAACACAAGCTTGTAAAAATTCAGCCATATTCTTTGTAAGTGATCCCATACGCATCAAGTCTTCAACACTTTCCATACGTTTTGAAAACTTACGAATTGTAATTACTGGTCCAGATAAAGATAATGGTGGAATAATCGCATTAAGTCTTGAACCATCAGGAAGTCTTGCATCAACCATTGGATTAACCGCATCTATTGTCCTACCTAATGGTTGAACGATTCTTTGAATTGTTCTGATTATATGATTATCATTAATAAATGACACCGATTCATCTTTAACAAGTCTACCATCAATTTCAACATAAATATCATTAATACCATTAACCATTATTTCTGTAACTGCATCATTTTCCAAAAGATCTGTAAGTGGGCCATATCCATTTATTTCATTTTGAATCAAATTAAAGATATGTGCTCTTTGATTAGCATCTAAACTATAGTCTTCCAACGTTTCATCAATTTGATCATTGATATATTGCTCAAGTGATACATTCGTAGGTATTTGATTATTGATAAGATTTTGAACAATCTTAGCACGTAATACCTCTAATTTTTCCTTATCAGGAAATACCGCATAATCTTTAACGTCTTCGGTAACATTCTCTCTTTTACGGGCTCCAAATTCCTCTAATAAAGTATTCTTATTAGCCATTATTCTTCACCCTCTTTCTTCACATCTTCGATTAAAGAAAGCGCTAATTTATTCATATTTTTTATATCATTATTATAAAATCTTCCAATATTTTTATTTAGGGTAAGTATTTCACCATTAAGTACATATTTATCAATATTCTTAATATAGAAATTCTTTGATATTGTATAATCGATATTACCCTTAATCATATTACGAATATCAAATGGTGTAATATAATCACGCCCAGTATCTCTTGAATTATTCAAAACAATCTTATAGTTTGTTTTACCCATTTCATTAAAGATACTTAACATTGTTTTCATATTTTTAATATCAACTAAATCATTAGTAATAACAAATAATGTATTATAAGCAGCATCCATTGATAATAAACATACTTCATCAAGTGAATGTGATGTATCAACTAAAACTACATCGTAATCATGTCTAGCTAAATCGAACACTTTACCAATATATTTACTTTCAATTTTAGAAACATTTCTAGGATCCTTTGGTGCTGCCAAAACATCGATTCCCTTATTATAATTACTTACATAGTCAGCTAATTCTACCTGTTTATTGTTACTAAGTGCATCTACTAGCATATAAATATCTTTTTTACTATTAACATTAAGTACGGTGGCAATTCCACCAGCATATAAATCCAAGTCAATAATTAATACTTTCTTTTTCATAAGAAAATATAATCCCGCTAGATTCGTCGTAATGGTTGTTTTCCCAACTCCACCCTTAACAGATGAAATGGTGATTAATTTCCCATTATAGTTGTTCATAGCACCACCTATTTATCCTTTCTAATTATCTTTTTGTCATTTTCCCTATAACCAATATAATTTGATTTAACATTAAATGTTTTAAACTTATTAATAAGTGATAATTTATTATCAAGTCTATCCTCTAAAGATATCTTAATCTTTCCCTCACTAATACTTACACTAATTATATCGATATCATCTTTATTCTTTTTAATCATTTCATTTAATTTAAAATTTAATTCAGTATCATCTAATTTATCTAACCCATAATCAATTACCAAATAATTAATATTATCAAGTTCCAGACGAAGTAATATCATATTCCCAATATCATATACCATAAATAGTATAAGTAAAATAACCGGAATAATTAACACAAAAGAGATTAAACTCTGTCCTTTATTATTCATGTGGGATATACCTCTTAACATAAACTTTATATGGATTACCAAGTATACGATTTAACCCTGGTGTAATTATCTTGACGTTACCTTTAATTATTACATTATCATAATCATTTTCATTAGTTACTTCAATATTAATTTTTGGATACATATTTCTTATTTCATCGATAGAAATTCCATTCTTATACAGTAAGGCAATATCAGTACTGTCATTCTCTAACTTGTTCTTTGTATTAAATATCATTCCAAAGTCATAGACAGCAAATAATAGAAATATAAAGACCGGTAAGATTAAAACAAATTCTACAAGCGCTTGTCCTTTTCTATTCATAATTTGCCTCCTAGTTACTCTATCATATCAATTATACCAAATACACAAAAAAAAAGAAAGAGTTTATCTTCCTTTTTTCTTTACTTTTTTATCATCTTCAAGTTTTCTTTTCTTATTATCTTCTTTTTTAAGTTTATCGATATCTCTATTAGCCTTTTTAGTTTCCTCATCATCTTTATCATCTTTGAAGATTAAATAGATAAGTCCAGCAATTGCTAATAAGATTAAGATAATAATAACGATTCTTGATAATTTACCATCATCTTCAGCTTTTGGTTCAACTTTATTATCATCAATTGGCGCCGGTTCAATTGAGTCACTATCATCATCGCCATCATCATAAGTAGGTTCTACGTAGTTAACTGGGCTAACGGCAGTTTCTTCCTTTTCTTCTTCCTTTGCCTCGCGCACTACTTTAATTGTATAACTCTTTTCATTACCTTCAGTATCAACTAATGTAATAACTATTGTGTTTTCTCCCTCAGCTAGCTCTTCAGGGGTAGCTACTGAACTAGGACTATAACCATCATCAGCTAATACATATTCAAGATCTACTGCCGTAACATCATTTGGTACTGTTACTGTATAAGTACTTAAATCTACATCGTAACCAGCAACCGTAATTGATGAGAATGGGCTTTCTTCCTCTTCTTCCTCAACTGTTATATCGATACTTGTTTCTCCATCAGCTGTATAGTAAACATCAAAATCATAATATTTTACTTCGTCTACAGAAACCGCAGCCGTACCAGAAGCCAACGCCTTAAATGTAAGTGATACAACAACATAATCAGTATCATTGAATATTAGTTTAGGGCTTCCATTTTCATCAAATATAATATTGCCTTCTTCGTCTTCAACCGGTTCAATATCAAGATCTAAATAATCTCCCAAGTATATGAACTGTCCTTCATTCATCTTACCTTGGTCAAATACTTTTGCTTCTGCAGATACTAATTCTAATAGACTCTTATCGTATCCTATTAATCCAGATATACCATTAATCGTATATTCATTTAGTGTTACCACATATTCTAAAGTGAATTCATCTCCCACCTTAACTGGACCACTAAACTCGCCAAATTTCGTATTAATTGTTACATCATCAGCTGTAATATCATCAGTATAGCCTGTTTCTAACATTAATTTTAAATATGCTGCATCTAAATCGTTAACTTCGCCATCGCCATTAACATCAGAAGTTTCGGTAGTTTCTTCTAAGCCAAGGATTTGATCAATTAATAAATCTAAATCGTCTTGATTAATTTTACCATCGCCATTAACATCTCCCTTGGTTACTATTCCATACCATACATTTACACCATGATCATCACTTAAATGTAGTCCGTCTTCATCAATTTCTGCAGTGGCATTAGGAAATGCCGAAGAAACAATATTCATTAATTCTTCTTCATCATAATTTACTGCTGTAAGAACATATTGATTAAAAATATAACCTTCGTTAACTGCACTAAGTACTTCATCATTATCTTCATCCGTACCATGCTCAATATAATAATCCATTTCATATGGTGTAGTATTGCCTTCTGGATCTGTTAATGTTCCTTCTAATAATACCTCAAATCCACCATACAAATATCCATCAAATGTAAAGCTTTTTATAGTTACGCCCTCTAGTAGTTCTTCGGTTGTATATTCCACTCCTTCATAAGTGAATGTATATACCTCTGTACTCTCTACACCACTAAGCTTCGCTACTATATCAACTTTACTAGTGCTTTTATCTAACTCTGCATAACCATAATCATTTTCAAACTTAGCACCATCTACATATACTTCATATACAAGTGTTGCTTCGCTTGTAGGCTCCTCACCAGTAGGTTCTTCACCGGTAGGTTCCTCAGTTGAAGGTTCCACCGCAGTTGGATCTCCTTCACCTTCACCAGGTAATTCTTCTCCTTCTTTTCCTTCTTCAGTATCGATAGCTGGATTTTCTTCTTTTTCATTTTCCCCATCTGTAATTTCGATAACTGGTGGATTTTCATTATTTTCTAACTCATCAGCAAATGCCACAGATAAAGGCATTAAATTATTAAAGAACAATCCTAAAGCTAAAAATACTTTTAAAATCTTATTTAATTCTTTCTTTAACTTTCTCATAAATTCCTTCCTTTTCGACTGTATTGTTTTTTTAATTGTTTGTCCCCTGAACCAAACACCTCCTGCATGATAGATATCTTTCACTCTCAACTATCATTCAAATTAATTATAGCACAATATCTTGCTATTCCTAGTAATTTGACACAAATTTGACATTATCCAAATAATTCCAAACAAAGCTCATTTAATATATCTAGCTGTTTTTGATATTATGTCTATTGTATTTATTCCCCTTATTTATTTTTAAACGTGTCTAATTCACCCCGTTTAAAGTTATCATCATTACAACTCAAAGCAAAAAAAATAAAGGAAAATTAATTTCCTTTATTCTTTATTTCTTTCTTAATTAATTTAATGAATTCATCAAATGAAACAGTTGTCGTATCAGGACTACCAAACTTACGATAAGTTACGGCTTTATCATCCTTTTCCTTATCACCAAGTACTAGTGTATAAG
>CAZLQU010000045.1:0-8308 GCA_964561805.1 uncultured Muribaculaceae bacterium | reverse complement strand
CCTCTGCGTGCAGGGCAGATGCTCTAGCCAACTGAGCTAATTCCCCATGGCAATGATAATTATATATTAAAAAAATATGTTTGTCAACCAAAATGTATTAAAAATGGCTTAAAAAAACGAAATGTATGATATAATTCTATATAGAGGTGTTATTATGAATGGAAACAAAGCAATAACCAGAAGAGATGTCGATTTTGCAAAATGGTATACCGATATTGTTACAGCTGCAAAATTAGCTAGATATTCTAACGTTAAAGGATGTATTATTTATGAACCAAATGGTACTGCCATATGGGAAAAAATTCAAAGCATTTTAGATAAAAAATTTAAAGAAACTGGACATAGAAATGTCCAAATGCCAATGTTGATTCCCGAAAATCTATTAAAAAAAGAAGGAGAATTAGTAAATGGATTTGCTCCTGAAGTTGCCTGGGTAACAGAAGGAGGAAACAAAAAACTTGATGAAAGATTATGTATAAGACCAACTAGTGAAACACTATTTAGTGATTACTATCACGAGGTTGTAAAGTCATATAAAGATTTACCATTAAAATACAATCAATGGTGTAATGTTATGCGTTGGGAGAAAGAAGCACGTCCATTCTTAAGAGGCAGAGAATTTTTTTGGCAAGAGGGACACACAGTTCATGCAACTAAAAAAGAAGCTGAATTAGAAACTAGAGGAATGTTAGAAGTATATAAAGATTTTTTTGAAAATTATTTAGCAATTCCAGTATTACCAGGATTAAAAACTGAAAAAGAAAAGTTTGCTGGTGCTGAATATACTTTAACAGTTGAAGCACTTATGTATAATGGTGTAACACTTCAATCTGGAACAACACATTATTTTGGCCAAAAGTTTTCTAAAGCATATGACATTAAATTTGTAAATAAAAACAATCAATTTGAGTATGCGTATCAGACATCATGGGGGGTATCCAATAGGATGATTGGGGCATTAATTATGGTCCATAGTGATGATGCTGGATTAGTATTACCACCAAGAATAGCTCCAATACAAGTAGCAATTATTCCAATTGGAAATGACAAAAATGTTATGCAATTAGCCAATGAATATAATGAATTATTAAACCAACATGGTATCACTTCATTTATAGATGATACCGAAAAAACACCTGGTTTCAAATTTGCAGAAGCCGAAGTTAATGGGATCCCAGTAAGGATAGAAATTGGCCCAAGAGACTTAGAAAATAAACAAATTACTTTTGCTAGAAGAGATACATTTGAGAAAAAACAAATATCAATTGACAATAATATTGTTGCATACACAGAGGAGTTACTAGAGACTATTCAAAAAGATATGTATAATCGTGCAAAAGCAAGAAAAGAGAAACTAACTTTTGAAGCACACAATTTAAATGATATTGAAAACATTTTAAATACGCAACCAGGTTTTATTCATGCTATGTGGTGTGGTCAAACTGAATGTGAAAATAAAATAAAAGAAATAAAAGGATGTAAATCTCGTTGTATTCTAGAAAACGCCAAAGCAATTGATGATAAATGTGTGTGCTGTGGAAAACCTGCAAAACACCATGTTGTGTGGGGAATACAATATTAGTTGTAATTAATTTTAAAGTATGTTATAATACATGAAGACAAAAGGAGGAACTATGGAAACAATCGTTGTAATCGTATCAATTTTACTAATTGCCATTGTATTATTGCAAAGTGGTAAAGCCGAAAGTGCCAATATAATTCAAGGCGGATCGTCTGAATTATTTCAAAATAGAAAAGAAAGAGGAGCAGAATTATTTATAAGTAGACTTACTTTTATACTAGGTTTTACATTTTTTGTTCTTTGTATTTTCATTTCATTTATGTAATAAGCAGGATTAAATCCTGCTTTTTTATTTAAAAAAGGTTAACATCTAGTTTAATTCTAGGTGTTTTTTTGTTCAAACACGCTAAAGTTTTAAACAAAAAAAGTAAATAGCTATTCTTTTGTCGAATATTATTAATGAAGGGCAAGAAAGGAGGTGTATATTGTCGATTGAAAGTTTTAACAAGTATTGTCGAATATGTATAAAAGAATAAAAAGATATGCTAAATTAAAATTGAAAGGGAATAATATGATAAACATTAATTTTGAATTTCGCAAAGGAATATTCTTCATTCGCTTAATTGGAGAACTGAACAAAGAAACATCTCAAACGGCAATTGATGAAATAAATACATTGATTGCTAATAATAAATTTACATATGTTGTAATTAATACAAATTATTTAAATATTATAGACTTAACGGGAATTAATTATTTAACTAAAATATGCTATCTCGCTAAAGAGCAAAAAAGCAATTTAGTGATATGTGATAAAACTAATATTATTAAGACATTACTTAACAATAATGTTCCTAACATTAAAGATGAATTGGAAGTTTTATAAAGGAGAAAATATGGAAGATATAACTAATTTAATCATTAAAAATGAAGGACTTATCTATAAAATTATTGATAAATATAAGAATTATTTTGAACTTGAAGATCTTTATCAAGTAGCAGTAATAGGCTTTATTAAAGCCTATAGAAATTATCATAAAGAATATGATACAAAGTTTACCTCTTATGCTTATCCATATATTTTGGGGGAAGTAATTAAGTATATTAACAATTACCGAAGTATTAAAGTTAGCAAAAACACTAGATCTCTATATTCGAAAATTTTAAAAGCTAGGGAAATATTAACACAAAAACTAATGAAAGAACCATCTGTTTATGATCTATCATTATTTTTAGAAATTGATGAGGCAATGATAAATGAAGTAATAGAGGCTAATACTGTTGTAGATAGTTTAGATAGAATAATTAGCAATGACGAAAACAATTTAATGCTTTATGACACATTAGGTACGATAGATGATAAATTAGAAAAGTATCCATTATTATATGAATTAGCTAAATTATCTCTGGAAGAAAGAAAAATAATTGTTTCTAGATATTTTAATGATATGTCTCAAAAAGAGGTAGGCCAAGCATTGGGTATGTATCAAGTTGAAGTTTCACGTAAGGAAAGAAAGATTTTGAAAAAATTAAAAGATAATATTGCCACGTAAATATAAAAAAACAATTGATGTATATCTGATAATTGCTAAGAATATCAAGAAATATCGCCGTAAAAACAAAATGACCCAAAGAGAATTAGCTAAAATAAGTGGCTATTCATATTCATATTTAAGAAGACTTGAAGGCCCTTCATGTCGTAAAAATTTTTCAATTCAAGCAATATATAATCTATCAAAAGCATTAAATATTGATATTAAGCAATTATTTGATGAAAGTGACATATAATAGACTATGAAATTAATTAATAAATTAGATTATTATTTATATAACCGTGAGTATAAAATAATTATTAAAGAAAATAGTGTAAATATTATTAACTATGATGAAATTATTGATTTTAACGTAACTAGCATATCAGTTAAATATCGTAATAAAATAATCATCGTTGATGGCAAAAATCTAATCATTTCTAAAATGATCAAAGATGAGGTTTTAATAACTGGAGAAATAATTGCTATTCGCATAAATTAAGAATTAATAACATAATTATTTATAGGTGTAATATGAACAATGAAGTTTTAGTAAAAGTTAATGGTAAAAATATCTTAAATTACCTTAAATGGTTATTAAAAAATAAAATAACTATTATTCATTTAAATAAAATTAAATATAATGAATTAATAATTCGCATCAATGATGAAGATTATGATAAATTATTCAAGTATTCAATGACTTATAAAATAACAAAAATAAAAAAATATGGTAAATCGAGACTATATGAAATTGCCAAAAAAAATCGTATAAACATATTATGTCTTACATTATCCATAGTTTTTTTATATCTTCTTTCTCACATCATATTTTCGATTGATGTCATGCATAATGACAATAATATCACAAAATTAGTAACGAACGAATTAGCACAATATGGCATTAGGAAATATAATTTTAAGAAAAGTTATGCAGAATTATCGGCGATAAAAGAAAAAATCTTAAATAAAAATAAAGACAAGTTTGAATGGCTTGAAATTGAAGAAAATGGTACAAAATATATTGTTAGACTTGTAGAAAGAAAACAAGAATCCAAACAATTAGAATATCCTTTTCAATCTATAGTTTCTAGCAAAGATGCTACGATTATTACTATTAGGGCATATTCTGGAGAAAAAGTAAAACAGGAAAATGAGTACGTTAAAAAAGGAGACGTTATAATTAGTGGTATTCTCACAAAAACAGATAATACAAAAATGTACATAAAAGCTAATGGAGTAGTAAGTGCTGAAACATGGTATAAAGTAATTATTGAATATCCACTATATTATCAAGAAGAAAGAATAACTGGTAAAAGCAAAAATGTTTTTTCAATATGTATTTTTAATTATGAATTGCCATTATTCCCATATAAGAAATATAAACAATTTAGAAAATATACACACACTATCATTGAAAATAATATACTCCCCATAAAAATAGTTAAAGAAAAACTATATGAAGCAAGTATCAAAGAAGACATATATACTAATGAGGAAGCACTAGAAAAAGCAATTGCTGCAGCAAAAGAAAAAATACAAAGGCAGAATAATCAAATAATTAAAATCAAAAACGTTGAAGTTTTAACAAAAGAAAATCTAAATTCTAAAATAAAGGTAGAATTATTCATTTCAGCCATTGAAAACATTACTAAAATAGTTGAATTAAAACCAGGGGAAAATGAAGAAAAAGTTGAAAACTAACAAAATATAATATATAATATATATAAGATAGGAGAGAAGATATGATACAAACACAGACAATTGATATTGGACATGTTAAAACTGTATTAGAGAATAGCCCGCACTTTGAGAGTATTATTCATTATGAGTATCCATATGGTGACATTCTATCAAAAAAACTAGTTGATTGGTATCGTGATTTAATTTTCTCTGCAAATGCAAAAGATGGAACCCAATTAATGCTAATTAGAGCCCTTGATAGAAGCTTGTATTTATATGTTAGAGATAATAAATATAAAAGAGAATTAAGGAAAATTATTACTGCTGATGAATTAACATTTGAAAATAAAGAACTTATTAAAGATGTTATTAAACGTTTAATTGAGTTTACTAATTCCTATGAAAATAATGAAGTTAGAGAAGTTAGCGTATCAAAATGGTTATAACGCTAATTTTTTTCTTTTAATATCTTTACAAATTATTTGCTTTTTTGCTATAATCTTTTTGGAGGCATAATATGGGAAGAGAATTAAGAAGAAAACAGGCTAAAAAAGAAGGGAAAAGCTTAGAACGTCCACAAGAATTAGAGAATAATCAAATTAAAAAATATGTTATTAACATTATTGCTATATTGGGAGTGTTTGCACTAATTTATTTGGTAACGGCATTATTTATTACTAAAGAATTAGATTGGTTTAATAAAAAAGAAGATACATCAGATAAAAAGTCTGTATCAAACACTATTTTGGCATCAGAAGTATTCAAACAAGGAGAAACCAGTTATTATGTTTATTTCTATGATTTTGATGAAGATGAAAAAGAAGGAAATATTACTACCATTGTGAATAACAATTTAACAGATTACAAAGTGTATAAAGTTAACATCAAATCAGCTATGAACAATAATTATGTATCAGAATCAAGCAATAGAAATGCTAAAAAATTGGAAGAATTAAAAGTAATTAATCACACTTTAATTAGAATTGAAGACGATGTAATTGTTGAATACTATGAAGGTGAAGAAATAATTAATAAATTAAGCTAAACAGGAATATAATTATACAAGTAAAAAATGCTTGTATTTTCTTTAATTATATGCTATCATTTATAAATGAAGCAATCCGCTGCGTAGTTTTTGCATGATTGTGGTTAAAAAAAGGAGAGTGAATACGAATGGCTAAGAATCTTATTGAAAAGATTACTGAAAAGCAAATTAATCCAAATATTCCTGAATTCAGAGTAGGTGACACAGTTAACGTTGGATGTAAAATCATCGAAGTTAAAGGCGGCAAATCAAAAGAAAGAATTCAGAATTTTGAAGGAGTAGTAATTGCTAGAAAAGGCAGTGGCGCTACTGAAACTTTTACAGTAAGAAAAATTTCTTCTGGTGTTGGTGTTGAAAAAACATTCCCAGTAAACAGCCCAAATATTGCTTCAATAGAAGTAGTTAAAAAAGGTAAAGTAAGAAGAGCAAAATTATATTTCTTAAGAACAATGACAGGTCAATATAAAATTAAAGAGAGACGATAATAAACTGACCATTTATTATGTGGAGGCAAAGTGAAAAAAATTATTAGGAACTTAATTCCTTATATCATAATAACTTTGGTTGTGGTATTTATAAGAGTATTTCTTATAACTCCCGTAATTGTATCTGGTGATTCAATGTCACCAACGTTGGAAAATAAACAATTACTATTACTCAACATTCTTAATTATCGTTTAAATGATATTGAGAGATTTGCTCTTGTTGTCATTAGACAAGATAATAAAGAAATTATTAAAAGAGTAATTGGACTTCCAGGAGAAAATATTCTTTACAGAAGTAATAAACTATATGTTGATGGCCATGAATTAGAAAATGATTATAATTTTGACACAGATGATTTTTCATTAAAGACAATTTGTAATTGTAGTCGTATACCAGAAAATCAATATCTTGTTTTAGGAGATAATCGCGCTGTCTCTGCTGATAGTAGGATTATTGGTTTAATTGATAGAAAAGATATTGCAGGTAGTGTTGAAATTAGTTTATGGCCCTTGAAAATAGTTAAATAATTAAAGGGGTGATATTATGGCAATTAATTGGTATCCAGGTCATATGGCAAAAACCAAAAGAGAAATAAAAGAAAAACTTGATTTAATTGATGTCGTTTTTGAAGTAATAGATGCAAGGATTCCATTATCATCTAAAAACGTTGATATTGATAATCTAATTAAAGATAAACCGCGTATCCTTATCATGACTAAAACTGATTTGTGTGATATGTCAGTTACAAAAAAGTGGATTAATTATTATCAAGAATTAGGTTATAAAGTAATTGCCGTAGATTTAATCAATAACCCCAATCTTAATGAAATACTAAATGAGACCGATAAAATCTCAAAAGAAATCAATCAAAAAAGAAGTGAAAAGGGATTAAAATCAAGAAAAGTTAGAGCCTTAATTTTAGGCATACCAAATGTGGGCAAATCGACACTGATAAATCGCTTAGTTGGTAAGAAAGTCACAAATATAGGAAATAGACCAGGCATAACCAAACAACTAGAGTGGATTAGGATTAATAATGAAATAGAGTTGTTAGATACTCCTGGTATCTTGTGGCCGCGTTTTGATAGTGAAGATGTTGCATTAAATTTGGCAGCTATGACAGCTATCAAAGAAGAAATTTTAGATTCAGAAGAAGTAGCAATCTATATTATTAATATGATGTTAAAACTATATCCAAATAATATTAAAAAGCGCTATGATATAATTAATACCGCTGATATTATTGATATATTAAATCAAATTGGTAAAAAAATTGGTGCTATCAAAAATAAAGAAATTGATTATGATAGGGTCTACGCGACAGTTTTAAGAGATTTACGTGAAGGCTACCTTGGTAAAGTTACCTTTGATATGTAGGTGATATTATGCAAATAGATATAACTAAATTATTAACAAATCAAGTAACTAATATTAAATTTGAAGAATCAGTTAATATACCAAAAGAATTTCTAGTAGGATCTAGAATAGATAGATTAAATGATATCATTGCTAAGGGTAAAATAAGTTTGAATGAAGAAAATGATTTAATTATTAATGCCAAAATAAAAGGAACAATGATTTTAAAAGATGATATAACTCTAGAACCTGTAACATATAATTTTGATACGGATTTTGAAGATAATATTATAAATCAAAAAAATGAAATAGATATTACCGATATTTTATGGCAAAATATAATTACAGAAATTCCTTCAAAGGTACGTGCTACCGATGAAGAAGTACATCTAAGTGGAGATGGATGGCGAGTTATTTCCGAAAAGGAATATAATGAAGAAAAAAATACAATTAACAATCCATTTACTAATTTAGATGAATTATTAAAAACAAAGGAGGATAAATAATATGGCAGTTCCATTTAGAAAAGTTAGTAAAACAAGAAGAAATATGAGAAGAACTCATTATAAAGTTACTGCAAATGGTTTAGTAAAATGCCCTAATTGTGGTGAAATGATTAGACCTCACAGAGTTTGTGATAAATGCGGATTTTATAAAGGAGTAAATAAATTAGAAAAATAACTA
>CAZLQU010000044.1:0-8724 GCA_964561805.1 uncultured Muribaculaceae bacterium | reverse complement strand
GAAGTGTAGCGATACATTGAGCGGACTAGTACTAATAGATTGAGGATTTAATCCCAATAATTGATGAACACATTATCTTGTTTTCAGGGAACTGAAAAAAATAAGTTAAAAATATACCAGTGATAATTGCTAGGTGGCTCACCTGTACCCATCCCGAACACAGAAGTTAAGCACCTAAACGCCGACGATAGCTTATAGCAAAAATAGGTAGTTGCTGGTATTTTTTTTATGTCCAAATTTTTACACAAGATGTCAACAGTAAGTTGCCATTTTTTTTCATTTATGGTAATATTAAATCATAGAGAATAGTTCATAATGATACTTATGATAATTTGGTTGTTAAAAAGGCTCATAAGATTAATTCTTTATAATATGATTCAAATGACAAAAGGAGGGATAATATGAATCATAAAGTAAACAATGTACAACAATTATATGATGACGCTATGGGATTATATAATAAAGTTGTATTAGAAAATGCTGATAATATTATTGATGCTTTAAATCAAGCTATTAGCACTTTAAAGAATAGTTGGGAAGGAAAAGATGCTGGCGTTCAAATCAATAATGTAGTTGATGTCCAAAATGCTATGGTATTTATAAGAAACGTTTTAGCTGAACTAGCACGTGATTCTGTTGTTGTTGCTTCAAACTACAGAGAAATTCAAAATGCTAACAGAGCAAATCTTGAATCATTAGCTCCATTAACAACTAATGTAAAAACAGGTGCTGAACCATATGTTGATAACAGAGATACGATTAATATTACAGCTGAAGCTATGAATGGGAAAAATAGATTAGATGCTGCAAATAATTCAATCGACACATTCATTAGTAACGTTCGTAGATACTATGACGCCATTATGGCTAATTGGCAAATGGGAACAGGAAGAGAAAAAGCAGAACAAGCGTTTGGAGATTTTATGACCAAAGCAAATAACTATAAACAAGTATTAAACGACGTATCACAAAGTATTACTGACGCACTAAAGAATTATACAATTTAGGATTATTCAAGAAAAGAAACATATCTCTTGTTGAATAGTAGAGAGGACGATATAATGACTAAAGAAATAAACTTTTCCGCAGAAAGTAGTAATACAGATCTTTTAATGCCGGCAAGAGAGCAACAAGAAATAACACAACATAATGCAATGATAGAAACACAAATTTCAAAATTAACAACAAAAAAAGATGCATATAAAAGAATTAGTAATAAATCATTATCTATTTCATCTGAACTTGATTTATTAGCTAATAGTGCTGCATCAATTGGTTCTACTTTAGAGAATATGATTATAAGTGGTAAATCACTGGATGATAATAATTTTAAAGCAGTTAATAATAACCTGCAAAGTATGTCGGGGACATTTTCTAATATAGTTAATACCTGCAAGTTAAAAATTGATTTAATTGATACAGAAATTCAAAATCTAAAAAGACAGTATTGGTGATAAAAAGGAGGAAGTACTATTATGTTAAATCAAAACAATGCAAATGTTAGTAATAGCGACATAAACCTCCCAAGTTACGAAGAACTGTCAGCCGCATTAAATCAAGTCGAGGCATTTATATCATCTATGAGAAATGCATCAGTTTTAATTAATTCCTTTGATAGTGAAGGGCTCGATTTAAATGGAGCCGATAGTGAAGTGGCATGTATAAAAGAAAATTTTCAAATATTAATTGATGGAGAATCAGAAATAAATAAAATTCGTCAGTCATTAAAAGACATACTATACTTACTATATCAGGTAGAAGATTATAATAATGATCCAGATATTGCCACAGCAAAAATGTATATGACAAATGTTTTATATGGATTTGGTAAATTTGGTGAAAGTCTTATTGATGGCGGTGCTTATTTGTTTTCATTATATTCTGCATCCGATTTAATGACACAAGCTTATGACGCCAAAATAAAAGGTGACGAGGCATTATATGAGTATTTGTTAGAGTCAAAAGAGTCATTTGAACATACATCTGCTGCATGGATAGCAGTAGATAGGGTTGGAAATGCCAGAACAAGTTTTTTTGAAAATAGTGTCTCTGGAAGAGATATTAATGCAAATTCAGCATATTCTTATGATAGTGAAAAAATGACTAATGTATATAATGAATCCGCTACTGTTGCACGTGTAGCTACTGAAGCGGTCACATCCAAAATTCCTGTTGTTGGTAAAGCAGTATCAGGAACCATAGGCGGTTTAAGCTATATGGGTACTACTGCTGAAAAAATCTTTAGTGCTAACGATAATCCGACTATAACTGATGGAGAAAAAGAAATTTTATCGTCAAGCATTCCAGGTATAACCGAAGGTATAGCTGTAGCCAATGCCACAGATGCTGCTTCTAATGTTGCTACAGTTATTAAAAACATTGCAACTCCTAATGGGATGTGGAATACCGCAACATCGCAAGTCAATAACGTCGTAAATAGTGCAAAGTCATATGCTACATTCAATCAGCTGGCAAGTGCGGTTGGAAAAGCAACCGGCAAAGCAGTTATAGGTTCTGTACTAGATCCTGATAATGCCATTCAAGTAATTAATTCAACAAGGCAAGCTAAACAGGAAGGTGATTTAACGTTTCAGAATTTTGCTAACGACGTATTTAACGAATATAAATATGATATTGGAACGAATCTCTTGGAACACGTTGCACCAGGAATGTCAAGCATTCTAGAAGCTCATGATGCCTTATCAGATTCAGGGTTATATGGCGATTTAGATACGAAAAGAAATGGCTAAAAGGAGTGAAAAATGGTTAATGATTATTTGCCGATAGGCAGTGTTATATTATTAAAAAATGCTAAAAAAAGATTGATGATAACAGGTTATCACATAATTGATAAAGAAAATGATAAAACGTATGACTATTGTGGCTGCTTATATCCAGAAGGTTATATAAGTACTGACAGAATAGCCGTGTTTAATCATAATCAAATAGATAAAGTCTTTCATTTGGGATTAAATGATTCTGAAAGTGTTAATTTTAAAAAAAAATTAAATAATATTTTAAAAAATGATAATAATTAGATTTATATTAATAATGAGGTGATAATTATCGACAATATACAAGATGAAC
Organism: uncultured Muribaculaceae bacterium; assembly: GCA_964561805.1. Taxonomy (GTDB): domain Bacteria; phylum Bacillota_I; class Bacilli_A; order RF39; family UBA660; genus RUG705. The sequence continues at coordinate 5,637 of CAZLQU010000044.1, read as the reverse complement.
GAATTGCTGAAACTATAAATTCTGTTTTTGTAAATGCTTTTTCAATAGGTACTCCAACGCCAAATTGTTTAATAACGAAGGATACATCCGTATATAGAGTAATTGGTAGAGTTACTGGAAATGGGCAATTAAATGACATCCTTATGTGTGGTTACGTAAGAGCAAAAAAGACTTCACCAGAGCATCGGAATCATAATAGATTATTTTGGACTAAAGGCGGCAAAAATACTTTTTATAGGAGCGGCAATAGTATGATTTTAGAAGCACCATCTGCAAAAGTATTAGATGGACAAATAGGAGCAATTCCTTTTAATGATTTAATTGGCATATGGCAATTTAATCCTGAAAAAAATGCCTATGAAAATCGAATTGCATTTTATCAAAAAGTGTATGAAGAAGTACACCAAAATGAAGAACATAAATCAAGATAGATTATCATACGATAATCTTTTTAATTTTACAGTATTTTTTACATATTTCTAATTGTAAAATTGTATAATTAAGTATAAGAATAATACAAATTATCATTAATATGGTATAATTAATTAGAGGTGCATACATGAGAGTTATTGTCAGTGCTGGTGGAACTGGTGGACATATCTATCCAGCTATTGCCATTATTAATAAAATAAAGGAAGAAGAACCTAAAAGTGAAATTCTATATATTGGGACTTCTGACCGTATGGAAAAAGATTTAATTCCTGAATTAGGAATTAAATATGAAGCTATCAAAGTAAGTGGCTTAAAAAGAAAAATAACACTTGAAAATTTTAAAGTTTTATATCGCTTTTTAAAAGCAAGAAGACAATGCAAGAAAATTATTAGTGAATTTAATCCGGATGTTGTTATTGGAGCTGGTGGTTATGTAACTGGACCGGTTATTTGGGCTGCCAAAAAATTAGGTAAAAAGACGTTTATTCATGAACAAAACTCGGTTGTTGGCTTATCTAATAAATATCTAACTAAATATGCCGATAAAATTGGCGTTTCCTTTGCTTCAACTATAGACGCTTTTCCTAAAGAAAAAGTTGTTCTAACTGGCAATCCATGTAGCGAAAAAGCAATTAAAATGAAAAAAGCCAATAAAGAAGATTATGGCCTATCTAAAAATAAAAAATTAGTTTTAATAGTTATGGGTAGTTTAGGAAGTAAAACAGTCAATGATAAAATTGTTTCTTTCTTAAACGATTTTAAAAGCAAAGATTATGAAGTTATGTTTGTAACTGGTAATTCATATTATGAAAAGGTAAAAGATGTTAAGGTCCCTAAAAATGTTAAAATTGTTCCTTTTGTATATGAAATGCCATCATTAATGAAAGCAACTGATTTGATGGTATCGCGTGCTGGGGCATCAACAATGAGTGAAATTTTAGTTCTAGGTGTTCCTACTATCTTTATTCCAAGCCCATATGTAACTAATAATCATCAATACAAAAACGCAATGGATTTGGTTAATCAAAATGCTGCCTTAATTTTGGAAGAAAACGACTTAACAAAAGAGAATTTAATTAAATTAATTGATGATACTCTAAGCGATAAAAACACCTATAAAAATATTAAAGACAACCTAAAAGAATTAGGAATAACAGATAGCGCCGAAAGAATCTATGAAGTGCTAAAAGGAATGATAATGGATGATAAAAAGTTTTTTTGATAACCATGGCATTGATTATGAAGAAAATGCTTACTTAAAAAATCATAATACGTATAAAATTAATTCAACTTGTGATTATCTAGTGTTCCCTAAAGATGAAAATGAACTAATTATGATTTTAAAAGAGATTAAAAATAATAATTTAAAATACCTAGTCTTAGGAAATGGATCAAATATTATCTTGGCTAAAGAACATTATGATGGTATTGTTATTAAATTAAATAAGTTAAATGAGGTAAAATATAATAACCATATTGTAACAGTTGGAGCAGGATATTTACTAATTAAATTAGCCGTTGAAACCATTGAAAAAGGCTTATCTGGCCTAGAATTTGCTGCTGGTATTCCTGGTTGTGTCGGAGCATCTACTGCTATGAATGCTGGAGCGTATAACAGTGATATGGCAAGTGTTGTAAAAGAAGTTAGAGTTTTAACTCCAAATTATGAAATTAAAACACTAAATATTAATGATTTAGCATATGAATATCGTGACTCTTTCTTAAAAAAGAATCCAGAATATATTGTTTTATCAACAACATTTGAATTAAAAGATGGAGATACCGAAACAATGCGTAATTTGATTGCTGAAAGAAGAATGAAAAGGATAACTTCACAACCACTTGATATGCCTAGCGCTGGTAGCGTCTTTAGGAATCCAGAAGGTATGTATGCTGGCGAATTAATCGAAAAATTAAATTTAAAAGGATACACCATTGGTGGTGCTAAAGTATCTGAAAAACACGCAAATTTCATTGTCAATAATGGTAATGCTACCGGTAGAGATGTTGTATCTTTGATAAATAAAATAGAAAAAGAAGTAAAAGAAAAATATAATGTTGACTTAAAATTAGAACAAATAATAATTGAATAGGTGTGATATTATGGCCACAAAAAAGGTAAAAGTAAAGGTCAAAAAGAAAAAAATAAACTTTAAGCGTATCTTTTTAGCATTTCTTTTAATTGCTATGATATCTTTACTTGTGGCTTATTTAATTAATCTTCCAGTTAAAAATATCTATGTAACTGGCAATAAAATACTGCCAGATAGAGAAATAATAGCACTTAGTGGCCTATCTGATTATCCACCATATATTAATACTTATTTTAGTGATATCAAAAAGAATCTTTTAACTAATGATTATATTGAAGAAGTAAATATTAAAAGAAAAATGCTTAATAAAATATATCTTGAAATTAATGAATATAAACCATTAGCTATTTATGATGATAAATTGATCCTTTCATCAAATAAACAAGTAGATAACACATATAAAATAAATTACGTCCCATACATTATCAATAGTATAGACAATATATATGATAATTTTGTAACCAGTTTTGCTAAAGTAAAAGATGATATATTACTTAAAATATCACATATTGAATATGTTCCAAACGATGTTGATAATGAAAGATTTATTTTATATATGGTTGATGGTAATTACGTATATATAACATTATCAAAAATAGAAAAAATAAATAAATATAATTCAATCGTAACCGAATTAGAAGGTAAAAAGGGAATTATTTACTTAGATTCTGGCGACTACGTCGAAATAAAAGGTTGACATAAATAAACACTTATAATATAATTAAATTAAGATAAATAGGTAGGTGGCTTATTATGAAACTTAAATTAAATAGCAAAGGACAAACCTTAGTTGAATACGTATTGATTATTTCATTAATTACTGTTGTTGCTATCGCCGTTGTTAAAATATTTGGGGGTTATTTAAAGGATAAAGTAACTAAAATGGGTTGTGAAATGATGGATAAACAATTTGTCGAAGGCAGTAAAATTGGTGAAGGATACTGCGAAGGTGACGAAAATAGATTACCATAGGACTAAGTAATTAGTCTTTTTTTATGTATAAAAAATCTTATTTTGCATAAATTAGCAATAAGGTATTGACATTGCTAAAAACTGTGCTATAATTAATTTAGCAATTAAGTATTAATATTGCTAAGGAAGTGATAAAATGATCACCGAGAGACAAAAAAAGATTTTAAAATTTATTGTCGAAGAATATGTAAAGACCGTTAAACCTGTAAGTTCTAGTGAAATATGCAAGAGTTTAAAATGTTCTAGTGCAACAATCCGTAATGAGATGGTTATTCTAGAAGATTTAGGGTACCTAGAAAAAAATCACTTTGCCTCAGGACGTCAGCCTAGTGAAATGGGCTATAAATATTATGTTGATAATATTATGGCTCCTAAAGATATCACTGGTGAAGACATGCTAAAACTACAAACAATATTTCATAACCAGTCATTAATCTTATCTGATGCCATTCAAAAAAGTTTGGAATTAGTAGCCGAAATAACTAATTATACATCAGTTGTTTTAGGAAAGTCATCAAGTGAAAATAAACTAAAGAAAGTTGAAGTGATATCACTAGATGACGACAAAGTATTAACAATGTTAATAACTGATAAAGGTTATGTTGAATATAAAAACTTATATTTACCAGATACCGATATTGAAGAAGTTATTAAAACTGTTAATCTAATCAATAAAATGATTGCTGGTACACCAATTAGTGAAATAAGTGAAAAACTTGAATACGATGTTAAACCAATCATTGCAAAATACGTTAAACAACATGAAGTACTATATAATGCCTTTTATGATGCTTTTTCAAGCTTTACCAATAAGGCAAATGATGTTCACTTTGCTGGAAAAAATAATTTTTTAAAACAACCAGAGTTTAATAATATTGAAAAAGTGAAACAATTACTTAATAAATTTGATGATATAGGTAATATCAGTGAAATGGAAGAAGTTAATAATGGTATTAATGTTTACATCGGTAAAGATAGTGAATTATCTGATGATGTATCAGTCATTAAAACCAAATATAATATAAATGGTGAAGAAGGAACAATAGCTATCATTGGACCAAAACGTATGGAATATGAAAGAGTAGTTAATTTACTTAATTATATAAAGGAAAACATCGAAGAAAAAAAATAAGTAGAAAAGAGGCTAAAATGAGTAAAAAAGAAAAAGAAACAAAGAAATGTAACTGTGGCGAAGAATGCAATTGTACTGATAATTGTAATTGTGAAAATGATAATACGGTAGAGTTATTAAATAATCGTATTAAAGAACTTGAAGATATGGTTCTTCGTACACAAGCAGAATTGTTAAATTATCGTAAAAGAAAAGATGAAGAAACTGCCAGAATTTTAAAATATGCTGAAGAAGATATTCTAAAAGGCTTCTTACCAATCCTAGATAATTTTGAAAGAGCAATTATCATGGATGATAATAATTTTGGTGATGAAACTTCAAAATTTTTGGAAGGCTTCAGACTCGTCTATAATCAAACAAAAAATCTTTTAGCACAGTTTGAAGTAACTGAAATTGACTGTTTAGGAAAAGAATTTAATCCTGCTACCAGTCAAGCAATTAGTATAGAGAAAGATAAAACGAAACCAGCAGGCACCGTTTTAAAAGTATATCAAAAAGGTTATATGTATAAAGATAAGGTATTAAGACATGCCATGGTTATCGTAAATGAATAGAAAAAAGGAGAGATAAATATGAGTAAAATTATTGGAATTGATTTAGGAACAACTAATAGTTGTGTTGCCATCTATGAAGGTGGCGAAGCAAAAGTAATAACTAACCCAGAAGGAATGCGTACAACTCCATCTGTGGTTGCATTTAAAAAAGGAGAAATAATTGTTGGTCAAAAAGCAAAAAACCAAATGATTACCAACAAAGATACCATATCTTCAATTAAAAGAAAGATGGGTACTAGCGATAAAGTACATGCTAATGATAAAGACTATACACCAGAAGAAATTTCAGCGATGATCTTAAGCGATCTAAAGAAAACTGCTGAAGAATATTTGGGTGAAAAAGTAACTAGAGCAGTAATTACTGTTCCCGCATACTTTAATGACTCACAACGTCAAGCTACTAAAAATGCTGGTAAGATTGCTGGTTTAGAAGTAGAAAGAATTATTAATGAAC
>CAZLQU010000043.1:0-9294 GCA_964561805.1 uncultured Muribaculaceae bacterium | reverse complement strand
TCATCTTCCGATAATCTACTATACTCTCTTTCACTTAATTCCTGTTTCCTAGTTTGAATAGCAAAATAAGTTTGGGCTAAAGCTATTACCTTTTTTCTCGAATCACCATTTTGAGCAATTAAATAACAAGCATAACGTGATAATTTATAATCTATAATTTGACTTTTTCTTCCCTTACCACTAATTATTGACTTCCTGACTTCAGGAAACCAATAATTAACATTATTATTGCTATTTTCACATGCAACCATTGCTTGCTTAATAACCGTATGAAAATTTTCCCATTTTCTATATTCTAAAACTGCTTGTAATTCTCTTGCATACCAATATTCATGTCCAAATTCATCAATATGTTTAATACTTTCAAATACACTGGTTGAGACTTCAATTTCATTCATTTGTATCACCTCCTTCATAAATAATATTCGTAAGATTTAGATGCTTTTACTTCTTTTTAGAGTAAATTTATTAAATTTTACATTTTAATGTAAAAAAAAATTATCAGTTTCCTGATAATTTTAGTAATCTTGTCTATCTCTTATAAATGGAGGAATATCTAAGTCGTTATCGTTATAGTCATCTTCTTCTTTATACATTTCTTCTCTATTGGTTGAATTGAAACTGTGATATAGTGGTTCACTTGGTTCTTCAAAGCCTGTTGCAATTACGGTAACAATTACTTCATCAGTTAGATTTTCGTTAATAACGGCTCCAAATATGGTATTGATATCTGTATTAGCAGCTGTTCTAATAACTTCAGCTGCTTCTTCAACTTCGAATAAAGTAAGTGAGCTACCACCGGTTACGTTAATAATTGCATCTGTGGCACCATTGATTGAAGTTTCCAATAGTGGCGATGATACGGCTTGTTTTGCGGCTTCAACGGCTCTATTTTCGCCAGATCCAACACCAATACCGATAAGGGCATTGCCTCTATCTTTCATAACGGCTTTTACATCGGCAAAGTCTAGGTTAACTAAACCAGTAATAGCAATCAAATCTGAGATTGATTGAACACCTCTATGTAGGACATTATCAACTTCTCTGAATGCTTCAAGCATTGGAGTTGACTTATCAATTAATTCTCTTAATCTATCATTTGGAATAACAATTAAAGTATCAACGTGTTTCTTTAATTCATCTAAGCCGGCAATGGCTTGTTCCATTCTTTTCTTACCTTCAAAACTAAATGGTTTTGTAACAATACCAACTGTTAATGCTCCAAGGTCTTGAGCTATTTCAGCAATAATTGGTGATGCTCCAGTACCGGTTCCTCCACCCATACCACAGGTAACAAATACCATGTCGGCTCCTTTTAGAGCTTCTTCAATTTCTTCTTTTGATTCAAGAGCGGCCTCTTTACCAATCTTGGGATCGGCTCCAGCACCAAGGCCATCGGTTAGGTCGCTTCCTAATTGTAATTTAGTTGGAGCAAGTGAATCATTTAAAACTTGTAAATCAGTATTAGCAACGATAAAGTCAACACCTTTTAATCCAGAATCAATCATGCGGTTAACAGCATTACATCCGCCTCCACCAATTCCAATTACTTTAATTTTTGCTAACTGATTCATTTCCAAACCAAACATATTATTCATATTTTTCCTCCCTATTTCTAATAAAGCCTTTAAATATCTTAGAAACAACCGTTTTTTCATTCTTTTTATTATCATCAGGAGTAAGTAATAATTCTTCATCTTCTGGACTTACCATTGAATACTCTTTTCCCCTAATTTGCATTTTATCGTGGAATGCTTTTATCATTCCCATAGCGGTAGTATATTTATTATCTCTTATACCTACCACATCCATTAAATATATTATAACATCTTTTCCTAGAATTTCATATACTAAATTTTTAAAAGATTTAATTTCAGTAAGTCCACCAGTAATAACAATATAATCAATATCTCTTTTAGTAAGTAGGGTTATTTGTTTTCTTGCTAGTTTTAAAATTTCTGCTAATCTACTTTGAACTACTTCGGTAACTTCTAATTGATTTAGTTTTACTTTTTCATCGATGTTATTAATCAATTCGTATGTCTCATTTAAATTAATGAATCTTTTATTACATAACGCAAATTTTTCTTTTATTTTCCTTGCGTCAATTATATTTGTACCAAAGACATATGCAATATCATTTTCAATATTAATTCCACCTAATTGGATGGTTTCGGTGTTCATAATTTTACCATTATTGATAATTGAAACATTTGTCGTTTCGTGTCCTAAATTAATAATGGCTCCCACTTTTTTATCTAGCTTTTTATTTCTTACTTGATAATAATCAGCTAGTCCAGAAATAGTAATATCAATAACTTCAAGTCCAGCACCTGATAAGATACCTATAACTGAATAGATATTTTTCTTGGGAACAGAAATCATTATTCCTTTTATTTCAAGGATTTTACATTCTTTTCCAAGTGGAGTAACATTTCCTTCTTCACCATCACAAATAAAATCAAGTGGAACTACCGTTACTAGTTCATAGTCTTCATCTAATTTGTTATATACGGAATCTTTGATTACTTTATTGATATCATTGGTTTCAACGATACCATTAACGGTAATTCTACCGGTTACATACATAAACTTAACATTATAATCAGGTACATTAACAATAACTTTTTTTACTTCAAAACCAAGTTCATCGTTAATTATTTTTATACCATCACGAATAGTGTTGACTGCTAAATTAGAATCGACTATTAACCCCTTTCTAATACCTTTAGCTTTAACTGAAGTAGCGGCAAGAACATTAATTCTATCTCCTTGGGCTTCTCCAACTAAAAATTTAAATGTATCAGAACCAATATCGACACTTGCATATATTTTTCTCATGATATCGACTCTCCCTAAATGATACAATATAATTATACTAAAAAAATATATCAAAATCAACTATATGTGGATATTTATGTAGAAAAAACTGCTAAATATTTAGCAGTTTATTTACTTTTATGTTTATTTTCGTCTAACTCATCATTAAAGTCTTTTTCATCGAAGAACTCAATTGGCACGTCTTTTTTATTTTTGTCGTATGAGTATTTTTTACTACTACTCTTTGTTGGTTTTGTTCCACCATCTTTGACAATACTACGACCATACGCTTTAGTGTGCTCCTCTTTTAGTATTTGCAAGTCATCACTATATGTTTTGGCACTACCTTTATATACCTGCATTGAGTCATAATTTTGATAAATGGCTGGTATTTGCGTAATAACGGCAGCAGCACTTACTAGAAGCGATACCAGCATCCATTTTGACATAGCGGCGGCGATGGCACCAATGACTGCTCCACCCATAAAAATTGCTGCAATAACTACTACTAGTTGAGCAATTATTTTACCATTAATATTTTTAAAATGTTTAGCTAAACGTAAATCATTAGCAATGTGATCTTCAAGTTCTTTTTTCTTTAAATTATATAATTCTTCGTTCATCTTATCACCTATATTAATAATAACATACTTTTATCTTGTATGCAAGCCTTCACTCTTTGACATATCAGATAATTCAGCACTTAATGCCATGGCATCAATTGTCTTTTTAACAACAGTATCGATTCTTGAACCATCACGATAATCAGCTGGCGCTATGTAATTTATTCTTTCGTCCATATATAAGTCATGCGCTATTTTTTCTGATTTATCGGTATAGACGGCAATACTTACTCCTCCACCTTCTTTAGTTAATTTCATGCATGGGACATCCGTAATTCCATCCCCTATATATATCATATTATTCAAAGCAATACGGCGGTCTTTCTTTTCCATTCTTTTATTTATTCCATAGTCATCACTAGTATCTAATATCCCTTTGTTTATTCTCATTAAAAATTGGGTTTTATTAGTATAATTGATAGCTACATTAGGCCATACGGCATGACCTTTTTCATCATAATGAAACTCAGAAGCATATACTTTTTTAAAATACTCACCTATTTTAGAACCTTCAATTATTTCTTTTACACCAGAAGAAATAATATAATGTTCAATGGTTATTCCTCTTTCTTTTGCATATTTATTGATTCTATCAAACCAATATAATACTCCTGGAAATAGTTCTATTTTATCTCCCATATCCCTTAGGTATTCTCTAGTTAAATGATAACCAATATCCTCGGTTTTTTTGACCATCAGATACATATATGTAAGTACTTGATCCATTTTATCTACTTCACGTAATCTATTAGCTTCAGCCCAAAAATCACTAGGTGTCATTCCTAAATTAGGAATAAATGTATATTCTTGCATATCTTTGGTACATAAAGTTTTATCAAAATCATACATAATTGCTACGATCTTATTATTCATAAATTCCTCCATACATCTTAAATATAACATATGAAATGCCTGATGTAAATAAAAAGAAGTATTATAAAAAAGAGCTATGCACTCTTTTTGCGAATCTTTTTTATTTTTTTAATAATGTCTTTCTCATAAAAGTTATAGGTTGTTCTTAGTGCAATTGCAATTGGTAGTGATAAAACAATACCCCAGAATCCTGCAATCATACCACCAGCTGATACTGAAAAGATAACTAGTAGAGGATGTAAAGAATTGGTTTTACCATATACTTTAGGTCCTATTACATTACCATCGATAATTGGGCATATTATACATATTAGTACCGTTAGGATGAATAGTTTTGTACTGATAACTGATGAAACGAGTAATGAAATTATTGCAACCAAAAAACCACCAAACCATGGAATAATAGCCGATATTCCTGAAAGAACTCCAAGTATAAGCCAGTTGGGGTGTCCGATAAGAAGGAATGCTAGTGTATACTCAATTCCTTGAAGCAAGATATTTAATCCCATACCGCCAATATACTTTGTTAATTCATCATCTAATTTATCAAAGTAATTGGCTGTTCTTTTACTTCTTAGGTTAAGATATTTCTTTATTGATTCTCTTATTTTATCCATATCAATTAAAAAATAGATAGCGGCTGCTACGGCAATAATTAATGTTGAAAATACGCCAATAGATGAACTTACTAATGATATGGCACCATTTGAGATAGTGCTTCCTAAATTAGTAATTATGTTTTTGGTAAAATCAGTTAGTGATGATTCAATTCCACCTAAATTTATTTCATATTTGGTGGATAAATCTGATAATAATACTGATATATTACTTAAAAATAATAATATTTGTTCATAGATTAAGGGAATGGTAATAAGGATAATTATTAATAATCCTCCAATAATTAATATTGATACGACTAATATTGCTAACCATTTGGGGCTACCAGAATCAACTAATTTTTTTACTATGGGGTAAATTACATAAGCAATAGCGAATGCTAAAAGGAATGGCGCTAATATTTTAAAAATACTGCATACCATTCCTATCCATAACGATCTTATAAAATATAATATTGAGATAATTAAAATAATTAATAATCCATTTAGTAACTTATAATTTAGTGTGTCTTTCATGGCGTCCCCTCATTTAATTATATTTTTACTAACGATGATTTTTACTTCTTTCTTTTCCATTTAATAATGCAATATATTCTTTATACATTTCATTGTATTCAGTTGGAATATCTTTAATATCATATCATTTAGTTAAATAATAGTGCATAATTAAGCCATATATTTTTTCTTTTTGAATTTCTTTTTGCATATTTTGACGGCCACCGTGTCTATTAGTAAAGTAACCATAGTCACCAAAGCCAGCCATTCTAATTGCAGTTATTGCTTGACTATCATCATATTTTTCAATTGTATCTTTCATTGCACTTTCTAAAACTTTGCTTTCATGTATCTTTTCTGGCAAAGTTATATATAATTCTCTTACCATATCCATAGTTATATTATTATCAGTCATATAATTTCTTATACCATGTTCTCTGGTAAAATAATTATAATTACCGGTTTCTAAAAATCTGATAATACGTACGTCTGCTTCATATGAACCATATTTGGTAACTAGCATATGATATATTTTTTCAAAATCACTTTGTAATTTTCCACTAAGGGCTTCTTTACCAAAGACGATTCTATCATATGTTTCAAAGAAATCTTTTTGTTTTTTATCGGGCATCATTGATTCAAGTAATAATTCAGTAACTTTTTTATAGTTATCAATTTCATCTAAGTATTCAACTTGCATATCATTAATATATTTATTTTGATTTTTATTTTCTTTAAACACTTCTTTATATACGCTACCGACATATGCTACAAAGCCACGATATGATGCTTCATTCAAATGATTATTTTTCTTTAAATCGTTTATGTAGTTGCTAATGTATTTTGATACGGTATCATTAAATGATAGTTCACCATCCCAAGCATAAGAAATATACCCGTTGTTAAAAGCAAATGGGTTGGGTTTCATCATACCTTCCATAATGTATTGATCACGCATGACAAAATCTTCAATTTTCTTAGCATTTTCCTTAGAATCAATTCTTATTACAATATCATCAAATCTTACTTCAGAACCAATTTTTGAATGATGAATCATATTATTTTCACTCATAAAAGTAAAGATTCTTTTAGCTGCTTCGTTAATATGTTTATCATCGACAGGAATATACATTTTTATCATATTATGGGGTGATATTTGGTTATAATCATCATTAGTGAATTGACAGAAATAGCGCCAATTATCTTGTACGAAGACTTTTATATTAGGGATATTTTTGAAGTGATTAATCCAATCATCAAAATTATTTGCGATTCTACTTGTATCAACTACTCTTCTCCCCATTCTTATAAGGTTTGAATAGACAAATCTACTACTGATATATTCACCATTTTCAGCAGCAGTTTTAATAATATGTAGAAATCTTTCTATTTCTCTTACATCATCCATTGATATCACCATTATTTGTTTTTTCTTTAATAACGTCTATTTTTATAGTATCTTCAAGTGACTTGTCTCTTTTAAAAATATCGCGATTATCTTCCATTTCTTCATCGGTAATTTCACTATAAATTTCGACTTCTTCATCATCAACAATTATTTTTTTTGTCTCCATATATATTTCTCCTCTACTATAACTATACCACATTAAAAGAAAAAAAGATATAATTATCTTTTATCTATATGAATTAAATTAGCATCGACTTCTTCAAGTGCCCTACCGATAGTTTTTACAGATTTATAATCTTTAATTGGCATTTGATAGAAATCAGTTTTAATCATTTGTTTACTTCTTCCTGCAGCTATATAAACTAATGCATATTTTGAGTCAACCACCGTTAGTAGTTTATCAATAGATGGATAAATCACTATATCACACTCCCTTATCTTATATATTTATCATATAATATGAATTTGATAATTACAATAGATTTGACAACAATTAGACATTTATTTTTTTTAAATTTTATGTTATATTATTTATGGTGATAGTATGGCTAGATATAAAAAGCGAAAACTAAGTATTAAGAAGTTGTGTCGTGTATTTATACCCCTAATTTTAATTGTGGTTATAGCCATTAATTTTACAAGAATAATTACTTTTATTGAAAGTAAAATAACCGGTTATGAATATGATACAATTACAGTATTTCATGAATTAGATGTTTATCATGATATAAAAAATCATGATTATTCAGAAACATTAGAAAGAATAATTGTTAGTGAATACTATAATCCAAAGTATTTGAATAGTTATTTTGATATTAAATATCATGAGAAAGAAGATTTCTTTATAACTATCAATAAACTTTTAGATTTAGGCTATGAAGCAAAAGAAATAAATACCATATATGATACTTTTAGTGATAAAGAAATTGTGTCATTTACTAATAATAATTATTTAAAAGATATTATTAATATCATTAATTTAAGCTATTTTCATCAAGAAGATATCGAAAGATATTTAAAATATAATAATGATAATGAATTAGAATATACTGATTTAGTTACATATGTTAATGCTTCATTAGATTATAAATACTATACAAATGTAGTTGATATAAAAGAACCTGATGATATTTTAGTTTTAGTAAATAAATATCACAAATTAGCTAGTAATTATGTGCCTAGCGATTTGGAAACAATTAGTTCTAAATACAATCAGGGGTGGAATAATAAGATGCGACACGTTGCTAAGGAAGCATTTGAAAAAATGTGTGAAGCCGCTCTAAAAGATGGTATTACTATATATTCTGGGTCAGCTTATCGATCATATAATTATCAGCAAACTTTATATAATAATTACGTATATTCAAATGGCTTTGATAAAGCGGAAACGTTTTCAGCTAGGGCTGGATACTCTGAGCATCAAACGGGACTTGCTACGGATGTTATGAATAAGAGTGGTGATTTCATTAGTAAGGATGATAAGGAATACACTTGGTTAGTAGACAATTCATACAAATATGGTTTTATTTTAAGATATCCAGAAGGAAAAGAAAAAGTAACTGGCTACATGTATGAAGAGTGGCATTTTAGATATGTTGGCGTCGATATTGCAAATGAGATAACTAAATTGAATCTTACGTATGATGAATACATCGCGAGGAAATAGTTCAAAAGAGTTGACAAAACGCATTCATTATTATAAAATTAAGTATGTAGCGTTTTGGAGTAGTACTCAAGAGGCTGAAGAGGCGCCCCTGCTAAGGGTGTAGACCGGAGAATTCTGGTGCGAGAGTTCAAATCTCTCCTACTCCGCCATTTAGAATTTAACCTAGGATTAATTCCTAGGTTTTTCTATGGATTATTTTCAGTTTTTATAGTATACTATTTTTAGGTGAAAATATGATTACAATTAAGAATAATAAACTTATAAATTATGGTAATAGAGGAATGACTTTAGAAAGTGATATTAACTTGACAAATGAGTATTATATGAATAAAAAGATCGCTTTAATTTATAAAAAGCCTATTCCCATTAAGGTATTAAAAATCAATAGTACTAAGACTAGAATATTAGATGCTTTTTATGAACAAAAATCGACGTTGGATTATAGTGGCATATATCAGGAAAAATATATTGAATTTGATGCTAAAGAAACTAATAGTAAAACAAGCATTCCACTTGCTAATATTCATGCTCATCAAATTGAGCATATTAGAAATGTCTTATATTTTAAAGGAATTGCATTCTTGATTGTTAGATTTAATTACTATAACAAAACCTTTGTATTACCAGGTAAATTACTATTAAATTATATTGATAATACAAAGAAGAAATCTATTCCATATAAGTTCTTTTTAGATAATTGTATGGAAGTACCACTTAAATATAGACCGAGACTAGATTATTTAAAAACAATTGATATTTTATAATTTATATATTATAATATAATAGAAATGA
>CAZLQU010000042.1:0-9599 GCA_964561805.1 uncultured Muribaculaceae bacterium | reverse complement strand
CGACAATATAGGCATCATATCCATGACTAGTAAAAATATGAAGTATATCTAATGCCTTATTATACATGTAACCACCCACTATAATTATATCATATTAATAATTTTTTTTATACCATAATAACCCTTTTTGACACTATTTAGATGTATTATTTCCATTTTTTAGTTAATACTACTTGTGAAAGGATGATTACCATGTTACCAAAAAGAAATTATTACTTAAATGATTATTTTGATATGTTTAATATTCCCTATAACAAAGAAAATATGAAAACTGATATCTACGAAAAAGATAATAAGTATATCTTGGAAATAGATATTCCTGGTGTAAAAAAAGAAAATATTAAAATTAATTACGAAAATGGCTATTTAACAATCAGTGCCGAAAAAACTATTCTTCCATCTGATCCAAACAAATATGTAAGAAGAGAAAGATTCTATGGTGAAATAAAACGTAGTTTCTATATTGGTATTAAAAAGGATACCGATCTAAAAGCTAAATATATGGATGGCATTTTAACGATTACCTTCCCTAAAGCCGATCTTCCTAAAAAAGAAATAAAGAACATAACTATTTCCTAATTATGTTCTTTTTCTATTACTTCACTAATCTTCCAATATCCATAATAGTTACATAAACAAGTAACCCGATTATTAACATAAAACCAATCGTATGAATAATATTCTCCGTTTTCTTAGATACTGGTTTATTGAATAATTTTTCAATTATCAAGAAAAGAATTCTTCCCCCATCAAAAGCTGGGAATGGTAGTAAATTAATAATACCAACATTAATTGATAAATATGCCACTAAATATAGTAATGCTTCGACGCCCTCTTTAGCTTGAGAATCCACTATCGTATAAATACCCACTGGGCCCGATAATTGATTGATACCAACTTTTCCAACAAATAAATATTTTAGTGTCACAAACATACTACCAAATAAAGATATTGTCTTATTGTATGCATAAACTATAGACTTCCCAAAGCCACGTTCACGTTCTACTCCGGTAGCTATTCCATATTTATAACTAACATTTCCCTTTTCATCTGTTACTTCAAGCGGCGTTACATAATATTCCTTAATTTCACCATTTGCCTTTTGAACCTTAAAGACTGTTTCCTTGCCATCACTTGTTTGTAAAATAATTAAGCCACTATCCCAATTCTTGATTTCCTTATTATCAATAGCAAGTACCAAATCTCCCTTTTCAAGTCCTGATGCTTGAGCTGGATAATCTTTGGCAACTTCACCAATATATGGCTTCATTGATACAGCACCAAAAATTAAAGCACTAATAAGTAAAATGACAAAAGCAAACCAAAAGTTATTGAATGGTCCCGCAAATAAAACCATAAATCTTTGCCAAAAACTCTTGTTGCACATTTGTCTTTTCTTAGGAATTTTTTCATCTTCGACATCCTCTCCAGCAATCATTACATATCCGCCAAGAGGAATTGCCCTAATACAAAACTCGGTTTCGCCGCCTTTTTTCTTTCTTCCAAATATTTTTTTGCCCATACCGATAGAAAACTCATAAACATAGATATTAGCAAGTTTAGCAAAAATGAAATGTCCAAATTCATGAATAGCTACGATTGAACCAAGAATTAAAATAAACCATAAAAGTGATAACATATTTCCTCCTTAAAATAAACAAAGTATCAGTGATAAACCGAGTGATACATAAATAACACTATCAAATCTATCCAATACTCCACCATGACCTGGTATCAAATTAGAATAATCTTTTTTATCAAAATAACGTTTAATACTAGAGAAAAGTAAATCGCCTATCTCTGATAGTATTGTCAAAACCAAACAAAGCATTACCGTTTGAAATACAGTTACGCCACCTACCATGTGATAGTAATATACTGTTCCAAATAACACTCCCATAACTATCCCTATAATAGACCCTTCAATTGTCTTTTTAGGCGATATACTAGTAAACTTATGACGCCCTATTAAACTGCCTCCAATATAAGCATATGTATCAGTAATAAAAGCAATTATAAAAATAAAAATACATCTTACCATATCGCTATCCATTAAATATATTATATTTCCAAATGATAACCCTAAAAAATAGACAATGCCAATAACATATAACGAATCATTGATGCTATAAAGCTTATTATCATTATAAATAACAATGGGCATACTAAGCATAAGTAACGGCAACAATACCGTAACCTTAATATCAATCTTATAAAAAGTATTATTTAATACTATTAAAACTAAACTAATAATTCCCAGGATTTTAATTAAACGATATTTCTTTAAATTATCTTTATATTTTATATCAAATAGTTCATTAAAACCCACTATCGCTGCAATCATCATAATTATTCCAAATAATTTTGTACTAATAAGTAAACTCCCAATTAGAATAATAAGTAAAACAATTGCGCTGATTGTTCTTTGTTTCATCCTATCACACTCACTTTGATTATACTAAAAAAAAGAAATTAATACAACTAATTTCCTTTCCTTTACACATTTTTTAAAATGCTAATTTCTTCACATCTATTTCCCCAATAATTAATTATTTTATCATTTTTATAAACCATAACTATTTGACAATGATTAGTACAATTATTACATTTAGTCATTTTAGTTTCTAACTTATAATTATCAATATTAAAATCAAAAACATGTTCTTTTTTACTCTCCCTAGCCATCATAGCTACCCCTAAAGCTCCCATTAAATGCGCATTTTTATTGACAATAATCTTTTCCCCTAATAATCTTTCTAATTCCTTAATTACCATTATATTCTTACTAACGCCACCATTAAAAACAATTGGTGCTTGTATTTTTTTGCCCTTAGCGACACTATTTAAATAATTTTTAGCAACCATTTCAGATACTCCAGCTAAAACATCCTCAATTTTATATCCCGTTTGTAATTTATGCATAATATCAGTCTCAGCAAAAATCATACATCTACTGGCAATTTCTACCTTGTTTTTACTAGCAAACGCTAATCTCGATATATCATCGATACTGATATTTAATTTCTTAGCTAAACTATCAAGAAACGAACCACTACCAGCCGTACATAAAGTATTAACTGCATAATCAGTAACTACCCCATTATTAACTAAAGTGATTTTGGCATCTTCTCCCCCTAATTCTAATATTGTTTTTACATTCGGATACAATCTAATTGTTCCAAAAGCTGCCGTCGTTATTTCATTTTTTATTATTTCTGCATCTAGAAGTGTTCCAATTAGTTTTCTTCCTGCGCCAGTTACCCCAAGTGCTACGACTTCAGAATTATTATCGATTTCATATTTAAGGTCCTTAACAACTTTCTTTACCGCCTTAATTGAATTCCCTTCTGTATATACATAAACACTAGCAATAATATTATCATATTTATCAATAATAATTCCCTTTGTCATAACCGATCCAATATCCAATCCCATATAAAGTTTATTCATTTTATCACCAAAAAAATTATATCTAATGATAGATAAAAAATATGTCGAATAATAATTTAAATTGTATGCTATCTGTCTACATATTTTTACATTTCATTGTGAGAAAATATAACTAGAGGTGAACACTATGGCCACGACTAATCAAAATATTTATGATACTGTCAGAATGAATATTAAAAAATATCGTAAACTAAAAGGTATGACCCAACAAGAATTAGCCGATGCCTCAGGCTATAGTCATGGCTATATTAGAGAAATTGAATCAATCAAAATGGCTTCAACATTTTCTTTGGATGCTGTTGAAAGAATTGCCAATGGCCTTGGTATCAATTTCAAATTATTATTTGAAGAAAACAAGCAATAGCTTGTTTTTTTAATAAAAAAAGCATATTACTATGCTTTCTTTTCTTTTAACCAATGCTTTCCATCAACAATTCTATTAGTAATCATTGCTGATGCACTATCGCCGACAACATTAAGTATCGTTGCTGGTGAATCAATGATCGTAGCAATTATTGTAAGAATTGGTAAAGCCGCTACCGGATAACCTAACATCGTAATGATAAGCATCTCAGATATTGTTCCGCCACCAATTGGTACCGCTGTTACAAGCAATGTTGCAACAAGGGCAATTCCCATAATCTTAAGAATGGACACATCTCCCATACCATTAAATAGATATACCAAGAACATTATCTTAAACACGCTACCAATTACTGAGCCATCTTTATGGAAACTAGTTCCAAGTGATACCGTAGTTTCAGCTACATCATTAGATACTCCAATCTTTTTTGTGCATTCAATATTAACTGGCATTGAAGCAGCTGATGAGCAAGTTGCTAAAGCGGTAATTGTTGAAGGTAAAATATTCGCCCAAAATCTCTTTACGCCAAGTTTACCAGCACTAATATATGCAAATATTGTATAAATTATAAAGTAAAATACTGCACAAGCTACTAAATAGATTATAAATGTTTTAATGTACCCAACGGCTATTGAACCTCCAAAAGTTCCTACCATTGCTGCGAAGTAGCATCCTAAACCAATTGGTGCATAATACATAATAATCTTAATAAAGTTCATAAGTACATCTGTAGCAGACGTAATAAACTTAAAGAATGGTTCTGCCTTTTCTTTAGACATACTCATTGCAATTCCTACCAAAATAGATACGACAATCAAAGCAATCATATTATCTCTTGATAATAATTTTGCAAAGTCATTAACTGAAACAGCTGATACTGTTCTATCCAAGAAATTTAATTCTGTCTCGTTAGTTTCTTCATCATCTAAAACTAAACTAGCTTTAATTTCTTCACCATTTTTAGTGTCAACCAACTTAAAAGCATATGTACTAGCAATACCAATAAGTACCGCTACTACTGATGTCATCAAGAATACTAAAAAAGTTGTTACTAAAATTTTCCCAATTCTTTTAGGTTCACTCATCTTATATATAGATGATGTAATTGTAAGAAAGATTAATGGTACTACGACAATAAGCAACATATTTAGAAATAAATCACCAAATGGACTAAGTACGCTAGCTCCTTCTCCCCAAATAAGTCCAACTATTCCTCCAAGAATAATTGCTCCAAGTAAAATAATCATCGATTTATAATTTTTTAATTTTTTCATGTTTTCTCCTCTCATAATATAAGTATATAAATCCACATTTATTTTTACCACTCATATAAATCCACAATATATAATATAATCCACAAGTATTCCACAAATTATCTTGCCTTCATAATAAATAAATGTTATCATATATTTAGGTGATAAAATGAACTATGTCAAATTAAATAATAATGATAACCACTTATCTCTAGGTAACTTATTTAACGCTATCAAAAAATTAGCAGTTAATAAAACCAGTGCCATTCAAACCGAAATCTTTTGTACTGTTTTTGGTGTCGATGATATATCCGATACCACCGTTGGTAATTACTGTACCGGTTACCGTGCAATTGGCAACAATTATCGTCAAATCTACTTAAACTATCATAAACACTACGAAAAAGATGATACCATCTTAGTACCAATTATCAATAATTTACTATCAATTATTGATGGCTATATTTATAATTACACCACCATAAAAGAATTAAATAATAGTCCATCTCTAAAAAAATTAACTAATATTTTAAATACCTATGCTAAAAATGATTTGTATGTCCCTACCAAACTTAAAAAACTACTACTTAGTTATTTAAAAAAAGAAGATTACTATCATTATCTATCTGAAGTATTATTCTTTGCTATCTTAGAAAAAGAGCAACCATTATATACTAAAGATTTAGTTAATGAAACTATCGAAGAAATTTTAACCAATACCAATATTTCGATTAACGACTTAAAAGATTATCTAACAATTCAATTTAAAGAAGGTATCAGTCTTATCCCCTCTTTAAAAAAATTAGCTAAAAATAATAATCCCTATGCCTTATACGAATTAGGTAATTTAGAATATACCGGAAGAATTGCTGGATATCCTAGATACGATAAAGCTTTTGCTTATCATAAACAAGCATCTTCCTTTAACCACCCTACATCCTACTGGATGCTTGCCCATATGATTATTAAAGGAAAAATTGGTTCTCTTAACAATGATGATATTAAATTGATGCATGAATATCTTGATAAAGCCATCGCCCTAAACAGTATCTCTGCCATTAACACTAAAGGTCTATGTTATCTATATGGCTATACTCAAGATAAAAAGAAAGATGAAAAGAAAGCTATTGCATACTTTGAAAAAGCAGCCTACAATAATTATATCTATGCCTATAACAATTTAGGCAAAATCTATGAAGAAAAAAAAGACATAGAAAAAGCCTTCGAATACTATTTAAAAAGTGCTTTAGAAGAAGAAAGCTGGGCTTGTAACAAAGTGGGATTATACTACTACAACATTAAAAAAGATCCTAAAAAAGCCTTCGAATACTTTAACAAAGGTGCTGAAGCCTCAATCGATTTATTATATCCTTGGAATATTTATAATTTAGTCATCTATTACTATTTACCAGGCAATGCCGCCTTGGGAATTCAAAAAGATATTGATGCATCTATATCAATGCTTAAATCATTAAATGATTTCATACCAGCCAATAAATTACTACTTAAAATTTATTATCAAAAATATTTAACTAGCAAATTAGATGAAGATTTAAATCAAGTTAATTACTATTTAAATATCTTAAATAGTCATCTTAGTATTAAAGAAAAAGAAGAAATAACTGCTGAATTATCAAAAATAAAGAATCATAATATCAACATTGAATTATGATTCTTTGCATTCTCCAGTACCATTATATGTATATCCATTATTAGTAAAACTAATTGTGTCCGTATCTTTTAACTTACTAGTTTTACTTTTTTCATTAAAATAATTATCTTCTTTTAACTTACTAATTGCTACACTACATCCACTAGTGCCATTGCAATTATTAACTGAAAAATATATCTTGGCAGCATTTTTAGCAAGTTCTATTTGTTCACTACATTCTTTTCCTTCTCTTCTTTGTAAAGATGAGCTAATTGATGCTACTGCTATCAAGGAAACACCTGTTAAAATCAAAATTACCGCTAATAATTCCACCAACGTAAATCCCTTATTATTAAGCATTGTATTCACCTCTATTTATTTAATCTTATCATAATTTTAGTTATAAGTAAACACATTAAAACATATATTTAAATGGTGATAATTAATGAAATTAATTAAATTAATTGGCCTACTTTGCTTATTTTGTATTACCTTCTTTTATACCGAAAAAGTAATCACTGTCACCATGAATCAAGATGAAATAATGATTAAAATTAAAGAATATGCCGAAGAACATAACTATAAACCAACCAATGCTATCATTAAAGATGATACCATTATCCCTGGCAGCATTGGTAAAGAAGTAAATGAAGAAACTAGTTATAAAACTATGAAAAGAATTAGTTATTTTGATCCATCACTCATAGCATATAACGACGTCTACCCCGAAATATCAATCTATAACAACCTAAATAAATTTATTATTAAAGGAAATATAAAGAATCAAAATATCTCCTTATTATATATCTTAAGTAATAATAATACTCTTGATAATCTTTTAAATACCCTTAATAAATATGATACTAAAATTAATTTCTTTATTGATGAGAATTACCTTAACAATAACATTAATATTATTGACAAAATCAAAAATCATGAAATCTATAACTATGGTAATATGGGGACATATACCAAAGATAATTTAATTATTGGCAATAATATTATCAATAATAAAAGTAATAATAAAGCCATCTTTTGTTTATTTACAAACAAAGATAATTTAGGAAAAGAAAAGTGTGCTAATAATAAAATGTTATCCATTATTGTAAATAAAAATGATAACTATTATACCCTAAAAAATGACTTATACAGTGGAAGAATATTTTTGATAAATAATACTAAAGAATTACCAAATGTTATCGAATATATTCTTAGTAAAGGTTATCACATTGTTTCCTTGTCTGAATTAATTAAAGAATGAAACGCAAGTTTCTTTTTTCTTGTCTTGATTTTAATTAACTATTTTTGCTATAATAACTATTGAAAGCAGTGATATATATGAAATTATGTGAAGTCGATAAAACAAAGTTAGCACCAATGATGGCTCACTATGTTGAATTAAAAGAACAAAACATGGATACGATTATCCTATATCGTTTAGGTGACTTTTATGAAATGTTTTTTGAAGATGCCGAATTAGTAAGCCATGAATTAGAATTAACCCTAACTGGTAGAAATGCTGGTTTAGATGAAAGAGTACCTATGTGTGGTGTTCCCTATCATGCCGTAGATATATATATTGATAAACTAATTAAAAAAGGATATAAAGTGGCTATTTGTGAACAACTAGAGGATCCCAAAATTGCCAAAGGTATTGTCAAAAGAGACATCACCGAAGTAATATCTTCTGGTACCGTTATCACTGCTAACTCATTAAACGAAAAAGAAAATAATTACTTTGGTAGTTTATATTTTTTAGATTATTGTTATATCCTTACATATTGTGACTTAACTACTGGCGAAATATACGGAGAAATAATTGAAAATGACAATTCCCTTTTAATTAATAAAATAATCTTTTTAGGTATTAAAGAATTAATCACAAACTCTAAAACCAACAAAGAAATCATATCTACATTAAAAAATACTTATAAATTACCAATTACAATTATAGATGATATAACTGATGATGATAATTACGATTACATATACAAAGATATTACTGATATTAGATATATTACTGGTATCAAACATTTGACGCATTACTTAGTTAACACTCTAAAAAGAAATATCTCACATTTTCAAAAATTGATTATTAAAAAAAGTGATGAATTTCTAAGAATGGATATCCATACCAAAAGAAATCTTGAATTAACAGAAAGCATCAGAAATCAAGAAAGAACTTATTCACTTCTTTGGTTACTAGACGAAACCAAAACTGCTATGGGTAGCCGTAAATTAAAATCATGGATTGAAAGTCCCTTAATTGATATTAAAACAATTGAAAAAAGATATGATATTGTTGGTACTTTACTAGAAGAATTTCTTCTTAGTGAAGATTTACGTAAAGCCCTTTACAATGTCTATGACTTAGAAAGATTATGCGGCCGTATATCACTAGGTTCTGCGAATGCTAGAGATTTACTTCAATTAAAGGAATCGCTTAAATACTTACCAGAAATTAATGATATCCTAAAGAAAATAAAATATCAAGAATTACCAGATGTAAGTGACTTATATAAATTACTAGAGAGTTCCCTATATGAAACTCCTCCCCCTACTCTAAAAGAAGGTTACCTAATTAAAGAAGGCTATAACCAAGAATTAGACGAACTAAAAGATTTACGTAGTGGTGGTAAAGAATTCATAAGCAACTACGAACAAGAGGAACGTGAAAAAACTGGTATCAAAACTTTAAAAGTAGGTTTTAATAAAGTATTTGGTTACTACATTGAAATATCTAAAGGAGCCCTATCACAAGTTAAAGATGAATTTGGCTATATTAGAAAACAAACCTTAACTAACTGTGAAAGATTTATTAATCCTATTTTAAAAGAAAAAGAAGATTTGGTTTTATCGGCTGAAGAAAAGATTATCAATT
>CAZLQU010000041.1:0-9618 GCA_964561805.1 uncultured Muribaculaceae bacterium | reverse complement strand
ACGTTAGTTTATATGAAGAAATTAGCTATGACAAAGAAGGTAATAAAATTACCATCATGGATGTCTTAAAAACAAATGATACTGATTATATTGAAGATATATATAATAATGATAACATTAAACTATTAAAAGAATACTTAAAAATATTAACTCCAAGAGAAAGAGAAATTATTGAACTCAGATATGGACTTAATGATAAAGAGGAACTAACTCAAAAAGATATTGCCAAAAAAATGAAAATATCTCGTAGTTATGTTTCTAGATTAGAAAAAAGGGCCACCACTAAAATCCTACGTGAATTCATGAAAAATGAGCAAAATAATTGACATTGCCCATATTTTATAGTAGAATTATGAATTGTAATTTGAGGAGGGATAATATGGCAACAAAAGTAACAAGTAAAAAAGCAAAGAGTGTCAATAATAGACCAAACTGTTTAAAAATAACTAAGAGAATGCAAAAAGTTAATTTCCAAACAGTAACTACCGCTGATGGTAAAAAGATTAAAACAAGTGCTCGTGAAGCAAGAACTATGAAGAAAAATAGTAAGTAAAAAGTGTTCGTTTATGAACACTTTTTTTCTTATCCTAAAACTGATTTATAGTAATTATTATCGACAATCATTCTACTTATTGCCACTCTATTACTTACTATTTTATTAATCTTATCGACATATCCCTCAGGAATATCCTCACTCTTAGCAATAAATTTACCCGTTGATGCATAATAAGTTCCCTTATTAGTAACCCACGATTTATCCTTGAATATCGCAATACCTTCATTTGTACTTAGAATATCTTTCCCCATGATTACTCTTGAATCATATTCTATTCCAAATAAATTTAATACTGTTGGTAATACATCAATACTCATTCCTACTTTATCAATTTTTACTGTCTTCATTTTGCTATTGTAGATTATTAAATTATTACTATTAGCCTCAATCAAAGAATCTCTTTCGTATGTAGACATTACATTAATATTATCAATCGATAGATTATATGGATAATGATCAGCTAATAAAACAAAGACTGTATCATCTAACTTACCGGCTTCCTCTAACTTATTCATCAAACTTTCTAAAGCATGATCAAGTTCAATTTGTGTCGCTATATACCCTTTTACCGCTTCTGGATAATCAAGCTCCTTAACAGCATCACGATTCTTTTGAGCCATCATATTTTCACTAAATTCGTAGTAAAAATGACCTGAGACCGTTATATAGTAAGTCATAAATGGCTTATCACTATCGATATAATCTGTAACTGTAGCATTCATCATTTCAACATCGCTTTGTGGCCATTGCTCACAGTTTATTCTCTTCTCTAGTCCATTATAGCAACCCATGAAATTACCAAATCCTTGCGTTCCTAAATAAACATTTCGGTCCTGAAAATATGCACTATTATCATGATAGGCAAAAGTATTATAACCTTCTTTTTTAAATACTGTACCAAGCCCATATGGATAATATGCCCAACCACCACGCCAAGAACTAAGTATTTCATTATCAGCATATAATCCGGTTAAGGCCTGGAATTCGCCACCAATCGTCGATAAATTATTTGATGTATAGAAGTTTTCAAAATCAAAACCTTCATGCACTAATTTATATAATGTTGGAGTATATTCTTCAGATACTGCTAACTCACTAAACGACTCAGCTACGATAAAAACTAGATTTTTACCTTTAAACATCCCAGTATATTTATTTTGTTTACTACCAGTTTCATTTTTCATAAAGTTATTAATTATCTCATTATTACCCTTATCAAAATTAATATCCATCGTATTGTAATCATACTCAAACACTTCATTATCGTCATCCAACTCTTCCTTATCAACCGTATGAATTACTTCATCAAATCCAAAAATTGCTCTTTTAAGATCCAAGTATGTTGCTCCCATTACCCCAAGTCTTTCAATATTTAATGATACATTATTAGTTTCATAACATAAATTATATGTTGACCCAATACCTCTTTTTTGAATAAGAATATTACCAATATACATTCCAATTGCAACTATAAAAACTAAAAAGTATATAAGTAGTGTCTTTAACTTAGCCTTTTCGTATTTAATCTT
This sequence comes from uncultured Muribaculaceae bacterium, assembly GCA_964561805.1. GTDB lineage: Bacteria > Bacillota_I > Bacilli_A > RF39 > UBA660 > RUG705. Next base: position 7,533 of record CAZLQU010000041.1, on the reverse strand, counting down.
TTTTCTAAAAATAATAAAGATAATTATTGGTACTGCAAATAACAATATCACATGTAAGTTTTGTAAAACAGAAATAATTACATTCTTAGAAAATTTAAGTATCTGATCTGTTTGTCTGAATAAAACAAACGAAAATGGTGTTAAAAGAACTCTATAGAAAACATAATATAGTCCATACCAAAATATTAATACTGCATATATCACATATGTAATAATCTTATTTATTTTATCATTAAATAAACTTGTAAGTATCGTAATAAATGCCGCATTCACCATATCAAAAAGAACAATATTGAAAAGTGAACTCCTTAAATAAGTATCATAAACAAACAAATTAAAAATTAAATCTAAATATAACAAAGATAATAAAATATAAAAATACTTCTTTAACTTCATATTATTCCCTTCTTACTCAAAATAAATTTTTTCAAAATCATTAATTAAAGATGAAAACATTGAAATAGCATCTTCGATTACTTCTTTTTTAGTTAAGTCAACTCCGGCTACCTTCAAAGAATCAAGTGGACTTTTTGTCTTACCACATTTTAAAAATGCTAAGTAATCGTTGGGATTAAGTGACCCATCTAAAAGTCTTGTAACAATTGATGCTGCTGCCGATAAACCAGTCGCATATTTATATACATAGAAACTATAATAGAAATGGGGGATTCTTTCCCATTCATATCTAATTTCATCATCGATAACGACATCGCTACCAAAATAATCATTATTTAAATCATAATATATGTCACTTAAAACATCCGCAGTTAATGCCTCATCATGATTAATCTTATCAGATATTTTTCTCTCAAACTCAGAAAACATTGTCTGTCTATAAATAGTAGCTCTAAATAGTTCCATCATTCTATTGATAATAAATAGTTTCTCATTTTTGTCACTACTATTATTAATAATATATTTAGCAAGTAAAAGTTCATTTACAGTTGATGCCACTTCCGCCACAAATATGGCATAATGACCATACTGATAAGGATTATTAATTCTCGTATAATAACTATGCATTGAGTGGCCTAACTCATGGGCTAAAGTAGACATATCATCATATTTATCCTGATAATTTAATAGAATATATGGATTCGTATCATAAGAACCACTACTATATCCACCAGTTCTCTTTCCTTTATTCGGATACACATCGATCCAACGATCATTAATACCATTTTTTAAAATATTAATATACTCTTCACCCAAAATACCTAATGCTTTAATAACTGTTTCTTTAGCTTCCTCAATTGGATATTTATAACCATCACTTTTAACTAGATTAGCATATACATCATATAAATGCATCTCATCTAAGCCTAACACTTTTTTCTTTAAGCCATAGTACTTATGTAAAACATTTAAATTTTCCCTAATAACACTAACTAAATTATCATGTACCCTAATATCCAATTCATCATGATACACTGATTCTAAAATAGCACTATCATATTTTCTAATCTTAGCAATTGCTTCTTCCTCTTTAATATTTGAACTAATTAAATTGGCAAAAACATTCTTATATTGTTTATATACTCCATATAAATCAAAGAAGGCTGCTTTTCTAACTTCCCTATTATCATCTTCAATATATAAACTATATTTACTACCATCCATTGGATATTCTTTATCACAAACAATAAAACTAGGAAATACCAAATCAGAATCTTTTAAAAGTTCATATGTATCATAATTATTACCAAGTGCTTTCGATAAATCTGCTAATAATTTTTCCTCTTCATTACTTAAAGTATGTTCCTTATAACGAAACATTTCATATAAATAACGACGATATTCTTTAAGTTTATTATTTTTTTCATAAAACTTTTCAATTTCTTTATAATCTAATTTAAGAATATCAACATCGATAAAATATGTACTTTTAATAAATTCACTATTTAAATTATTAATCTCTTCTTTCAATTCTTGATTTTTATTTATTCTTGTATCTTCATCACATAGTAAACTGGTATAAACTTCTAATTTTTCAAGCACTCTACTTGTTTCCATCAATAAAGATAATACTTCATATAAACTGTTTTCATCATATTTAATATCTTTAAATCTAATAAATTCCTTAGTTTTTTCTTTTACTGAATTAATATCACTATTAAATTCTTGGATACTACCATATATTTTTGTTAAATCCCATTTGTATTTATCATCAATTTTTTCTCTATCCATATCGTATCCTCCTAATCAATTATACCAAAAATATCTCTTTTAGACTACAAAATAATTTGACATATTACCATAAAATTATTAAATTATAACCTTTTAATAATATTCATTAATAAATATTTGTTATAATTATAATATATGGAGGGTATATGAGAATAAATAACAAATACATTGGTTGTAATTATACCGGTTTTTCTTATATTGGAGGCGTATTATCATCATTTGATGGTACATTTAAAGATGAAGAAGTATTAATTGGTAGTGGTCTAGACTATATACCATGCGTAATGGGGGATATTACTGAAGCTTATGAAATGTTAAAGGAAACTATTAAGAAAAATAATGCCAATTCTTTTGAAGAAATATGTGAATGCATCTATGAAACAGTAAATACATATTTTGGTGGTATTAATAACGTCAATACTAGAATGTCATACTACAAAGACTTTGATGATATTACAAATGAAGAAGATATTACTAGAGTATCTACCCTTAAAGATAAAGGGGCCGCTATGTGCGTTGAAAGAGCAATGTTATCTCAAAATCTATTAAAATCAATTGGTATATCTTCTTTCTACAAAGCAAGTGGCATAAAAAATAATAACCATTTAGAAGTCCACGCATATAATCTTATTTCGCATGATGGTAAATACTATTTATTTGACACATCTATTCCAACTGAAATAAATGGTAAAACAAGTCCCCTAATTGCTGAAATACCAGAAGGAGTATTTAGAGACATAACTAGTCCAGAGCAAAGAAAAGGATATTCTATCCATGTCAGTCACTATAATCCTCTTAGAAATAAAGATGTTGATATAACATATGATGCCAATAGACAAAATATATATGAAACAACAAATAATTATAAAATAAAATAAAAAAAGCAGATTATCTGCTTTTTTCAATATTTTTACCATTAACACAATAATCTTCAAGCATTTTCTTAGCACTCTTTAATTCCCTTAAAGTAAATTCTCTTTCCTTACTTGATAATGCTCTAAAATGAATACTTGTATCTGATAAAAATGTAGGTTCCTTTACTTGAACACTATTCCCTTTACTATTTTCCATTATATCTCCCCCCTCAAAATTGCCATATATATTACCATAGATGCTTTTTTTTGTCAAATGAAAAGGTCCAATTACACATTGAACCTAAAATAACAAATATCACCATCTTGCATCAAATATTCCTTACCTTCAAGTCTCATCTTACCATTATCTTTTACATCTTTTTCAGAACCATATTTAATTAAGTCATCGTATGACATTACCTCTGCCCTAATAAAACCTCTCTCAAAGTCCGTATGAATAATTCCAGCACACTCTGGAGCCTTCATACCTTTTTTAAATGTCCACGCTCTTACTTCATCGCTTCCAGCTGTAAAGAATGTTGCAAGACCAAGAAGTGAATATGTCTTTTTAATCAATTGATCTAACCCCGATTCAGGAATACCCAAATCTTTTAAGAAAGCGGCCTTATCATCATCATTTAATTCTGCTAACTCACTTTCAATCTTAGCACAAATCATAACTACTTCACTATTATCATCTTTAGCATAATCCATTACTTTTTTGTAGTATTCATTTCCCCCATTAATAATATCATCTTCACTCACATTAGCAACATATATTATTGGTTTTGCCGTAATTAAATTAAATGATTTAATTACATCCAATTCATCATCCGTCAAATCTATTTTTCTAACTGGAATATTCTGTTCAAGATTACTTTTTATTTTTCTTAAAGTATCTATTTCTAATAGTTCTTTTTTATCCTTTGTCATATCAGCCTTTTTACCAATACGATTAATTCTACCTTCAATTATTTCTAAATCTGACATCACAAGTTCGACATTGATAACTTCAATATCCCTAATTGGATCAACACTATTATCAACATGAATTATATTTTTATCATCAAAGCATCTAACTACTTCCACAACTGCATCTACTTCACGAATATGTGATAAAAACTTATTACCAAGCCCTTCACCATTAGAGGCCCCCTTAACAAGTCCAGCAATATCCGTAAACTCATATGTTGTTGGAATTGTTCTTTCTGGAATATACATCTCTTCTAATTTTTGAACACGTTTATCCGGTACCGTAACTACCCCAACATTAGGATCAATCGTTGCAAACGGATAATTAGCTGCCAAAATATTTTTTTTCGTAATTGCATTAAATAAAGTTGATTTCCCAACATTAGGAAGTCCCACAATTCCTGCAGTTAAACTCATAGTATCACTTCTTTCACGAGTATTATAACAAAAAAAGATGTATTTGTGAATACATCTTATAGCATTACTCCAGTATTAAATCCTAAAGGTAAGCCAATTATATAAAATGCTAGAATAATAAGTAACCAAAGAATAGAGAACGCTACCGCATATGGAAGCATCAAACTCATTCCATCAGTTATTGTAATAACATCTCTTTTCTTACTATTATATATCTGTAAGAAACCGAGTAAAATAACGAAATAAGTAAATAATGGCGTTATTCCTTTAGTTGCACTATCTGCTGCTCTAAATACTGCCTGAGAAAATTCAGGTGTAAATGAACTTTGCATAAACATTGGTACTAAAATTGGTGATAAAATTGCCCATTTAGTTGATAATGTTGGAACAAATAATGTTGAAATCATTACAATAATAAATGAGAAAATAATTAAGATAATACCTGTAAGTTGCAAATTACCAAGAAGTTCTGATAATGATACGACAATAAATACTCCAATATTAGTTTCTTTGAAAATTAAAACGAATTGTGCTGCAAAAAATATAAGTATTAAAAGTGAAGCAAATCCTTTTAAATAATAACTCATACAGTCCATTAAATCTTTATTATTTTTAATTGTTTTAACACGCATACCATAAACAAGCCCTGCAAACCCTAAAATAGCTGAAAATATAAGTACTGATCCTTGTCTAAAATATGAACCTTCACCAAATAATTGAGCTACATAAGTTTTTTCCTTTAAATTAAGAAATAATCCTGAAAAAGGAAGTCCTGGTATAATACAGTAGATAAATAATAAACTTATAACTATCGTAAATAGAATTGCTACTCCGACACCTTTTTCTTCTTTTCTAGTAAGCTCTGCTTCTAAATCGATGTCCTCCTCTTCCTCTAAATTAAATTTACCTAGTTTGGGCACAACATATTTTTCAGTAATAATCATTCCCACATAAGCAATTAAAAGTGTTGCGAAAATCATAAATATCAAGTTCCCTGATAAACTAACTGCATAGTTTTGATCAAGTATTTTCGTGGCATTTTGCGTATATGTAAGCAGTGTGTTATCAACACCTGTAATTAAAATATTAGCACCATATCCAAAAGTAATACCCGCAAAAGCAGCACTTACTCCGATTGATGGATGCCTTCCCAAATTCATAAATAGAATAGCAGCTATTGGTAATAAAATAACATAACTAGCCTCAAAAAACATTGAAGATATAACCCCTATTAAAATTATTAAAAAGGTAAATAATTTTTTAGGCTTATTTTTAATAATCATTTTAAATAATGAATTTAAAAATCCTGATTTATATGCAACCCCTACTCCCATAAGGCCAAGTATTAATGTTCCTAAAGGAGCAAAACTAGTGAAATTATTAAGCATACTACTAACAAGATACTGTAATCCTGTACGATTAAATAAATTATTAATCATAACCACTTGTGTTTCCAATTCACCAGTAACACTATTGACATTATAGTATTCAGTCTGTAAGTTTAAAATACTACCAATACTACTAATAACCATCACAATCAAAGTAAGAAATAAAAATACAATCGCCGGATGTAACTTAAATTCCCTCTTTTTCATATAATTCCACCTTCTTTATCTTTTTATTAAATTCCACTCTAGGCATCATAACTACTCTGCCACAATTTATGCATTTTATCTTTATATCAGCACCCACCCTAATTATTTCAAAGCGATTAGTCTTACATGGATGCTCTTTTTTCATTATTACTATACTACCTAATTTATAATCCATCTTGCCCTCCATAATCTTATAATAATTATAGCAAAATATTCCTACTATTGCAATTAAAAAAGACTATTACTTTCTTAAAAGCACTAGTCCTTTTTTATAATCTTTAATTGTTTTTATTTTAGTATCTTTTTCCATTTCTTTAATAGCTTCTATAATAAATAATGATGGTCTACTTATTCCTTCAACCAAAGATTCATGTACTAAATCATTTAAAGTACTTGATTTAAATGGTCCACGCATATAATCTCGTTCCAAGGCATTAGCCAATTCTTTTCTGTTTTCATAATACGGATTTGCAAATGGAAAATCAAATGGTGCAATCGGATCAGTATCAATATCGTATATTTTACCATTACTATAAATTAAATTATGTAGATTTAAATCATAGACATACAAGCATTCTTCATAAGATAAATCCATCAAAGAATCTTCAAAATAGCATAATCCAGAAACTAAATTTCTAATCTCAGTTAATGCATTTATTTTATCTAAAGTATCCCCCTCCACATAATCTTTTAAGTATCCTTTAAATATTCCATCAATAAATACTAATTGACGTGGAAAATTAAATCCATCATAGTTTAAATTAAGTAACGATCTCGTAATCTTATCATCCATACCCTTAGTATGATATTCCTTAAATACTCTATTATCACTAGTCAAATAACAAGTACCATTTTGACCACTACCAAGTCTTTTTATCTTGAACTCCTTGGGAATTTCATGTAACTGTAAAACACTCTCCATAATCCCCCTTCTTTCGGGTAGTATATATTACCATAGGAACAAACATTTGTCAAATAAAAAAAGACTAGTCTTCAAGTAACCAGTCTTCACCTTTAAATGGTTCATGTCGTATTAAATCAGGATAATTTTGCTGTCTCATTACTTCATAAATAGCTATAGCTACGCTATTACTGACGTTTAAACATCTAACATTATCTGTACATGGTATTCTTACACATCTATCTAAATAATTTCTTAATATCTCCTTAGGAATACCTATACTTTCCTTACCAAATATTAAATAAATATTCTTATCTTTATCACTAAAATCAAATTCACTATGAGCTTTTTTCCCATATCTTGTAAAGAAGTAGTACTCCCCTTTATTTTTATCTAAAAAATCTTGAAAATCATCATATAAAATATAATCTACTTTATCAATATAATTAACTCCACTTCTTTTAATGACACTAGATGATAATGCGAAACCTAAAGGTCTAATTAAATGTAACCTCGCATTTGTAGCTGCACAAGTACGCATAATATTTCCTGTATTTTCTGGTATTTCTGGCTCAAACAAAAATATATTAACCATTAATTTAACCAT
>CAZLQU010000040.1:8067-10233 GCA_964561805.1 uncultured Muribaculaceae bacterium | reverse complement strand
TTACTTTTAACTTTCTTCTACAGGTATGTGAAACCATTAATCGAAGATGGTAGATTATTTATTGCAATGCCACCACTTTATAAATTAACTATTGGTGGTAAGGATCAATATTTATGGACTAATGAAGAATTGAAGAAACAAACGGCTGGCAAAACAAATTATAAAATCCAAAGATATAAAGGACTTGGTGAAATGAATGCCGATCAACTTTGTGATACGACGATGGATCCAAGATATAGAAGCTTAGTTAAGGTTAATATCATCGATGCAGCATTAGCTGAAAAAAGAGTTAGTATTTTAATGGGTGATGCCGTTGAACCAAGAAAGAATTGGATTAATGAAAATGTCGAATTTTCTTTGGAAGACTCTTATAAAATATAGTATTATTAATTGACAATTACATATTATTCCCATTAGGCTTTTGTCTGATGGGATTTTTTTGTTTTTGGTATTAATTTAATAATTTCATTGTCTCTGCTTTAAATATAAAAATTGGCTAATTTCATTGACAAATAAGAGAATATTTAATATAATTAAAGAGATTTGTTTAAAGCACGCGATGGAGACGATATTATTACTGGATTAAAGAGAATAACTGGTTTGGTGCAAAGTTAGATGAAGGTAATAATATAGATCACTCTTGATGCATCTTTTTGATATTAGAAAAGATCGGTTAGAACCGTTATATTAATTGAGAGCACATTAGTGAACTAAGGTGGTACCGCGGAGAAGATTCGTCCTTATATTTGTATATAAGGACTTTTTTAATTGTAAGGAGGATAAAATGAAATTTAAAGAGTTAGACAAAAGAGAAGTAAGTGTTGTAGAGGATGCTATCCGTGAATCATGGGGCGGAATCAACAAGATTACTGACAAACAAACAGATATGCGTAAAGGATGCGAGAATTTCGTATTCTATGACGGACCAGCAACTGCTAATGGTATGCCTGGAGTGCACCATATTTTAGCAAAATTACTTAAAGATACATTTGGTAAATATAAAAGTATGCAAGGGTATCGTGTAGTTAGAAAAGTAGGTTGGGATACACATGGTTTGCCAGTTGAAGTACAAGTTGAAAAAGAATTAGGTTTTGAAGGAAAGAACGATATTGAAAAATATGGTATTAAAGAATTTAATCAGAAATGTCGTGAATCAGTATGGAAAAATGAAAAGGCGTTCCGTGAATTTACAGAAAAATTGGGACAATTCATCGATTTAGAGAATCCATATATTACATATCAAGATAGTTATATTGAAACTGAATGGTGGATTTTAAAGAAATTCTTCGATGAAGGAATGATTTATGATGGATTAAAAATTCTTCCATATTGTCCTAGATGTGGAACAGGACTTGCTAGTCATGAGGTTGCTCAAGGATATAAGGAAGTAACTGTTAATACGGTTACAGTACCATTTAAAGTAAAGAGTATGGATAATACTTATCTGCTTATTTGGACAACAACTCCATGGACATTAATGGCTAATGTAGCTGCGTGTGTTAACCCACATGAAAAATATGTTAAATGTTTATCTAAGGGATATAATTTTATCGTGGCAGAAAAGCTTGCTAATAAAGTTTTAGGAGACAACTATGAAGTGGTTGAAGAATATACTGGTAAAGATCTTGAATACTTAGAATATGATCAATTCTTACCATTTATAAAGGTTAAGGGAAAAGCTTTCTATGTTACTTGCGATGAGTACGTTACAATGGAAGATGGAACTGGTATTGTCCACTTGGCACCTGCTTATGGACAAGATGACTATGAAGTAGGACTTAGATATGAATTGCCACTTGTAAATCCAGTGGATGAACAAGGATGTTATACTGAGGGACCATGGAAGGGTAGATTAGTAGTTGATTCAGAACTTGAACTTGAAATTATTAAGTATTTAGCTGAAAATGATAAATTATTTAAGAAACAAAAGATGGAACACAACTATCCACATTGTTGGAGATGTAAGACACCTTTGGTATATTATTCAAAACCAAGTTTATATATTAAAGTTACAGCATTTAAAGATAAGATTATCGAAGCAAATAAAAAAGTTAATTGGTACCCTGATTATGTTGGCGAAAAACGCTTTGGTAATTGGCTAGAAAATTTAAATGATTGGGCAATATCTCGTAATCGTTATTGGGGAACACCAATTCCTTTATGGAG
>CAZLQU010000040.1:0-8057 GCA_964561805.1 uncultured Muribaculaceae bacterium | reverse complement strand
AAATGATTGGTTCTAAGAAAGAGTTAGTTGATAGAGCCATTGAAAAAATAGATGAATCAATTGAACTACATCGTCCATATGTTGATGATGTTCATATAAAATGTCCAAAATGTGGCAAGGAAATGACAAGAGTAAAAGATGTTATTGACTGTTGGTTTGATTCAGGTGCAATGCCTTTTGCTCAATATCATTATCCGTTTGAAAATCAAGAATTATGGCATGAACAATTCCCAGCAGATTTTATTTCTGAAGGAATTGATCAAACTAGAGGTTGGTTCTATTCATTAATCGTAATTTCTGCGTTTATTGAGGGATGTTCACCATATAAAAATGTATTGGTTAATGACTTGATTTTGGATAAATTTGGTCAAAAAATGCATAAGAGTAAGGGCAATGCTGTTGAGCCATTTAGTGTGCTAAATAAATATGGGGCAGATGCGACTAGATTCTATATGTTATATGCTAGTCCAGTATGGACACCACTTAAGTTTGATGAGGATGGTATTAAAGAAGTATCATCTAAAACTTTTGGTACATTAAAGAATACTTATACTTTCTTTCAAATGTATGCCAATGCTGATAATTTAGATCCAAGAGATTTTAAAGTTAAGTATGATGATTTGGAAGAAATTGATAAATGGTTATTATCTAAATATCATAAGTTAGTTGATTACACTACTAAATCAATGAATGAATATGATTTGAATAAAGTATGTAGAGCAATCAATGATTTCTTAAACGAAGATTTATCTAATTGGTATATTAGAAGAAATAGAAGAAGATTCTGGGAAAGTGAACTTACTACAAGTAAGAAAGCCGTATATCAAACAACATATCAAGTACTAGTTGGTTTATGTGAATTAATGGCTCCAATTAGTCCATTTATAACTGATGAAATATACACTAATTTAACAGGTAAGGAAAGTGTTCATTTTGCTGATTATCCAAAGTGTGATAAGAAGATGTTTGCTGATAAAATTGAAGCAAGAATGGACTTAATAAGAGATTTAATTAGCTTAGGTAGAAATGCTAGAGAAGAAGCTAAAATAAAGGTTAGACAACCAATCAGTGAAGTTATTTTAGATGGCAAGAACAAGAAATTAATTAGTGATTTAGTAGATTTAGTTAAAGAAGAATTAAATGTTAAAGAAGTAAAATTTGAAGATAATTTAGCAGAATATATTAACTTCATAATTAAGCCTAACTTTAAAGAAGTAGGTAAGGTACTTGGTTCTAAGATGAAACTATTCCAAGAAGCATTAGCTAATTTGTCTACGGCTGATAAGATTAGTTTAAAAAATGGAACAAATATTATCGTTAAACTAGATGAAGAAGATTTTGAAGTAACACCAGAAATGGTTGAGGTGAGAGTTGAATCTAAAGAAGGCTTTAATGCTTCTTATGAGGGTAATAATTTTATTGTTTTAAATACAACTTTAAATGATGAATTAATAAACGAAGGACTTGCTCGTGAAACAGTAAGTAAGATTCAACAGATAAGAAAGAATAATGGCTTTGATATTGCTGATAGAGTAAATGTATATTATGAGGCAGACAGTGAATACGGTGAAAAAATTAAAGACTTTATTCCATTTATTAAAGATGAAACTTTAGCGCTTGTATTTGAATCTAAAACTAAGTTGACTGATGAATATGATGTTAATGACTATAAAGTTAAATTTAAAGTTGAAAAGGCTAAATAATTATGAAGCGTGGATTTGAAATAGCAAAAGGTTGGGAAGATAAGAAAATTAACTATCCCATTAGAAAAACAAAACATGCAGCTGGATATGATTTTGAAGCTGCCGAAGATGTTTTAATTCCGGCTTTAAACAAAGAACCAATTCTAATTCCAACCGGTATTAAGGCTTATATGGAAGATGATGAAGTATTATATTTATATAATCGTAGTTCTAATCCTAAAAAGAAGGGTTTGGTACTTGCCAATTCTGTTGGGGTAATCGATAAAGATTATTATAATAATCCCGATAATGATGGACACATTATGTTTGCCTTTTATAATGTCAAGGAAAATGATATTTTAATTAAAAAAGGTGAAGCTATTGGCCAGGGCGTGTTTATGAAATATTTACTTGCTGATGGTGATTTAGCGACAGGTATTAGAACTGGTGGTTTTGGTTCAACTGATAAATAAAAGAAAGAGTAATCTTTCTTTTTTTGATATAAAAATAAAAATCTATGATATAATTGTATTATGATAGGAAGTGGTAACTTGGATAATATTATTATTACTTTTGAAGATGGTATGAAAAGAGAATACCGCAAAGGTATCAAGTTAGAGGAAATTGTTAAAGACGTTGCTTTAGATAAGGAAATAATTTGTGGTGTTTTTAATAATACAATTTTAAATTATAATGATGTGATCAGTCGTAGTGGTAAATTAATACTATGTGATATTAATAATCCATATGGAGCAAGAGTATATGAAAAGGGATTAACATTTTTATTTAAAGTTAGTGCTTTAGAAGTCTTGGGTAAGAATACAACAATTAAAGTGCGCAATTCAATTGATAGAGGTGTCTTTTTTGAAACAAATAAGGAAGTAACTGAAGAAGAAATAAAAGAGATTAAGAAAGTAATGAAAAGTAAAGTTGATAAAGCTTTAACTTTTGAAAAGATTGAAACAACAATGCATGAAGCATTTAATTACTTTAAGGAAATAAAACGTGAAGATAAGATTAAAACACTTTTCTATGATAAAAATAAGTATGTTACTTTATATAAGTTTGATGGGGTGTATAATTACTTTTTAGGTAGTTTGCCACACGATAGTTCTATTTTAAAGCAATATGATTTAACACTTCTTGCTGGTAAGGGAATCATCCTAAGATTTCCGACGATTTATGATAATGGTAAAATAGTTAAATATACACATCATGAACAATTTTTTAATAATGTTAATGAATACTTAGATTGGGCAAAAATCTTAAATATCAGTAGTATTGGAGAATTAAATGATGCGATTGTTTCGATGAATGCAGCTGAACTTATCAATTTATCTGAATCAATTCAAGATTATAGATTACAAAGTATTGCTAGTCAGATTAAAGATAAGAAAGATAAAATTAAAGTTATTTTACTTTCTGGCCCATCTTCTTCTGGCAAGACAACATCTGCTAAAAAATTATCATTATTTTTAAAAACAATGGGATTAAATCCGGTACCATTATCTTTAGATGATTATTTCTTAGAGCGAAAAGATACACCATTAAATGAAAATGGAAAACCTGATTTTGAAAGTTTAAGAGCAATCGATATAAAACTATTTAATAATCAAATCGATAAACTTTTAAAAGGCAATAAAGTAACAATTCCAACATTTAATTTTATTACGGGTATGAAAGAATATCATAGAACAATTCAAATGCATGAAAACGATGTTTTAGTAGTCGAGGGATTACATGCTATATCAGATGATTTACTTACTGATATTCCTAAAAATAGAAAGTTTAAGATATATATTTCACCACTTGTATATTTAAATATTGATGATGATAATAGAATTAATTTAACGGATATTAGATTGCTTAGGAGAATGGTTAGAGATAATCGTACGAGGGGTTATAGTCCATCACACACATTAGCCACTTGGTCTGAAGTAAGAAATGGTGAGGAAAAATATGTGTTTCCGTATCAAGATAGCGCGGACGTGATATTTAATACCTTTCTTGCTTATGAACTTCCTGTTATGAAAGTGTATGCACTGCCACTTCTTTATAAAGTTCAAGCTGATGATCCTGAATATATGACAGCATTAAGACTAATCGAACTACTTAATTTGGTATTACCAATACCAAGTGATGATGTACCATCGCTATCAATAATTAGAGAGTTTATTGGTAAAGGTTATTTTGAGTAATAAAAAACTATCCATTTTGGATAGTTTTTTTATGGTGTGTCGACATAAGTATCATCTAGGCATTTTAAAATACATACACAATTTAAATTAACTGTAAAGAATGAGTTGGTAGCAATGTATGGAAACATGCTGCCGGTATCAGGATTTGGTGTTAGTACTCTTAACGTAGCACAACATCCATCTAATTTTTCTAATCTAAAAATGGTTGAAGTTGTTGTTTCAGTTGGATCACTACTTATTGGCATAGCAAGTGGTGCGTTAGTTGATCCACACATATATAGTGTTACTGGTCGTGTATTAAATAGAGTATTGCTACTTTGACCTAGAAAACCTCTATCACAAGTTTGTAAACATGTGTCATTAGGACATGCTTTTTGTTGAAGCAATAAAATTACTTTAAGAATATCTGCGATGCAATTTTCACAAGTATTATCAGTATTATTGCACATATAATCCACCCCTTTATTTATATTCATTATATGATATGCAAAAAATATAAAAAAATCATTATTAATACCTAATTAGAATATATTTTAATATGGAATATTGCTTATCTATTTTGTGGTATATTGCAAGTATATTAATAATTTATAGTGGGATTAAATATACATTTAAATATAAATTTTTACAACTAAATATTAAGAAGATGATTATAGCTATCAAATCAAAAAGTAAAAATGAGATTAGTCCGCTTGGTAGTTTATGCATATCTTTAGCTGCTAAAATAGGAGTAGGATCTTTATCTGGTATTGCTTTAGCTATTTATTTTGGAGGTATTGGGACTATCTTTTGGATTGTGATAATTAGTTTGATTGTCGTTATTAATACTTATGTTGAATGTAATTTAGGAATTAAATATCGTGTAGGATACTTGGGAGGAGCAAATTATTATATTAAGAATGGTTTGAATAAGAAATATTTAAGTTATCTTTATAGTGTTTTATTATTTATTACTTATAGTATTTTATTTACTTCAATTCAGACAAATACGATTATTAGCACAACTAATTACTTTAATATTAATGGTAATTATGTAACTATATTAATTGTAGTAGTTATTTTTTTAATTATTATTAATGGATTAAAAGGTATTAGTAAAATAAATAGTATAATTGTTTTTATAATGCTTATTTTTTACTTTTTATTAGGGTTTAATATTTTTATTAATAATTATGCTAATATACCAGGAATTATTGTTAATGTTATAAAAGATGCATGTGAAATTAAAAGTATAATTCCTGTCTTTTTAATAGGAATGCAAAGAGCTATTTTTATAACAGAGTCATCTATTGGAACGAGCGCTATATCAGCAAGTAGCTGTGATAATGATGCTTCTAAACAGGGAATGCTTGAAATTCTTGGTATATATATTACGGTTTTTATTGTATCTTTAACGACCTTTTTAATAATTGTTACTAGTGATTATAATCTAGTTGGAATTGATGTAAAAAGTGGAATAGATTTAGTATTATATGCTTTTAATTATCATTTTGGGAATGTTGGGACAATATTTTTAGCTATTATTACAATTTTATTTGCTTTTTCTACGATTATATCTAGTTATTATTTTGGGGAAACTAATATTATGTTTTTTATTAATAAACAGAAAATCAAAGATTTATTTAAATTGTTTTTTGTTTTAATTATTGTATTGTCATCATTTTTTAAATCTTTAATATTATGGAATATTACGGATTATCTTCTAGCATTTTTAGCAATTATCAATACTTATGCAATGTTAAAATTAGATTAATTTTGTATATTTCACATTATTTAGTTAAAAATACTAATGGGTGAAATCATGAAAGATAATTATAATGAGATAGTTATGCGCCATACTCCAAAGGAAAATGTTACTAAGAATGCTTTTATGACATTTATATTTGGAGGCCTTTTTGGTGCATTATCAGAATTATTACTTAGATTATATATATATTTATTTACGATATCAAGGCAAGAGGCTGGTATTTTAGTGATTATTACGTTAATAATTGTTGCCTCATTACTTACTGCGTTTGGGGTATTTGATGTTTGTGTTAGTAAACTTAGAAGTGCCTTGATTATTCCTATTACAGGCTTTGCACACTCAATGACTTCAGCGGCTTTAGAGTATCGCAAGGAAGGATTAGTTTTGGGCCTTGGACCGAATATTTTTAAACTAGCGGGAACAGTTTTGTTATATGGAACTGTTTCGGCATACTTCTTTGGAATTTTGAGACTATTAATTATGGGAGGATAGAATGACTAAAAAGTTTAATAATGTCTATATTGATAATAGTTATACGATTGCTGGTATATATGAAGCAAATGGACCACTAAAAGAATATTTTGATTTTGTATATGACAAAGATTTATATTATGGAGCGGATACATTTGAAAAGGCTGAAGAGAAAATGCTTAGTAATTGTATTTGTCAACTTATTAGTAAATCAAAACTAATTGATAGTGATATTGATTATTTGATTGCAGGGGATTTACAGAATCAAATATCAGCATCTGATTACGCTTTAAGAGACTATAATATTCCATTTTTAGGAATATTTAGTGCTTGTGCAACTTTTGGTGAGGGACTAGCTATAGGGGCCAATTTTATTGAAGGAAAGATGGCTAAACGAACAATGATAGCTACCAGTAGTCATAATATGGTGGCTGAGAGGCAATTTCGTAATCCAACAGAATATGGGGCTCCCAAAAAAATGACAGCGACATTTACGGCAACGGGAGCAGCATGCGTTTTACTTACCAACAAGAAAACTAAAATTAAATTAACTAGTGCAACTGTCGGTATGGTGCAAGATAAGGGAATAAATGATGCCAATCATATGGGGAGTGTTATGGCAATTGCAGCGGCTGATACGATTAAAAGACACCTTTCTGATTTGAAAATTAAACCAGATTATTATGATTTAATTATAACGGGCGATTTAGGAAAATATGGAAAGGAAATATTGGTGGATTATTTAAAGGAATCCAATATCGATATTAGTAAGAATTATAATGATTGTGGATTAATTTTATATGACGTAAATAAACAAAGTGTTTATGCTGGGGGATCAGGGCCTGTTTGCAGTGCTTTAGTATTATCTTCATATATTATAAAAGAAATGGCAAATGGAAAATACAAGCGTGTATTATTTGTACCGACAGGGGCTATTTTTAGTCCAACAAGAATTTTCCAAAAAGATAGTATTCCTTCAATAGCGCATGCAATTAGTTTGGAGGCGGTATAATGGAGACTTATATTTATGCATTCTTATTTTGTGGCTTAGTATGTATGATTAGTCAATTAATATTGGATAATACAAAACTTACGCCGGGTCATGTTACTACATTATTCGTAGTAATTGGAGCATTTTTAGATATTTTTGGTATATATGATAAAATAGTTTTATATGCTGGAGCGGGAGCGTTAATACCAATAACTTCTTTCGGTCATTTGTTAATACATGGGGCAATGGATATTGCTAGAGATAGTGGAGTAATTGGCCTTGCTTTAGGTATTTTTAACTTAACTTCAGCTGGAATTAGCATAGCTATTGTTATTGCCTTTACACTTGCACTTGTTTTTAAACCTAAACACTAAATAACCGAAAGGTTATTTTTGCTTGAAATAATAATAATTTTATCGTATAATTAACTTAAGAGAGTGATATGATGAAAAAGAATATGAATGCGATTGGTATTGTCATTCTTTTAGGATTGTTTTTAATTTTTTATCTAGTTGCTACATATTTTCTAGATAGACGAAATTTGACGAAAGAAGTTCCTAAAAAAGATGATACTGAAATAACTGATAAGTTGACATACGAAGATGAAAAAAATATTGTTAAAAACTTATATGATGAAGTAAGAATACTATATGATGTTGTCAATAATAAGTTTGTAGTTGATCAAGATAACACAATAGTTATTGGCGAAAATGTCTACAAAAAAATAACTAATTTTGATGATGTAACCAAAAATATTTTTACTAGTAAAGGGTTAGAAAAATATATTAATACTTTAAGTAATTATTTTGCTTATAATGATGATAATTACTATTTAATTGGTAACTTAGTTAATTATCAAACATATTATTTTAGAGGCGATGAGACTAATATTTATATACTTGATGCTACGGATGTTGAAATTAATGACATCATTTATTAGAGATGTACAAGTAATAATAAAAATACAT
>CAZLQU010000039.1:0-10250 GCA_964561805.1 uncultured Muribaculaceae bacterium | reverse complement strand
AATATCATCTATTTTTGTTTTAATGTCTTCTTCCATATCAATTAATATTTGCTTATCTACCCTAATACCATTTAATTCCATTTTAGCCAAAACTATTGATAACGGTAATTCAATTTCTTGATATAATTTAAAGACATTGCTATCATTCATTTTCGTTAGTAATTCATCGTAAGTATCATAAATAAATTTTGATATACTTACACTTCTTTTAATATATTCTTGGCTATTTAATTCAATCTTTTTATCGTATAATGTTACCTCATGATTGAAACTGCTAGCTAAATATGCAGGATCATCTTTAACAGAATAATTTAATAAGTAACCTGCTAGCATCGTATCCATTATACATTCTGGAACATACATATCTCTTCTTTTTAGACTAGAATATAGTTTTTTGTAATTATAGGTATAAACTTTAATATTCTTTAAAAAATTGGTATTAACTAAATCCTCACCTTTAATATAAATACTACTTTTATCATTATAAATAGCCATACCTACGATGTTAGCGTTATGATAGTTATCATTATCTAATTCTAGGCTAATAGCCACTGGGCTTATTAGTTTAAGATTATCTATATCTTTTATAATTTCATAAGAAATATTATTGCTTTCTTTTTTTGTGGTATTCCTTAGAAAAGAATGAAAATCTAAATCATTATAAATTTCAATTAATTCATCCGTTGCCTCACCGGTATATCTGATACTATTGAAGTCAGTATCAATTGGTACTTCTCTATAAATGGTAGCAATATCATATGACATATATGCATTTTCTTTATCATTAACTAATTTATCATGATTAGCACCTTTTATATTATCAATATTTTTATATACGCCATCTAATGAACCATATTCTTGAAGTAATTTAAGAGCAGTTTTTTCGCCAATACCCTTTACTCCGGGAATATTATCAGAGGCATCTCCCATAAGGGATTTTAAGTCAATCATTTTAATTGGTTCAAGTCCATATGTATCAAAAAAGACTTGTTTATTCATACGGATATAATCTTTGGGTTTTAATAGTTTTACAGAGACATCATCGCTAATTAATTGAAGCAAGTCTTTATCGCTACTTACTATGGTAGCAACAAAATCATCATTTTCATCAACTTTTTTAGCAAATGTGCCAATAATATCATCGGCTTCATAGCCTTCTTTTTCAAAGTATTTAATACCCATAGCATTTAAGATTTTCTTAGCTACAGGGAATTGTTTTTTTAAATCGTCTGGTGTTTCATCTCTTTTGCCTTTGTAATAATCATATTTTTCGTGTCGAAATGTTTTACCGATATCAAAAGCAACCATAATATATTCAGGTTTTTCTTCATCAATTATTTTATGCATCATATTAACGAAGCCATATAAAGCATTTGTGGGGAATCCTTCTTTGTTAGTCATAATACTACCTGAATATAAGGTGGCATAAAAACTACGAAACATTAAATTATTACCATCTACTAAGATTACTTTTTTCATACTTATCACCTAGATATATCATATCATAAAAAAAGACCTAAATAAAAGAAAAAATTCTACATTTGTAGAATTTATCTTATCACATATGGATTATCAAATGAACCATCACCGTTTAATAATAATGTTCTTTCTTTTAAATAAATAACCGGTCTAACATTTAATTTGTTAGTAATATTTACTTCATTTATTTCATTACCAACGGCATATATGGTATTATTTTCAGGAATGATATCTTCATTTGTCTCAGGATTCTTAGTTGGTAATTCATATTTAGTTGTCATTGTCAATTCGGTTTTGCCTCTATTTAACCAGTTATTCTTTAAGCAAGATGTATCATATTCATTTATTTTCATTTTTTGGCAAGTTGATGTATATAAATAATCTGATACATTTAAAAGCATTACTTCAGCTTTGTTTTCATTATCAAGCAATAATATATCGTTTAAATTACTATCTAAAGAAATAATATTTTCTTCTTTAAAAGTATATTCTTCATGCATACTTTGCTTCAATTTATATTCATCATTTAGATATTTATTAATTGTGGAATTTGACCAAGTGTTTTTATCATCATCAAAAGTCTTATTATCAAGGTAATCATTACTAATTATTTTGGTAATATATTTATTAGTTGTTGAATCATACTTAAATCCAATGATACGCCATAATTCACAAGTTTTAAGATCCTTTTCATTATCGCAATTGTAATAAATATAGTTATTTGGATTATCACCATAGTAGTAATAGTCATTACTAATTTTTCTTAAACCATTTTCACCGCCTAAGTATCCTAATAAGATATCGTACTTAGTTATGGTATTTTCTATTTCTATTAGATGATATAATTTTTCACATTTATTATCATCTTCACATAAATAGTAATTCTTATAGTTAGATAAATCTTTTAGTTCTAATTTTTTTGGTTCTTTTAAAGTAAATAACTCATCTTGATAAGTAAAATCAGTCGCTACATAATATGTTTTTTCATTTGATAGTATAAAATCATCTTTAATATCTTTATATGTTAGATAACCGGCTTCAATATTTTTTGAAAAAGCATTTTTAGTTAAGGTATCTGTTAATGATTTAGCATCAATAGTTGTTGTTATTTGCGATTTTTCATTTGAGATATTAAATTCACATGTTCCTTCGTTTTTAGCATAAGCAACACCTATATTAACTTTAGCTGATGAGTTATTATCATTTATTATTAGGAGTGTTACTCTTTTACCAGTTATAGCTGCAAGAGTACCATTGGTACTTAAACTATTGACAGTTTTTTCATAAACCTTAATATTTTCTTTTAAGGCTTTATACCAAATACTATAACATAATTCGTAATTATAATTATTATAGATATCAATATCAGTTGTAATATATGAATCCTTAGGAATTTCTACTTGTTTATACTCATATAACTGAGAAGATATATATAGATTTTCTGGAGTACGAATACTGACAATATTGTCCGTACTACTTTCTAAAGTAAATATGGCATAGGTAGAATAAATTGAAATGGCAACAAGACCAAAAATAGCCACTAACAATATATATACTTGTTTAACCGGCAATTTATTCATCTATATCATCTCCTTTTTTAATATTTAACTTGAGTTGCTTTTGCTGTAATTTTACCAGAAATGGCACTACCCATCTCATCGTTTTGATTGCTTCCAGTGCTTACCCACCAAATAATAATAGTATAGTGTGCTGTTTCGCCATGTCCTAAAAAGACATTGTCAGCAAGATTAACGGTACCAGATTTTGGTAAATAACCTGTAGCTAATTGTTTTTTATTTTCACTGTAAACAATATATTTTAATGAATTCTCTTTAAATTCATTCTCTTTTATTTCCATATTGATTGAAATTGTTTGATCAAGTGTTCCTATACTAGCAATTGAAAAATTATTACGATATACGTGATCTTTGGTATCATAATTAACACTTGTTAGGGGAATTAATTCTGGATCATCAATATATTTTCCATCAATATAATTGATTTTTACTGTTCCAGTATAAAGAACAGTTCCTTCTTCTTTTTGACTACTTACAAGTTTTAAGTATGCCAAACTTGCCCCGATTATCATTGTAACAAGGGTCAGAAGTAAAACAATCATATAGAAAAGACGTTTTTTTTCGTTGCTGTTCTCTATCATCATTATCACCTATTATAATCATACAATATATGTTTAAAAAAAGCAAGGTTATTTGCTTCTTTTACATTTGTGTTTACTGAGAAATAATTGCACTAATATCATTAGTTACCTCAATACTGATGGTTCCTAAATAGTTTTTCCCTTGATCAGAGTTTTGTGCTTGGTTATTTTCATAAATGAATAAGACCAAGTCATAAGTATGTGGTTCTGTTGAAATTATTTGACTTTGAGGTTTGTTATTCTTATATCCAAAAATAGACTCTTTTTCAGTATTGTTCTTAGGTATTTTTATAAACTGTTCACTATCATTATTATTTGAATTCATTTTTAACCATGTGTTATTAGTAACATCTTTAACGGCATATGCTAAGTAAGTAAATTCATTCTTTTCATTTTTTAGTAAGGCATATGCTTCGCATTCAATATCACTAGCAACACTAAAACGATAGACACTACATACTTGGCGGCCTTCACTATCAATACAAGCATTACTTGTAGGACTATCAACACCAGTGATAGCAATATTTTTTTCATATACTTTTTTGACAACATCCAATGATGATGGAATTAATTTGTCTGCTTGAGCAGTTACCTGTTCACCATCATTATATTCAATGTCAACAAGAGCACCAGCATGAGCTTTAATAGCATTATCATCACTGCTCGCAAAATATGTAAAATATGCTAATGACGTGCCAATAATTGCTACGATTAGGGTGGCTACAAGCACGACACCATAAAATATTTCTCTACTCTTTTTATCCATAACTTCACTCTCTCTATTTATATATCAATAATATCATTTTCTTGTATAAATTGCAAGATTTTTATTTTATTTATATGGCTTTTTTGTTATAATTAAATTGGTGATGAAATGGATTGTGTTTTTTGTAAAATTGTAATGGGAGAAATCCCATCTTATAAGATTTATGAGGATGATAAAATCTTAGCTTTTTTAGATATTAATCCTTATGCTCCTGGGCACACATTAATTGTTCCTAAGGAACACACTTTAGATCTTGAATCTATTGATAGTGAAACTTTAAATCATTTAATGAGTAAGGCTAGAGATATTGCAAAACTAGTGACAGAAAAACTTAATGCTCCAGGATATACATTAGTCCAAAATAATGGGTTTGTCCAAGAAGTTAAACATTTTCACTTACATATTATTCCAAAATATATGAAAAATTATGAATTAGATGTTAAAGATGTATATGAAAAAATTACTCAATAAGAGTAATTTTTTTAATATCTATATCCACTAATAATGATAGCTAGTAAGATGTAGATAACTAATACGATTAAAAATCCATTACCACCAGTAGTGGTTGGGCAAGTATTATTACATGAATTCATGATATACCTCCTTAATTATTTATTATACCCATGCCCCAAGTATGATTATTAATAAAATAAATAATACTAGAACAATAGCTGAAGAGTTTCCACAATTTAGCATAAATACATTCCTCCTTTTTTGTATTCTCACATTATTTTATGGTAATAATTAAAAAGTGTGCGTGTTTATATATTATATTTTTTATGGGTATTGTATTTTTTTTTAAAATTTGCTATGATATATATTGTGTTTAAGGAGGAGAATTTATATGGCAAAAGATGCTAAAAAGACACAAAAGAAAAATTCTTTGAATGAAAAAAATAAAAAAGAAGAAAAAGTAGTTAAAGTTAAAAAAGAAAGGAAAAAAATAGATACCACTAAATTTAATAATTTCTTAAAGAAAGTGGATGACAATAGATGGCCAATTATTTTATTTATTGTTGGTTTCTTACTTGCAACATTAATTTTTAGATGTATTTTCTGGCCTGATAGAATTGCAACTTTAAAAGATGGCACACAACCTATTGCAACATTAAAGGACAAAACAATTACGGCTGATGATTTATATGAGGATATGAAAAAATATTATTCAGTAAATGTTTTCCTTAATAAAGTTGATGACATCATTTTAAGTGAAAAATATCCAGAAAATGATGAAATGAAAAATGAAGTTAAAAGTACAGCCGAATACTACTACACAATGTATGAAAAGAATTATAATATGACTAAGGATGCCTTCTTAAGTCAATATGGATTCAGTAGTGAACAAGATTTTATCGATAATTTAACACTAGATTATCGTAAGAATAAATACTATGAAGATTATGCTTTAAGTTTGGTTAGTGATAGCGATGTTGAAAAATATTACAACAAAGAAGTATTTGGTGATGTTGATTCTAAACACATTTTAGTTAGTATTAAGAAAGATGACGATGCTGATGGCTTAAGTGATGAAGAAGCTAAAAAGTTAGCAAAAGAAATCATTGCTGAACTTGATAAAGGTACTAGTTGGGATGATGTAGTAACTAAATACAAAGATCAAATTGTCAGTGAAGATTTAGGTTATAATGCTTTCAATGCTTCACTAGAAAGTGCATATTTAAAAGAATGTAAGGAGTTAAAAGTAGATACTTATAGTAAAACTCCAGTATTAACATCTTATGGATATCACATTGTTTACAAGAAAGCACAAAAAGATAAACCAGAACTTAAGGATGTTAAAGATGATATTAAAGATATTCTAGCTAAGGAAAAGAAAGATAGCGATAGTAATTTATACTACAAGGCTTTAATCAATATGCGTAAAGAAGCTGAATTAGAATTTACTGATACAAAACTTAAAGAAGAATATCAAAAGTTTGTTAATCAATATAAATAAAGAATCTTTCAAATGAAAGATTTTTTTATTGTTTGTTTAATTCAAGGTTTACCCTTTTAAGATAATAATACATCTTAGGAATATCATTGTTAGCTAATTTGATGAGATCTTGGTAAATCTTATCAATATCATCCTCTTTGGCATCATAAATATCATAATAAAGATATTTGAGAAAATATTCATCTTTTTGTTTATCTATGTTTTTAAGGCAGTTATCTATATATTGCATTTTTTCTTCATTTGCACGGCTCATTAATTGTTGCTTATGGAAATTATCAATTTGATACTTAATATTAATACTTTTTATATCTTCAATATCACTTAAGATATCATCTGATTCTTCAAAGATAAGGCTGCTTTTTTTAATTATTTGTCCTTTATTATTAATTAATAGTCCCATTATTTCAAAACCATTAGTAACTAAAAATAGTTTGCTTTGTTTAGGTAATGATATCTTATCGATTGTTATACTATGTTCTTTAATATTTAGATAATCTTTAGTACTTATTTTATAGATAGGTACTTTTTTTACATTAATTATTTTATCACTTGATTTCCATTCATAAAACTCATAATAATTATTTTGAAAGTTTAATACAATATCATAGACATAATCCATATTTATTATCTCCTTTTATGTAAATAGCCAAATTCATAATGATAAGTCCAACAATCGTAAAGTAACATTCAAATCTGCTAGTAATAAAATTAACATAATAAGAAATATTATACCCAATAGTTAAAAGATTTAAATAAAGGATTATATAGACAAAGCCAATAGTCATTAAGCCAAAGCCAAACAAAAAGAAAAAAATACGGCTCATGAATATCACCTATAATAGTGTATTCATAAGACGTATCTTTTATTATTCTAAATACTTAGTGTCATCAAGTTTAACATCGCTGATTGATTCAAATTTTTTGGTTATTTTATCAGATGTAATATTTAAATTTTCAACATCTTTATTGACAGTTTCAATACTTCTTGCTAATTTATCCCATCTGTCCTTATAGCGAGAAAATTCAATGCCTAATTTAGTTAATTCATCATGGACGACTTTAGCATATTTATCTCTTTCCATATTCTTAAGTAATACTTGAATGGTAGTTAGTGATGAAATTAAAGTTGTCGGAGATGTTAACCATACATTACGTTTTTAAGCATATTCTACTAAATCATTATGATAGGCATTAATTTCAGCAAAAATGGCTTCGGCTGGCAAGAACATTATAGCTTGATTGGAAGTTACACCAGGAATAATATATTTAGTGCTAATGGCATCGATATGTTTTTTTACATCTGCTTTAAAGGCCTTTTCGTAAGCTACTCTTTCAGTTTGCGTAATATTTTTATCAACCATCAAACGATAGTTTTCTAATGGAAATTTAGAATCAATTGCTACCATTCCAAGAGGTTCTGGTGTAAAGACTACGGCATCAGCAATAGTTGTATTAGGGAGTGTGTATTGTAAATGATATACTTTGTCATTTTTTTCACCAAAGACACTGACTAAAATATGTTTTAAATTAACTTCCCCAAAGATTCCTCTACTCTTCTTATCGGTAAGAATACTTTGAAGAGAAACAATATCACCTGATAAATTATCAATTTTCTTTTGTGCTTCATCAATTTTAGATAATCTTTCTAAGACATTTGTAAATGTTTTATTAGTTTTAGTAAAGTTTTCATCTAATCTTTCATTTACTTTATCATTGATATAGATTAGGCGCTTGTCCACTTTGTCTTCAAGTTTATCGAAGTCTTCAGTTATACTTTTTGATAAGTCATTTCTAAAATCTGATAATTCTTTGATGGTTGTAGTTTCTACTTTACCAATTCTTTCAAATAAGCCACTGTTGCCTTTTACTAATAAAACTATAATTAAAATGATTATAATTACTAATAGACCAATTATAATATAATCTAACATACTATCACCTATTTATATTATAACTTATTTAAAATGATTTTTAAAGTATAAATATCCTTCTTTAATATAATAAGTATTGTAGCCAAATAAATTTAACCTGTCACTTATTTCTTTACTTTGCTTGCCATAATCACAATATAGATAATATTTATCGTTTCTATTTAGATATAATGAATAATTTGATAACAAACTATAATATGGAATGTTTAGGGAATTATTAATATGTCCTATATTATAACTATAATTATCACGAATATCAATAATTGTTGGATTACTAATATTTAAGACTTCATATATACTTATTTCATTCATATCATCACCTACAATAGTGTATTCGTGATATGTAAGATGAATAAGTTAGAACAACTAAAAAAGAAAGATTAATCTTTCTTTAAGTAGTATATTAACATTCCTAGTAGTGATCCACCAATAATATTACCTAGAGTTACTGGCAATAAATTATTTAAAAGGATTTTACCAATAGTTACAGATTCATCAAAGATATAACCAAGTGACAAATATGTCATATTGGCTACGCTGTGCTCAAATGATAATGCTACAAAGGTAAATATTGGTAGGAAAATAACAATTACTTTTTCACCAATCGTTTTAGCATTTGATGCTAAGAATACAGCTAAGCATACTAAGAAGTTACATAGGATACCTAGAATGATACTTGATGATAAATCTAATGATACCTTAGTATTGGTAATTTTTATGAATGAAGCAGCAACTACTTCTTTTAACGGAGTAATACTAATTAATAAGGCAATAATTAGGGAACCTACTAAGTTACCTAGGTAGACAATACCCCAATTTTTTAATAATTCTTTTATTTTAATATCTTTATTTAATAAAGGAATTACTAATAATGAATTACCAGTAAATAATTCTGTTTTCATTAGTATTACTAGGATTAAACCAATAGGGAATACTAATGCACCCATTAATTTAGCCGCGCTATAATTACCATATGAAATTGAGGATACAACTGAAAGTACAGCTGCCAAAGCAATAAAGACTCCTGCCAATATTGCTAAGACAAATGTTTTTAATGTTTTATTGTTAATTTTACCTTTAGCTGTTTCTAAATAATTATTTATTTCCATTATTTCACCTATTCATCAGCGAAGAAATCATCAAAGAAATTATCATCATCAGTATCATCAGCGTACTGACTATTGCCTGTTAAATCAGCTTTGTTAACAACATCGCTTTGTGGTTGTTGCTCTTCAACCTTGACTTCAGGTGTTTCTTTCGCAGGAATAGCAGCTGGTGCAGCATGACCACGAGCCATTTGTTGTTTCCTTTCTTCTTCCTCTTTTTCTTTGCGTTCTTCTTCTTCTAATTCAGCAATTTTAGCATCAATACGTTTAACTAGATCATCTACGTTAAAACTTGAATCATCTGATTGTGATGTCCTTGGAGCGGCAAATGGATTACCCATAGCAAAAGGATTTGTGCCCATAAATGGATTTGACATATTAGTACCCATACTTAATGGTGCTCCATCGCTACCTTCACTGTTCATCATTTCTGCCATTTTTTTCTTTTTCATTTCTTTTACATATTCACGAATATCAAATAATTCAACTTCGGTTTTAGTTCTAGTTGGATAAGTAGCTTTTTCATAATTTCTACCCCAATCCATTTTGTAGTTAGGAACTAATTTTGTCTTAAATGGCATTGTTCTAAGTCTTAATGAAATACATTCATATTGCTGTAGTCTTTGTAAATCACTAACAGTTACAAGAGGGGTTGAAGCTGTTTTATCTTTTTCTTTTGATTTCTTTTCGCCACATAGTTTACTAATTTCTTCAAGTGCAGATAATTCACTGCTTATTAAATACATAATATTACAGTTACCTTTAATTGTTTCGTCATTTTCTTTACCATCTACTTGAGTTAATTGAGCATAGTTCTTGATAATAAAAGTAAATCTTATCAATATAGAACGTGATG
>CAZLQU010000038.1:3980-10469 GCA_964561805.1 uncultured Muribaculaceae bacterium | reverse complement strand
ATTGTACTTGATAGAAAAATTGCGGAATTAGGTTTATATCCAGCTATCGATGTATTTAAATCAACTTCAAAGTTAGTTGATATTGAAAAAATTGGTGAAAGACACTTTAAATTAATTGAAGAAGTGCTTAGATATTTGACGCGTTATAAAGAACTTGAAGAAATCATTGCTATTTTAGGTATCGAAGAACTATCTGAAGAGGATAAGCATATATTCTATAGGTCAAGAAAGTTAAGATATTACTTCTCACAACCAATGTTTGTTGCCGAACCATTTACAAATATTCCAGGACAGTTTGTTAAGATTGAAGATGTACTTATTGATGTTGAAAATATTTTAAATGGGGCATACGATGGTATCGATGAAAGTAAGTTCTTATTTATAGGTAAGTATCATGAATGAGAATCAGGGAATTAAAGTTAGAATTTTTGATTTGGAAAAAGGACTTGTAGAATATGAACATATTAAAATAATTAGAATTATTAGTAAAGATTATAATCTACTTATTATGCAAGATTATTTGCCTATTTTAGGTGAAATAGAAGGCAGTGTCGACATTAAAAATGAGGAAATAGAATTAAATTATAAAGATATTAAAGCCTTTTATATGAATAGTAATAATGTCTTTAATTTAATGATTAAAGAGGGTAATTAAAATGACTAAAGATTTACCAATTCTAGGAAATATTGTCAATTATTTAGTGGTGGCAATAATATTTCTTATTGTGTTGGCAATAATCTTTAAATTTACTTTAAAGAATTATAATGTCAAGACTAGTAAGATAAAATTTTATGGCCTATTTTTAGGAATGAATAATAGAGAAATAATTGCTTTTAGTATGACTACATTAAATTATATCTTTTTGATATGGTGTGTTGCTACTTTTGGTGGTTTAAATATTTACTATGTATTTATAACCGTTATATTTATGATTGGATCAGATATAGTTATTAAAGATTATAAAAGAGTGCCAATAGATTTAATTTATACGATGATAAATATGTTAGCAATATTTGTTACGAGTAGATTATATGATTATTTAGTAAATACATATCAGTCAATATATTTATTATTATTACTAGGATTTGTGACAATATTTGTATTCTTATATTTTACATATATTACATTCAAATTACTTAATAATATTATATTAAAAGAGGAGAACTTAAAGAAAAAAGAGTATAAAAAACTATAAGGAGGGGAAACATGAAAATTAAGAATGTTGTTAAGGTTATGAACTTTCAAGCATTACTTCGTATGGATAAAGCCTTAAAAGAAGCTGACAAATATCGTGATGTTGGTAAAGAAATAACCGATATTCTAAGTAGAATAATGTATAACAAGAATCTAATTTTGGATAAAATGATTTTCACTCCTGACAAAGAAAAACCAAAATTAAATATTTATATAGCTAATGACTATGGATTTTGTGGAAACTTCAATGCTGAAGTAAATAGACAAATTAGAAAAGACACAGATTGCTATAAAATAATAATTGGTAAAAAAATAATCTATAATGATGATAAAATCTTATTAAAAATAGAAAAAGATGATTTTGAGAAAAGATTTAGGGAAATAGAAAAATGTATCGATGAAGCAATTCATAGTATGAATTATAGTGAAGTAAATGTATACTATAATCACTATCATTCACTTACATCATTTGAGTTTATGAAAATACAATTATTTCCAGTTGAATTTAAAGGTGAATATTATGAAGGAGAGGACTTTGTAATTGAAACTGATATTAGTGCATTTCTATCTAGCTTGATGACATTTTATATATGTTATCAATTTAGAATGTGTGAAAGTATATCATTTGCAGCAGAGAACGTACTAAGGAGCCAGATTACTTCTTCGGCTTTGGATAAAATCAAAGAAAGAGAAGAAGAAATGCGTCATGAGGAAATAAAGCGAAAGAAAGAAAAAAGTATTCTAAAGAGCGTAGAAAACTTTAAAAAGATAATGTAATTTTGGAGGTAGATGAGATGATAAAACAAGGAATTAATACCGATATATTAGAAAAGAAATTTAAAATACTTAGAACAAGTATTATGTTAGGTAATATAGAGGATAAAGAAACAACTTTAAAGAATTATGAAAAAGCAGCTAGAGAAGTCGATGATATTAGAAATAAAGAATATGTTGAGTTATTAGCAGGTAAAATGTATATGACAACAACTTTAGAGGATGAAGCTAATAGACTGCATGAATTAATTGATTTTATTCAAAAAAGAATTGATGAAAGAAACGAATTTACCGATGATTATATCAAAATTACAGCTAATTTTTTAGACGATTTACCAAAGATTGAAAAACAAGATGAATTAGATGATTTACGCATTAGACTAGCTAATATAGATGAATACTTAAATAATACGAAAGAAATTGAAGAAACAACTGAAAAATTAAAAAAACTACGTGATTCTTTAGAAGAAAAATATGAAAGTAAAGCTGGCAGTGAAATAATTAATTCAAAATTGGAAGATGAATTAATTGATGAATTTAATAAAGTAATTGCTAATGATCCATATTATTCAACTTTAAATTATACTGATATTGATGGCGAACTTGTTAAAATTGAAGTTAATTTAAAGGATAAATTGGAAGTTATGAATACGTTTATATCTTCATATGATGCTTTAAAAGATGCCGGTATTAGTGGCGCTGAAAGAGAAGAATATTTATCATATGTAGGTGATGCTAAAAGAGATTATTATGGAGAATTAGAAAAGAAATATATTTTAAATATTTATAAATTAGTACTAGATAAGCAAAATAGTTATGATATGTTATATCAAAAACGTGAAGATATCGATAGAATTTTAACTGAAAGAGTATCAAAAAGGCGTGAATTAGAAGTTAATGACCGTGATATTTTAGAATTCTTTAAAAGACTATGTACAGAACAATTTAGTATTATAAAATCACAAAAGATTAATATTGAAAATATTGATAAATTAATTTTACAAATAACGGAAGCAGAAAATAGATTAGAGGAATTAGATGCCGCTAATAACCGTGATGAAATAGTAAACTTATTAAATGAATTTGCTGTTAATAAAAAAGAAATAGAAAAAATAGATTTACCAGTTGAAGAAGAGATTCACGAAGGAGTAATTAAGGAAAATAAAGAAAATAATTCTGATAAACCAAGTAATATGGTTGTAAGAGTAGCTGAACCAGTTAAATTAGATGTAAATAAAGCTAGTGATACAGCTAAACTTGTCATGAAGAAAGTAGTTATTGTCTTAGAACCTAAGAAATTTAATACAAAACGTGATAAATTAGCCGAAGCAGAAAAAGCTTTAGCGGAAGAAAAAGCAAAAGAAGAAATTAATTTTAAAGAAGATTTAGTAACACTTGATGCTAATAATAGTACAGCTGATACTAGCGATGATGTATTTTTGGATACTCCAAGTGACGTAACAATTAATTTGGAAACTGAAGATACTAATGAAATTAAGATAAATATGGATGATAATATATCAGTTCCAACAGAAATATTTATCGAGGAACCAAAAGAAGAAACAATCGATTTATTTAGTGAAAAAGATCCATTCTTAGATGATAATGATATAGAACTTGCAAAATCAAAAGAAAAAGAAGATGGTGTTGTTTCTGATATGCCAAAAGTTGATAATATAGGTACTGTTAAACCAACAAATGTCTTATCACAAATAGAAGAAGCAACAGAAGAAAATAACGATATTATTCTTCCAACAATGGGGTTAACTAACAACGAAAAGGCAGATGTACCGATAGTTTCAGAAAACTATATACAATAAAAGTGTAAAAAATATTAAAAAAATCATCAAATGATATTGATTTTTAACTAAAATTTTGATATCATTTAGATAGTAAGGAGGATATAGAAAGAAATGGAAAACAAAAACGGACAAGGAATATTCTATGGAGTTATTGGTGTAGCAACATTAATCGTAGCTATCATTGGTGCAACATTTGCATACTTCAGTGCAACTGCTGCTAATAATAGTACAACAATTACTGGTACTACTGGTTCTGGTGGCGGGTTATCATTAACGGTAACTGATGTAACTACTACTGCAAATGGTGCATTAGTACCACAACTTGGAACTGCTTTACAAAGTGCAATTACTGGTACAGGTGGTAAATCTTGTGTTGATGGTCATGGTAACACTGTATGTAAAGTATATTCAATTCAAATTGGTAATACTGGTAGTTCTTCAGTAGCTACAACAGGCACGCTTAACTTAAGCGCAGGAAATGCTAATACCAATATGCATTGGGGTCTATTAGATTCTGCAACTGCTGTTCCTACTGGGGGCGTTGTAGCTAAAGCAGCTGGTAGTGCAGTGTCTATAGATAATCCTACATTAGATCCACAGGGTCAAACTAATGCTAGTAAAACTTATTATGTAGTTGTATGGCTTGAAGAAACTAATAGTGCACAAGATTCAACTGATGCTAATCAATCATTTACTGGTACAGTAACATTTGAAGGTGCTGGTAGTGGTCAAGTAACTTCTACATTTACATCATAATAATAAAAGAAATGATAATAAAAGATTAATGTCATCAACATTAATCTTTTTTCTTTGCTTAATTTCTTGCAATTTAGTTAATTTTTTGGTAATATTATTATAGTAGGTGATATGGAATGAAACCTAATAGATTTATGTTAATTATGTCAATTATAACTTTTTTGGTTATTTTAGTTGGTTCGACATTTGCTTATTTTAATGTTAGTGCATCAAGTGGTGAGGGAGCAGTCGGAATGGAAGCAGCTATATTTGATATTAGGTTAGATATTTTACCTTTGTATACAGGTAAACCTTTGATACCAACAAATGATAGTGATATTAGTGCGGCATATAATAATAATTGTGTGGATATGTATGATCGTGGAGCATGTAGTGCTTACACAATGACCGTTGAAAATCATGGTACTAAAACTGTGTATAGTGGCACAATTAATTTCACATTGCAAGACATTACCAATTTTAAATATCGTTTATTAGATGAAGATGGTAATGTTTATCAGGATACAACTACAGTTATTACGGGAACTGATCAGAGTTTGGGTAATAGTTTTACATTGGATAAAGATGAATCAAAAGAGTTTACTTTAATTGTGTGGTTACCTAATATGAGTTATGAACAAGATAATACTGATTCTAATGGCCATTTTAATGCTAATGTTACTTATTTTGCTTCAGTTGGTACACAGGTAACTGGTACGTTTTCGGCATAATTTAAGGAGTGATAATTATGGATGAAAAGTTTCAAAAAACATTTATAATTACATTGTTTGTAGCGAGCTTAATATTTACCATTATTGGTGGCACTTTTGCATATTTATCGGTAGGAACAGCAAATAATAATACGACGATTGGTGGATCTACTTATAACTTTGATGTAAATCTTGAAGCGACAACTATTAGAAGTGGTAATTTGATACCGGTAGTGGATAATTTGGTTGTACAATCACTTAATAGCACACATGTGTGTGAGGATACAAGAGGATATAGTTTGTGCTCATTATATCGTTTGAGATTTACGAATAGTGGTAGTGCTCAAAATATGGTTGGTAATATGAAGACTGTTAGTTCAACATATACGACTAGTAACTTAAAATATCGTTTGTACACGCTTAATGGAAATACTTATACGGCACTTAGTGATATTGGTACCGTTAATAATAATACAAATGCGATCAATTATTTTGAATCTAGTGGAAGTAATGTAACATTATTTTTAGAAAATGGTTCGGTTAGTGTTAATACAGTGGATGTTTATTTAGTTATATGGATAAGTGATCCAGGAAGTAATCAAATTAATGATCAAAATAAATCATATACTGGACAACTTTCATTTGCTTCGACAAGTGGTAATACATTAACTTCAACCTTTACTACATAATAAATGAATGACTTATGTCATTCTTTTTTTTACTTCTTTTTGGTAATATTATAATAATCTTTGGTAAATATTTATACATAAAAAGTAAAGCACTCTTTTTCTTTCGAATATTATTAATGAAGGGATATAAAATATATATGAAACTACGTATGAACTTGTATGAGGTGAATAATGATAGATTTTAAAAAGATACCTAATAGTGATAAGCCAAGGGAAAGATTATATAATTATGGGAGTGAAAACTTAAGTGATGAGGAATTAATTGCCATTATTTTAAAGACTGGAAATAAGGAATATAGTGTTAAGGAAGTAGCATTAAAGTTACTTACTGAGATTGGGGATATTAGCAAATTAAGGGATATTGGTTTGTCTTATTTAACTAATATTCCAGGAATAGGTAAAGTTAAAGCAACCGAATTAAAGGCAGCGATTGAACTAGGTAGACGAGTATACATAAATGATAATCATAAAAAAATAAAGCTTAATAATGCTTTATCAGTATATGAATATTTTAAAAATATTATTGGTGATAAAAAACAAGAATACTTTTACTGTGTTTATTTGGATTCAAAAGGGGCTTATTT
>CAZLQU010000038.1:0-3970 GCA_964561805.1 uncultured Muribaculaceae bacterium | reverse complement strand
AAGAAATGTTTATTTATTGGAACGGTTAATAATTCGGTTGCTAATCCAAGAGAAATATTTAAAGAAGCTTATTTATTATCAGCAAGTGGAATAATATGTGTTCATAATCATCCATCTGGAGATGTTAATCCAAGTAAGGAAGATATGATGTTAACACTAAGAATTAAAGAAATTGGTATTATTCATGGTATAAAATTGCTTGATCATATAATTATCGGTAATAGTAGTTATTATAGTTTTAATGATAATGATAAAATATAGATATCAAAAATAGACATAAATGGTAATTTTAGGTATAATAATATTGGAGAGTGATAATTATGGCTACAGTGCATATTGAAAGCAAGAAAGATGAGATTGCAAAAGTTGTTTTAATGCCGGGTGATCCTAAAAGAAGTGAATATATTGCAAAGAACTTTTTAAAGGATTATAAGTTAGTTAATAGTGTTAGAGGAATGACGGCTTATACGGGATACTACAAGGACAAACTAGTAACAATATTTCCATCAGGAATGGGGTGTCCAAGTATGGGAATATATTCATATGAATTATTCAAAGAATATGATGTCGAAGCAATTATTAGAATTGGTTCTTGTGGAGCATATAACAAGAAGTTAGAATTAAATGATGTTATTTTAGTAACAGGATCATACAGTGAAAGTGATTATGCTAAAGAACTTGATGGAAGTAAAGATAGGCTAGTTAAAGCAGATATTACTTTAAATAATATTATTGAAAGCACAGCTAAAAATAATAATCAAAAAATAGTTAAAGGCAATATATATTGCGTAGATGCTTTTTATGAAAAAGAATATGATTATGAGGTAAGAAGCAAAGAGAAAGATGTGTTAGGAATCGAAATGGAAACTTTTGCATTATTTAATAATGCGAGAAAGTTTAATAAGAAAGCTACTGCTTTATTGACGGTATCTGATTTATTCTTTTCAGAAGAAAAATTAAGTAGCTTGGAACGTGAAAAGAAACTAAATGATATGATTACTTTAGCACTTGATAGTAGTTTAAAACTATAAATATTGTTAATAATAAATAGCGAGAGCGAGGGAATATGAAATATACTTGTTATGATATGAATGCGTATAACTTGCATATTATTAAAACTGATAAATTTAAAACAGTTACCGTGGGGGTAGCTTTTCGCAGAAAGATTAAAAAAGATGAAATAACAATTAGAAATTTACTTAAAGAATTAATGGTTAATGCCACATATAATTATCCAACTGAGAGAAGTTTAATTATGGCTACAGAGGATTTATATGATCTTAAATTAGTAGCTGCTAATTATAGAGTTGGTAATTATGCTATTATGACTTTTAAAACACGCTTTTTAAATGAATGTTACACAGAAAAGGGAATGAATGCGGAATCAATTAAGTTCTTTTTGGATTTACTATTTAATCCAAAATTAGATAGTGATATCCCAAAATGTAAGAAAAAGATTGAGAAAAGCATCAATAGTCTTAAAGATAATAAGGTTAAATATGCACTATCTAAATTACTAGAAACAACCGGTGATATGCCATACGCTTATAATGCCTATGGATATTTAGATGATTTAGAAAAAATAACTTGTGAAGACATTAAAAAGTATTATGATAGTGTTATTAAAAATGATATAGTTGATGTTTATGTCGTTGGTGATGTAGCGGATGCTGCTATCAAGAATCTCTTTAGAGAATACTTTAAGATAACAACTTATCATAAACAAAAAATTGATTTGATTACTCCAGAATTAACTAATAATAAAAAAATACTTGAGTATCATGAAACGGATGATGTTAATCAAACGCAATTAGCATTTCTTTGTAATTTACGAGGACTTACTGATAAGGAAAGAAAATATGTAATGCCAGTATTAACAGAGATGTTAGGGGGAACAGCTAATTCAATACTTTTTGATGCTGTTAGAGAAAAGAATTCTTATGCATACTACGTGAATGCTTTTGTAAAAT
The DNA here is from genome assembly GCA_964561805.1 of uncultured Muribaculaceae bacterium. Lineage (GTDB taxonomy): Bacteria > Bacillota_I > Bacilli_A > RF39 > UBA660 > RUG705. Next base: position 2,000 of record CAZLQU010000038.1, on the reverse strand, counting down.
CATATGATAATTTACTAATGATATACTCGGGGATAGAACATGGTAATAGTGAAAATGTGAGTAAGATGATTCAAAAAAGTTTAACGGATATTAGCAAAGGGAAATTTGATAATGACAAGTTTCTTAGTGCCAAAGAAACAATGATTTCAGCCATTAAAGCAAGTTTAGATACACCAATGGGTATTATTACTAATTATTATGCTAAAGTATTAGTTAATTCACCAGATGCCTGTGAAAGAATTAAGAATATTGATAAAGTAACGAGGGAAGACATTATAACTGTTAGTAAGAAAATACACATACATACATTATTTATTTTGGAGGGGCAAGATGAAAAAGATAACGATAAATAAAATAAATGAAGATATATATTATGAAAAACTTGCTAATGGATTGGATGTCTACTTATATACAAATAAGAATATGAGTAATAATTATGTTACTTTAACTACTAAGTATGGCTCTATTTATAATGAGTTTCGTGATGAATCTGGAAAAATAGTTAAGATGCCTAATGGAATTGCTCACTTTTTAGAGCATAAAGTTTTTGCACAAAAGGATGGACCACAACCGGAAGAATTTTACGGGGCCAATGGTGCTCTATCTAATGCTTATACGACTTTTAAAAATACGACTTATTTATTTTCTGGAGTTGGCAAGTTAAAAGAAAATATTAATTATTTATTAGATTTTGTCCAAAATCTATATTTAACTGATGAGAATGTTGAATCTGAAAAAGGAATAATCATTCAAGAGATAAATATGTGCAATGATAGACCAAGTGATATTTTATATGATAAGATTAGACTTAATACAATTAAGAATAATCCTTTTAAAGAAAGCATTATTGGAACAAAAAAAGAAGTTAAAAGTATTACTAGAAAAATGCTAGAAACTTGTTACAATAGATTTTATAATCCAAGTAATATGTTTTTAGTGGTGACAGGAAATTTCAACCAAGATGAAATTCTTAAAGTAATAAAAGATAATCAAGATAAGAAAAAGTTTGATAAAGTACAAATTGATAAATTAAAAATGCCTATAGAACCTGATAAAATAGTTAAGGAAAAAGAGATAGTTAAATGTAATACGAATATTCCTAAGATGGCATATTCGATTAAAATACCAACAAATATTGCTAAGATCGATAAGCGTAAGCTTAGTATTTATATGTTTATTCTCTTTAATTTATTGTTTGGTGATACTTCTATGTTTGATGAAGAATGTAAGCGTGATGGAATAATTACGGGGACACTTTTTTATAATATATTAAATATCGATAGTCATTTTATCATTTCACTTATCAATAATGGCGAGAAGTATGAAGAATTAATTAAGAGAATCGATGATAATTTAAAAAATATCAAAATAACTGAGAATGATTTAGAAAGAAAGAAAAAAGTATTAATTAGTAATGAGATATTTAGTTATGAAAATGTCGAAATGATAAATGACATGATTGTCGATAACATTATTTTTGATAACAAAATAGAGACCGATATTGTTGGTATTATTAGATCTTTAAATTTAGATGAGTTAAATGAAATTGTTAAAAAAATTAATTTTAATAATAAAAGCATTGTTATTTTAAAAAAATAAAAGATATCTTATAAAATGATATATTTTATTTATTATTTTTATAGTATAATATTATTAGATAATAGGTGATATTATGAAAAAGATGGCATTGTTAATGATAATGTTGTTACTTCCTTGCACGATAGTACTAGCTGATGATGAGATTGAATATGATGAAGCAGTTAAAACTATTCAGGAAATAATGAAAGATTATTATATTCGTGGACGTTATATTCAATATAATAGTGGTAAAGAATCAAGGGGAAATATGCCGCCAGAAGAAGCTACTAGTCAAGATATGAAATATGCTGTTTGTTCTTCTTATACATATAATATTTATGATCAAGCTTTTGGAATATATAACAATACAAAAACAACTGAATTAATAGACTCGTTTCCAACGACGGCTGATGAAACAATTG
>CAZLQU010000037.1:0-10726 GCA_964561805.1 uncultured Muribaculaceae bacterium | reverse complement strand
ATGATATATCGGTTACATCATCATTATCTAAAAATTGTTTTAATGGTCCAAAATCGACCTGTTGGAACTGGGCGTCCATACGTAACCTCCTTTTTATTATTTTCTTTTTTAATTATCCATTATTTTGTTTCTTTTCAAGTTCTAGTTGTTCCATTTCGTTTAGTAATTCTTCATATAATTCTTTTTGATCATCGATTTGACTAATTCTATCAAGAACATAATCATATAGGTAATCACTAGTTACTTCAGTAGCTAATGGATCTTTAGCATCAAATTTAGCAGTATTTGGAACAATAACAACTTCAATATCCCCTTCTTTAGAATTATCACTGATGTAATTTAATGAAGAGAATAATAAATATTTTGCTTCAGGTAATGAGAAGTATAAGTAAGCTGGCGTTCTTTCTTCCTCAGTATTTTCGAAAACGTTTTTACCATTACTGTCTTTAACAGCTAATGTTTCAATGTTTTCATAGAATTCACCATAAACAACTTTACCAGAACCATCAATTAACTTAACGTAGATATCAACGATATTTCCTGGCATAATTGAATTGCCATAAGTTAATGCGGTAGTAACTGGAAAGCTAACTACTCTTTCTCCTTCATTAATATCATAGAAGATAGCATCTGGAAGATTTGCTTCTTCAACTAACAAATCTGTGTAGAATAAGCTGCCTTCAGCAATCATAGTATTATAGTTACTATATTTACCTATGATATTTTCATAATTTTTGTAATAATCTCCAAGTATAAATGATTTTGGCACTTGAGTACGTGATACCATATCTTCAGTTATTTTAGTTTTAGGTTGAATAGTTTGATTTGCATAGTATACAGTTACAAGTGCAGTTTTTTGATTAATACGAATATTATAACCTACGAATAATATAGCAATGCAGGCTAATACTCCTAAAATCGTTACTGTATTTTTGTTCCTTAAAAATTTATTTAATCCTTTCATTTTTTTCCTTCCTTTCTCCTTTTATTTCTTACCATCCAAGATTGCCGATAATTCATTAACTATCGTAGCCTCTGTGGCATCTATATCAACACTATAAGTGTTATAGATATTGTAAGTATTGGTTCTGTCGACGACTCGTAAACTTACTTTGGCTGGGTATTCAATTATTTGATAGAATTCTATGCCATAATTGCCTTGACCAAATGTCGATGTTTCAGTAAATCTTCTGGTGAAATTTTCAACAAATTTTTCTTTACTCATTTTGATTTCACCAGTTAAACGGTAATAGGCAACATCAATGGCATCAACCATTGCGGCCTCCGTAGCTTCTTTTAGTGTATAGTAATCTTGTTCATTACTAATTGTTATTTCATTAAATAATAAGATAATTAATAGTCCGAATAGGCCCATAATGATTAGACCAACGGAAGCAAATGACCATTTCATTACTTACACTCCCTCCAATCACTATTAGCCGGGCCGCAACCTAGTTTGTAATAATCGGCTTTACCCTTTCGCATGTTATATGTCGATACAAACCTGCTTGTTCCGTCATTACTCATGCCTTGCCAACTAGTATAATAATTATTTCGATTATATCTTCTTATATCGTTTGCCGGTATATTATAAATACTATAAGTAATTTCCTTGAATGAGTCTTTTAGGTCATATTTCTTAGTTACACCAGATGCATTAGTAGTTTGAATCTTAGTTCCGCTAATTAAACCCTTCCAATAACTATCACTACTTAATCCATTAGGAAATGGATTACTAATATCTATTGGTCTATAGAATAGCTCATATCCTTCGATAATCTTAGTTTTATTTCCTTCTTCATGATAGAATTTTTGGTCTACGCCGATTCTGACATTTGAAGCAGCTTTACAGCCGCCATCAGCTTTGACAGTGTTTTTATCATCGCCCTTTGAATCTCCAGTAAGGATTGTGCCATTTTTTCTAACCATCCAGTCTCTGTAATCGTCATATAGGTCTATGAATGTAGTACACTGATTAACTGTTTTATTGGCACTGTTTCCGTTAGCTCCCAAGGTTAATACAAATGTATCAGTACTTTTAGCATTTAGTGGTACAAAGTAGTGCCAATGTGATGGGCTACCATCATTTGGAATAGTAAAATCATCACTACCGCAACTAGCATCACTACCTGTCTTGTATGTTACATTGGCAGTTTTCGGATTCATGCACACTTTTGATGGCTCATAATTATAACTACAATTTATTGGATTTTCTCCGCTGCATCCACCAGTACCTGAAATTGTAGCAAGGCCTGTACTACTCTTTATATCATTTGCATTTTGTAATATTAGGCTATATGATGCACCCATATTCCTTTTTGCAGATTTTTTTGCAGCTTCGTCAGCAGCTTCTTTGCATGTGCTAAACCATGGGTCATCAGTTGTTGTTGTTGCATCTCCTTCTACTTTTTTCTTGCTACATCCAGGTTTACTGTCACAAACAGAAAGGCCAAAATCAGAACACTTTTTTATTCCACTACATACAATACACTCTCCACCGATTCTATATAATGACTTACGTGGTGTAATAAAATTTAGCAAGTTCCCGCGATTCAATATTCCATCATTGCAGTTTTTATCCACGGTACAGTTCTGTTCTTTTCCGGTATACGTTCCACCACAATAATACGTTGGTGGAGGAGTTTTTTTTACTGTAACCTGAGGCTCTTCCCATGATATTGTTTTTGTTTCATGAATGTATACGCCAACTGAAGTTCCAGCTAAAACATTTACGGTTGGTGATAAACTACTAGTATTTATTTCACGATTTTCTTTATCGTAGATGTTTAAAGTAGTATAATCCCTTATCTTAATTTTGTATTTGTATGAGCAGATATATTCATATCCATCTTCACTCCCCATTGAATATTCTACTTTAGTTTCTCCAGCACTTTCATCTCCTGGCCACGAATGACCAAGTGCATATGCAACTACATTAAAGGATAAGAATATAAGTAAGCTAAATACTAATAGGTTGATTCTCTTTTTTATCATTCTAATCGCCTACTCTTTCTTATTGATTTAGCGGTTAGAATAACTGTTACGACAATTGCTATTACAAATACGACTGAAATAATTATTTGAAATAGATTTTCTTTTAAGAAATTTGTAACTTTATCGATTACACCATTAGATTTCTTTCCCTCTTCTTCTTTTGTTGCTTCTCTTTGCTTTGTTTTCTTGTAGGTATTTACTCTTGAGACAAAGGTATCATAATCGATTTCTTTATCATATGTTGGTTGACATAAAACAAAGTCTTCGATTCCTTCACATAATGGATCGTTCCAATATTTATTTTGTTTAGATAGATCTAAATAAATCTCTTTAAGTGTGCTATCGCAAGTATCAGTAATACCAATAATCTCAAAATAGTAATTTACATTAGGTAAATTCTCGCATGTTGCCTCATTCTTATTTATCTCTCTACAGTTAGTTCTTAGTGTTTCAGAGCCATACAGCACATAATCATAATTATCTGGCTCGGGGTTATATAAGTTAATCGTGTATGAATCTTCATCGCGTTTATATTCATATGATACTGTATACTCTTTTTCAATTTCGCTAAAATGTTTTTTTTCTTCAGGAGTACAATCTGCATAAATAGCATTTGGAAGCAATACAAATAAGATTGGTGCTATTACCAATTGTTTTAATTTATTCATATTTACCTCCTTTGCCTACTTACCTACTATTATGAGTATATCATAAAAAGGGGTAAAAAAAAAGACTTTTTATCTTTTTTCTTGAAAATACTTATCAATAGCATAAGTAATATTGTTAACAATCTGATCTTGATATTTTTCATGAGTTAAACGGTATCTATCATCAGGGTTTGATAAAAAGCCTACTTCAATTAAGACTCCTGGGGGAAAAATGTTTTTATACATATAATAAGTGTTATTATATTTTGGGCTTCTAACATTCCAAGTTTTTTCTCTAATATATTTTGTTAGAGATTCAGCAATCACTTGGTTTTCTTTATTTTTATTGTTGTAGAAAATCTGTAATCCTTTATACTTGGCTTGGGATAAATAATTGATATGAATTGAAAGATACATATCTGGTTTTGTTTTGTTAATGAGATAGGCTCTACCTATCAAATCACTTCTTTTTCTGTTTTTTGCATTATTTAAGGCCAAATCTTTATCAGTTTCTCTGGTTAGGTAAACAGTTGCTCCTTTTTCTTCAAGAGCTTTCTTTAATTTTTTGCAAAGAAGCAAATTGATATCTTTTTCATAGATTTTTTTATAGGTAGTACCACTATCAATGCCACCGTGTCCTGGATCTAGATAAATGGTTTTACCTAAAAGTGTTTGTTCATTAGTATTAGCATATACTTTTGAAATTAAAATAACTAATAAAATGAAGGCAAAAATGATCAATAATTTATGTTTATTCATACTTAATTATATGCATTATTTGACTTTATATAGCAATATGATATAATATTATCAAGTTGTGAGTATATATGTGGTTTTATACCTAGCTATATAGGGCTTAGCCTACACGTTTAATACGGAGTCACTAACTATGGGTGATTACGTGTTTTTTTGTAATCACAGAAAGGAGGAGATGGTTTATGCACTTTAGAAAAATCGTTGGAGAAAAGGTATATTTGTCACCAAGAAGCCTTGAAGATGCAGAAAAATATGCTAAATGGCTAAACAATTACGAAATTGCTAAATATGTTCAAAACTATACGAATGTAATAAGTTTAGAAAGTGAAATAGAATATCTTAAGCAAAACAGCGATGGATACCATTTTGCAATTGTCGATAACAAGACGGATGAACTTATCGGAACAATTAGTTTAGAGCATGTTAATAATATCGATAGAACTGCCGAATTAGGTATATTTATTGGTGAAGAAAATCATCTATCCAAAGGTTATGGCAGCGAGGCTATTATGTTACTTTTAGATTTTGGATTTAATTACCTTAATTTAAATAATATTATGTTAAGAGTATATAGTTTTAACATAAGAGCTCAAAAGGCATATAAGAAATGTGGCTTTAAAGAGTTTGGTGTATGGCCAAATAGCCGTTATGCCGAAGGAAAATATCATGATATTATTTATATGTATATCACAAAAGATGATTTTAATAAAAAGAAGGATTAATTATCCTTCTTTTATTTTAATAATTCAGCTAATTTTTGTTTTTCTTCAGCTAGTTTCTTACGATCTAATTCGACGATATTAGTTGGAGCTTTATTAACATAGTTTTCATTTGCTAAAAGCTTTTCTCTTCTTGCAATAGAATCAGTTAGAAGCTTAATTTGTGCTTCTTTGGCAATTTTATCAGCTTCCGTTTCAGCTTTCTCGAAAAAGATTGTAGCTTTTACTCTACTTGAGAATACTTTATATGCTTTAATGCCTAATGGTTTATCTACTAAATTATCATCTAATTTTAGCATTTTAACGATTAAATCATTATCATCAGTAGTATCAAACATAACTTTCATTTCTTTAGTAATATTATTTTCAGCTTTAATATTTCTAAATGATTTGATAAATTCAACAGCATCATCAACGGCTTTTTCTTCAGTAGTAAATACTAATTTTTTATCATATTTTGGATATGTTGATATCATAATGTCTTCGGCTTCTTTTACTGGTAACATAGAATATATTTCATCTGTTACATATGGCATAAATGGTTGTAATAGTTTTAAGATGCCAGTTAGGACAAAACATAGTGTCGATTTTTTGCTTTCTTTATCTAATGAATACTTAGCCATTTCAATATAGTAGTCGCAGAAATAATTCCATGTAAATTCATATATAATAGAACCAGCATTATTAAATTGATATTTATCCATAAATTTTTTGGTATTATGAACAGTATTTTCAAATTTTGTTAGAATCCATTTGTCTTCTGGTTTTAGGTTTTCTAACTTAATTTCTTTTAGGTCTTCAATATTTGATAATACGAATCTTGAAGCATTCCAAATTTTATTTATGAAGTTCCAAGTAGCTTTTATTTTTTCTTCATCAAAGCGCATATCAGTACCTGGAGCTACATCAGTAGCTAGATAATATCTTAGGGCATCTGCTCCGTACAAATTAACCATATCAAATGGGTCTATTCCATTACCTAATGATTTAGAGAATTTTCTACCTTGTTTATCTCTAATTAAGCCATGGATTAAGCAATCTTCGAAAGGTCTTTTGCCTAATAACTTTTCTCCTTGGAAAGTCATTCGACATACCCAGAATGGGATAATATCATAACCAGTTACTAAGCATTGATTTGGATAATATTTTTCTAGCAATTTAGTATTATCGGGCCAGCCTAAGGTAGCAAATGGCCATAAGGCACTAGAAAACCAAGTATCTAATACATCAGTATCTTGTACCCAACCATCTTCTTTTGGTGCCTCCATGCCTACATAGATTTCGTCGCCTTTATACCAAGCTGGAATTCGATGACCCCACCATAATTGTCTTGAAATACACCAATCGTATGTTATTTCCATCCAGTGATTCATCGTCTTTTCATATCTAGCTGGAATAAAATTTACTTTTTCATCTTTTTTCTTTTGAGTATCTAGAACAGTATCAGCAAGAGGACGCATCTTAACAAACCATTGCTTTTTAATCATTGGTTCAACCATAACTCCAGTTCTTTCAGAATGTCCAACTTCATGAACTAATGGTTCAACTGTTAGTAATAATCCTTATGCGTCCAGATCTTTTACTACTGCTTCACGGCACGCTTCTCTTGTCATTCCGTTATATTTACCAGTAAGTTCATTCATTGTTGCATCGTCATTCATAATAACAATTCTTTCTAGGTTATGACGGTTACCTACTTCAAAGTCATTTGGGTCATGAGCTGGAGTTATTTTAACAGCACCAGTTCCTTTAGTCATATCAGCATGTTCATCAGTAATAACAGGAATTGGCTTATTAACTAGTGGTAAGATAACATTTTTACCAACAAAGTCAGTATATCTTTCATCTAATTCATTAACAGCAACAGCAGTATCACCAAATAGAGTTTCAGGTCTAGTCGTGGCAACATCAATATATTTATCGTTTGAACCCTCTAGCATATATTTGATATGGTAAAATGCACCTTTTTCTTCACCATAAATAACTTCTTCGTTAGAAAGGGCTGTTTTAGCCACTGGATCCCAGTTAATGATTCTTTCTCCACGATAAATCAAACCTTCATTGTAATAATCAACGAATACTTTCCTTACCGCTTTTGATAACCCTTCATCTAAGGTAAAACGCTCTTTGTTATAATCTAGAGCAATTCCTAACTTTGCCCATTGTTCCCTGATGATATCTCCGTGTTCATGAGTCCAATCCCAGCAAGCTTCTAGAAACTTTTCGCGGCCATACTCATATTTATCGATACCTTTATCTTTTAATCTTTTAACAACTTTTGCTTCAGTTGCAATAGCAGCATGATCCATTCCAGGTAACCAGAAAGTATCATACCCTTCCATCTTTTTGTATCTAATAATAATATCTTGTAAGGTTACATCCCAAGCATGTCCTAAGTGTAAGACACCCGTTACATTTGGTGGTGGTAAAACGATACAATATGGCGCTTTATCTGAATTTTCTTCACATTTAAAATAGTCTTTTTTTAACCATTTTTGATATTTATCTTGTTCAACTAATTCGTGGTTATATTTTTTATCTAACATATTATTCAGTCCTTTCATCAATATATTTTGTTATATGTTCAAAATATGATTTAAACAATTCTTTATTAATTAATCTTTGATATATTTTTTGATAATAGTGTTCATTTTTAATAATGTCAAAACTTACTTTGAAATTTATATCATAAGCAAAAGAGAATATATCAACTAAATCTTCATTCTTATTGTTGTTATAGCTTGATTTAATTTGCCGATTACTAAAGAAAGCCTCGCTCACCCGTGGACTAATTTCATTATTATCTTCCGCTATTATCCATTTGATTTCTGGATTTCCTAAGGCATATAAAATATCTAATTTATCAGCATCTCTAATCATTTTAGTAAACATTAAGGCTCTTTTAGATAAATTATCTTCAATTTCATATTTATTGTGGTTTCTGATAGCTGTATATATAACTTCATAATCTTCTTTAGGAATATCAAAATGTTTTAAGGCATCACTTTCTCTTAAGACTTTTTCACCAAAATCGCCATGATCCATTTCAATATCTTTAAATGACTTGTATTGTTTAAATTGTTCAAAACGACCGATATCATGAAATAAACCGATGCATTTTGCTACCTCTAAATCTTTTGGTGGTAAACTTAAACTTTTAGCGATAACAACCATATTATCCATAACCCTGTAACTATGATGGTATTTATATTCAATTTCTGGTACAGTCATATCAAATTTTTTAGTGTACTCATCAAAATAATTCATGATATCAATCCTTTCTACAAAATAAAAAGTCTATAATGAAAGGGCGGAAATACCGTGGTACCACCTTTCTTATAGACTAGCTATCACTTGATACTTTAACGCAGTTAACGGCATATCCTACTTAATTCAGATAGGCAACTCACAAGCTACCTTCAGATTATTTAATTGCTAGTTTTCACCATCCACTAACTCTCTACATATTAAATAGATCTTACTCCTCTTGGTCCTTGTTTTTAAAACATGTATGTATTATAACACTTTATTTATATTTTGCAAGTTAATTTATTTTCTTTTGCAAATAATTCTTTAAAACACTTTCGATTTGAATAAAGAATTTTTCAATCTTTTTATCATCTACGACTAATGAATCAATAATCTTTTCAATGTATCCCTTTTCTTTAACCAAATTATAACTTACTTTATAATTTAAGCCAAATAAATGTGATAAGACAATTAATACATTATCGGCATTATTATCTGACATTTTATTTTTAACTTCTTTGAATTGTTTAAATTCATCATATACTTCGTTTGTTGGATACTCATTAATGCGATTATCAACATATGGATAGTTAATAGCCATATGTAATTCTTCAATACGATAAACATCTTTGATAATATTACAGATGCATACGGTCTTTTCATCAATATTCTTTGGAAGTCCATCTTTATTATGGCAGAAAATTGCTAATTTTACTAAATTATCATATTTAGTATCTTCAGTAATTTTTCTAATTAAGCCTTCATCAAATAAGATATTGATTGATTTCATGGTACTATCTTCATCAGAATTATCTAAATAATTATGATCATCTTCATTAAAATTACCAATATCATGAAATAAAGCAATTAGTTCAATAATAACAATTTCATCTTCATCAAAAATACCTAATTCACTAGCAATATTTCTAGCTAAGTCCATTGATTTTAATGAGTGAAAATATTTTGCTTTGGCATAAGCATTATTCATATCTATCTTTTTAATATAATCTTCAAAAACTTTTAATAATCTACTACTTTTCATATATAAACCTCTCTTAATATTCAATAGGAATAATTTTATATATATGATAAGTATATAACAAATATGAAGATTTTTCAATCATTTTATAATAATAATTTTGATACATTTTTGGTAAAAATATTACCAATGATGGTAATATTTTGAGAATAAATTGGGGAAATGTATGCTGCTTGGTTATAATTAATTTGTAGGTGAAATATATGGATTTGGGAACTAAAATTAAAAATATTAGATACAACAATAATATTAGTCAAGAAGAGATGGCTAAGATATTAAAAATTAATAGAAATAATTTATCAAGAATTGAAACTAATAAATCACTACCAACGGCTGAGGTATTAACAAGGCTTGCCGAAGAGTTTAATATAAGTATTGATACGTTACTAGGAATCAATTTAGAAGGTAAAGATGGTGAATTATCTAAGGAAAAGAAAATTAAGAAGATTAGTCAATACTGTGATTATTTAAATAATAGTGAATTAGATTTTGTTATTAATATTCTTTGTGTAATGACAAATAATAATAAGTATAATTAGTGTACATTTAATGTATACTTTTTTTATTTTTAGGAAAGAAAATAGAAGTATGATATAATATATGTTGAAGGTGATAATATGCTTTATGTTAGAGATATAGTGCGTATTTGTAATGGTAAACTTGTTTGCGGTAATGGAAATACAAAATGTATTAATTTCACAAACGATACGCGTTCACTAAATAAGGGCGATGTGTTTGTTGGTATTAAGGGGGATGTGTTTAATGGAAATAATTTCTATAAAGAGGCAATTAAAAAAGGTGCTAATGTCTGTATATTAGATGATGAATCTGTTCTTCCAAAGAAAAAGGAAAAAATAGCTATTATTTTAGTTGACGACTCAGTTAAAGCTATTCAAGAACTAGCAAAATATAAAAGAAGTTTATATAATATTCCCGTAATTGCTATTACTGGTAGCGTCGGTAAAACCTCTGTTAAGGATATGGTTAATGCTGTCGTAAGTAGTCATTATAAAACGTTATGTACTAAGGGAAATATGAATAATCACATTGGTTTACCTTTAACAATATTAGGGCTTAAAGATCATGAGGCCTTGATTGTGGAGATGGGTATGAATCATTTAGGTGAAATTCATACTTTATCAAATATTGCTAAACCAACAATGGCTATTATTACTAATATTGGTACTGCTCACATTGGTAATTTAGGAAGTAGAGAAAATATTTTAAAAGCCAAGATGGAAATTACTGATGGATTAAATGGAACATTGATTATCAATAATGATAATGATATTATAAGAAAAGAAAACTTTAAGTCAACATTC
>CAZLQU010000036.1:0-10881 GCA_964561805.1 uncultured Muribaculaceae bacterium | reverse complement strand
GGTGTAAGATCACTAAATTCAACTCACTTCGTAGGGAAATCTTTTTCTGTTCTAAGATTAAGTTCACATTTTAAATCATTTTTTAAGATTTTCATTGTTCCTCCATTCTTTTTTACATAAATATTATATCATATTTTTTATTTATGATATAATTGTTTTGAGGTGATAACTTGGAAAAAGTTTTTATAGTTGTTCCTATAATTGCGGTATGTATCTTTATTCTTACATTTTTATTAATGATTAGTCCTAAATTTAGGGGTAAAATGATGAGTAGACAAATAAAGGCTGCAAAATATATGATGGATGAATCCGAGGATACTTTAAAGGAATTAGCTACGAAAAGTGCTAATATTGCCAAAGAAGGTGTAAAAATTACATCTGGAGCAGTAAATGATGGTTTTTCATCTTGGGATATGTGTTGTAAACATTGTGGTGCAGCAATTGATGGAGACTCTATATACTGCAAGAAATGTGGACGCAAACAATAAGAAGATAACTTAGTTATCTTCTTTTTATTGTCATATCATTTGTGAAATCTTTAGCTCTACTATATATTGGATCTTCATTAGGGTTATATCTATTTTCTTCAATATAGCCTAATTCTTTACTATATTCTTTATCAATAATTAACATTAATGTGGTATCAATAACTGTGTTTTCATATTCTATCCAAGTATGAGCACCTTCAGGGCAGTTAGTGGTACCTTTTAAAATGGGCAAAACACCTCCGCATAAATTGCATGTATTTAAGGAATAACTTACTTGTTTAGCGCATACGGTGCAATATCCTTGATTAAAGCCATCTCTAAAAACATCAGTGAAACTATTAACTTGAGGGCTTCGCATATTTTGATTATCTATTTTTGACCACAATTCTTCGTCAAAGCCCCATATTTTATTTTCTTTTATTCCTTTTGTAATTGTTTCTTTAAATTTTTCATCTTTTTCTAATAATGCTTTTAGGGTGTCATAGCATTTAAAGTCTTTATTTTTAGCGGTATACAGATAATCCATTATTTCATTAATATTCATTTTGATATTTCCTTCCGATTACATTTCTTTTGGTTTACAAACATCTACCCATTCTTTATAATTAGTAGTTTCTTCAAGTTTGGGGATTGTTAATTCAATGGCATTATTGGTAGCTCCACAAGCAGGATATACGGTTTCAAATCTTTTTAATGATTCGTCTAGATAGATTTCTACGCCTGCTTTTACTCCGAATGGACATACTCCACCAACTGGATGCCCTGTTATCTCTTCAACTTCATCGAATGATAACATGTGGGCTTTTTCATTAAATGTTTGTTTATACTTAGCATTATCTATTTTAACATCGCCGGCGACAACAATTAAAATATTTTTATCTTTTAGTTTAAATGATAATGTTTTAGCTATTCTTGCTTCTTCGGTTCCTAGGGCTTCAGCGGCTTCTTTAACAGTAGCGCTAGAAGTAGGAACAGTTATTATTTTAGTATCTAGATTATATTTTTTTAAATGTGCTTTTACTGATTCAACTGACATATTTCCTCCTTATTTAATTATCCCTTTTAGTAGATAAACAACTGTATTTATGACTAATTCTTTATTTTCTTTTCTGGAACCTTCGGTGCATTCAACTGTTGCATTATAATATTTGTCATCTTTTTTTGAATAGATACTGATATAGACAATATTATCTGGTCCATATGGGTTGAATCTATCTACCCTATTTAATTTACCAGTTATGCCAATACCATAATCAGAATTTGTAAATTCGGTTATTCTTTTGCTCATCTCATTGGCTACTTCTTGGCTATAAACAGTGTATTTATCAATTATTTCTTTTGATACGCCCATTTTAATTTTAAACTCATTAGCATAAGTAATGGCAGAATATTTAAATACTTCGCTAGCACCTTCAATATTGGTAATGGCATTGGCAATGCCACCACCAATACATGATTCCATTGTGCTAATGGTTTCATTATTTTTAGTTAATAATTCGATAATTTCTTTCATTAAATCACCTAATTTTATTATACATTATAATTCAAATTGTGAATTATAAAGTTTAGCATAAAAGCCATTCTTTTTCATTAGTTCTTCGTGATTACCTTGTTCCACAATATTACCTTCATTCATAACAAGAATTAAATCAGCATTTTTAATGGTTGATAATCTGTGAGCTATGATGAAACTTGTTCTACCTATGGTTAGTTTATCCATCGCATTTGCCACTAGTTCTTCAGTACGGGTATCAACGTTACTAGTAGCTTCATCTAAGATTAGAAATGGAGCATTTTTTAACATACCACGAGCGATAGTTATCAATTGTTTTTGACCACTACTGATGGTATCATTTTCCCCTATTTTAGCATCTAGACCATTTGGTAAGGTTTTAATAAAATGATCAATACCCACGATTTTGCATGCTTCCCAAACTTCATCATCAGTGATATGTTCATTATTATATTTGATATTTTCTTTAATAGTTCCATCAAATAACCACGTATCCTGAAGAACCATAATAAATAGATCATGGATATTCTCTCTAGTTAATTTTTTGGTTGATACGCCATCGATTAAAATATCGCCATCATTAATTTCATAAAACTTCATTAGTAAGTTAACCATAGTGGTTTTACCGGCGCCAGTAGGTCCAACAATAGCTATTTTTTTACCTGGTTTAGCAATAGCACTAAAATCTTTAATAATTGTTCTATTTTCGTCGTAGCCAAATTTAATGTGATTAAACTCAATTTTGCCTTTAACATTATTTTTATCTAATTTGCTTGGCAAATCCGCTTCACTAGTCATTTCAGTTTCTTCCAAGAACTCAAAGACTCTTTCACCAGCAGCCGCTGTTGATTGCATCGTAGTAAATCCTTGAGCGATTTGGTTTAGTGGATTGATAAACATTCTGACATAAATCATGAAGGCAATAATAACTCCAAAGGAAATTATTCCTTTAGTGGTTAAAATAGCGCCGACAACACAAATAGCAACATAACCTAGGTTACCAACAAAGCCCATCATCGGAGGCATAATACCTGATAGGAATTCACTCATACGACTGCATCTATATAATTTATGATTTAATTTATCAAATTCATTATTTGTTTCATTAATCCCATTATACGCATTAACAATGGTGTGTGCACTATAAATTTCTTCAATGTATCCATTTAAATCGCCTAATCTCTCTTGTCTTTCAACGAAGTATTTCTGACTTTTACTAAGAATGAAGAACATAAAGGCAAAGCCGATAATACTTGCAAGGATACCAGCAACGGCCATTGTGGCATTAGTAATAAACATCATTGTAACAGAACCAACAAATAAAGTAAAACTATTGACTAAGGATGCTAAACTTTCATTCATACTATGGCCCATGGTATCAACATCATTTGTAATTCTCGATAACATATCACCAGTTTCATGAGTATCAAAATACTTAAGTGGCAATTTATTAATCTTCTTAGTAATTGATAATCTTACTTTTCTAGCATAATTATTAGAAACATATGCCATTATTATTTGTTCTGTAAAATTAAATAGTGAACTAAGAATAACTAGACTAATTAAGAATAGTGAAATACTTTTAATTTTTTCCATATGCATAACTGGTTTAATTTCTTCATAGATAGAGTTTGGTAATTCATCTATCTTATTCATAATATTCCCGTCACTTGTAATCATTATATTAAATAGCGCTTGTTTATCAGTAGTTGGAATATTAGGATTATTCATTATCTCATTAATTTTTTCTTCATTAATTCTAGGAGTTATTCCCTCAGTTATGTAATCTGTTAACTGTGATAATTTATTAGGAGTAATTAAACCTAAAATAGCTGAAATGAACGATAATGCAATTGATATAATAATACCAGTTGACCAAGGTTTTAAACTTTTAATTATTTTAATCATTGAGCCTTTAAAATCTTTTGACTTTTCAGGTGCATTATGTGAATGTCTAGGCATTATAATTCCTCCTCTCTAAATTGTGATAGCGCTATCTCTTTATAGACAGGACAATTATTTAATAATTCTTTATGTGTACCAATACCAACACACTTTCCTTTATCTAAGACAACAATTTTGTCGGCATTCATAATTGTGCCGATACGCTGCGCAACGATTAGTGTAGTAGCACTTTTAGTATGTTTTTTTAATTCTTTTCTTAAGGTAGCATCTGTTTTATAATCTAGGGCTGAGAATGTATCATCAAAGATATAGATTTCAGGGTTTCTAGCAATGGCTCTAGCGATTGATAATCTTTGTTTTTGACCACCGCTTATGTTAGTTCCTCCCCTAGCAATATGGGAATCAATACCTTTATCCATTTCTTTTACAAAGCCACTGGCTTGAGCAACATCTAAAGCTGTCATTATTTCATCGTTCGTACTCTCTTTTTTACCATTATCACCAAATCTGATGTTTTCTTTGACACTACCAGTAAACATAAATGCTCTTTGAGAAATATAACCAATAATATTATGAAGCGTATTCTGTTTATAGTCTTTGACGTTAATGCCATCTACCAATATTTCTCCATCAGTAACATCATAAAATCTAGGGATTAGGTTTATTAGCGTTGATTTACCAGAACCAGTCGAACCAATAAATGCAACTGTTTCCCCTTTATTTACTTTAAAACTTATATCTTTTAGAATATATTCATCAGCATCAGGATACTTGAATGAAACATTCTTAAACTCAACGGTTCCCTCTTCTTCTTTTCTATCTACGTTACCGTCTTTGATACTCTCATCTGATTCGATAACTTCATTAATACGACGAGCAGATACTCTTGCTCTTGGAGTAATCATAAAAATCATTGTTAACATTAAGAAGGACATGATTACCTGAAGCCCATAACTAGTAAATACGACCATATTACTAAACAAATTAATCTTTTCAACCATACCTACTTTAACTATTAAATGAGCGCCTATAAAATAGATACCAATAGTTAATGAATGCATAACTAAGTTCATGATTGGACTCATGAAAGCAAATGTTTTTTGAACTAATAAATGAGTATTAGTCATTTCATCATTAGCAGCATTAAATCTTTTGGTTTGAAACTTTTCAGCATTAAATGCTCTAACAACTCTTATACCCATTAGGTTTTCTCTAGTTGTGGCATTTAATTTATCTGTTAATTTTTGAATTATTTCAAATTTAGGAGTAACAATTGTCATAATAGTTAATACTGTTGTAAGTAAAATAACTACCCCTACTCCAACCAAAGAACTTAATTCGATACTTTTGCCTAAAATCTTAGATATCGCCCAAACAGCCATAATTGGTGCTTTTATTAATGCTTGAAGTCCAAAGGAAATAAGCATTTCTATTTGGGTAACATCATTGGTAGTCCTAGTTATTAAACTGCTTGTTGAGAACTTTTTAATTTCAGCTTCTGCTAATTTTTGAACTTTTTTGAATACTTTTTCTCTAAGTGCCAAAGAAAAACTAGCAGATAAGCCACTGGCTAAATAACCAATCATAATGGCTGAAGCCATTGATCCAAAGGCACATAATAACATGTGACTACCTTGTTTTAAAACTTCTGGGATAGTACTTCCCGATGTTTGAATCAATCTTGTAATTGTACTCATATATTCAGGAAGACGCAATTCAATCCATACTTGAAATATCATAATTACGATGCAAGCTATGATTGTCATAACATCTTTCTTAGTAAAATTTTTCATTAATTTAAGCATATAATCATCCTTTCAATTATATATATGTAATACTAATGTGTTAAATCATAAAGATATTTAGCACATAAGTATTCACGGTGAAACAATCTTGTTTCTTTTTCTTTATTAGTATTTATTCTATTATAGATAAAACGAATTCTTTCTTGAGGATTTAATTTGCTTCTTAAATTCTCAATCTTTTTTAGTTTTTTTGATTCTATTTTTTCAAATGCTTTTAGTAACTTCTTATGGTATTCATTTGAACTATAAATTCTTGTGTCATCTAATTTAAAAATTCTGCCAAGATTTTCAGCAATAGATAAATCTTTAATCTCTTCTTTAAAGGTATATTTATTGCCATATAATCTACCAAATATCTTCATTGTATCATTATAACCATATTTAATTGTCTTCATTGATTGTTTTGCTTCGAACATTAAAGATGGGCCCATTTTATTTTTAGGTCTGATTATTTTAATATCATATTTATCCATAATCTTTTTGGGTATTTTAGCATACTTAAAGAAATAACTGGTATTCACAATAATTAATTTGTCAGCTCCCATTTTTATTGCTAGATCATATGGCATAGTATCTCTTACACCGCCATCAACATATCTTTTATTATTAATTTTTTTTAATTTAAAAACAGGAAATACGGTTGATGAAGCAATGATATAATCAAATAATTCATCTCTTTTTATTTCTTTTTTGGTTAATTTTAATGACTTCATTGATGGAAAATTAACGGTAATTAAGCCATAATCAATATCTGAATTATAGAATTTATCTAGGTCAATAGATTCGATTAAATTCTGTTTTAAATTACTTGGTTCAATACCACCTTTAGTAGCTACCTTAATATATTTTTTGATGACATCAAATTCGTCTTTTTGACTTTCATATTTAATATCTTCCGGGAAAATACTTTTAAAGCTAAGATTATTCCACATTTCTTTGGCTTTATCTAGATTTCCCGATACGTACATGGCACCATTAATTGAACCAATTGAGGTACCAGCTACGATATCACATTTTATATTTAACTCTTCCAAGGCTTCGATTACTCCCATTTGATAGGCACCTGTAGATCCTCCGCCCGATAAAACTAAGCCTGTTTTCATATACTCACCTGTAATAATTGTACTATTTTAATGGTGCTAGGTCAATTAATACTTTATTTTTATATTATTTTATTGTATAATCTACTTGTGCGCCGCTTTAGTTCAGTGGTAGAACAGAAGCATGGTAAGCTTCAGGGGGCAGTCCAATTCTGCCAAGCGGCACCATTTTTATTTACAAAACCAGTGGTTTTGTTTATTTTTTTATATTGTTTTTTCTCTAAAATATTTGCTTTTTCATATTGACTTTGATATTAATAAATGTTATTATTTTATTATAGTCAGGAGTGGTAATATGGTAAAGGATTTTGGTTTAATTTTTAATTGTGTTATCACTAAATATTACTTATAAGAGGGTAAAATTTTTTTTGCACTCTTTTTTTAGGAGGAAAAAATGGAAAACAGTGAAGATGTAAAATTCAGTGAAAGTGAGATACTTGAAATCTTACAAAAGAGATTAATTAAAGGAGATTCTTTTAGAGAATTATGTAAGGATTTAGAAATTGAGGATATTGCTTTATATGGCTATGTTAATAAATTGAAAGATTTAAACCTTAATGTTTCTTTTTCCAATAAAAGTGATGATATGTTTTTAAGGATTAGTAATAGTCCTGACTATTCAAAAGAAAACTTTTATAGTATTAAAGAGTCAGATGAAACAACAAAAGTTGGCTTTCTTTCTGATTTAAGATTTGGTTCAAAATTTGAACAAATTGCACTTCTCAATGATGCATATCGTAAATTTGCCGAAGAAGGAATAAAACATGTTTTCATTGCTGGTAATTTACTGGAAGGTAAATATGCAGGAAAAACAAATGAATTTTATGGTAGATCTTTAATAAGCAATGTTGGTGAAGGGCAAGCTGATCACTTAATTGAATATTTTCCTTCAGTTGAGGGGATTACAACTTATTTTATTACCGGTGATACCGATCATACATGGAGTAAAGAGTTAAATGTTGGTGAATACATCGCTAAGCACAGGGATGATATGATTTATTTGGGGCCTAAAGCATGTACAGTTAAGATGAATAATACCACTTTTAAGATAGAAAACCTTAAAAAGAGTGGTGAAAGTTATACGGTGTCTTATGTACCACAAAAATATATTCGTAGTTTACCAAGTTATGAAGATTATGATTTTATTGCACTTGGAGGCCAACTTACGGCCCAAGATTTTCCAAAAATAAGGGATATGCGCGTATTTACAATTCCATCTTTGGTTGAACGAACCCCAAGAATGCGTGATTCTTCACAACAAAATGTGATGGGGTTTTATGAATTTGAAATTACTTTTGATAAATTAGGAAAGATGAAAAGATTGGTTCCTACATTGACGCCTTATTATACTCCTAGTAAAGAAAACTATTTAACAGTTAGACCTTTGGAATTAACTAGGGATGATGATTTTAATTTAATTGATCATAAAAAATCACATGTTGAGAAAAACGAGTTATTAGCAAGACTTGATAAATTATATCGGCTAATGAGAAAAGAAGAAAAATTCAGTGATTTAAGAAATAGACTAGGATTATCTGATAATATATTATTTGGTATTATCGATGCATTGCAACAATTTGGCAAGCCAATTAATATTGTTGATATTAATGGCGAGATTGTTGTTCAAAAACAATTTCCAAAAAGAAGACACACTGATATTAAACCACCTAAAGAAGAACTAACCAAGAAGGAGTTCGGTGTTGTATCTGATACCCACTATGGTAGTATTTGGGAACAGCCTTCAATGGTTAATACCTTTGCGTATGAAGCATATAATCGTGGTATTACCGATATATTCCATATTGGCGATATATCTGATGGTGATTATCATACGATAAGACCCAATCACGCTTCTGAAGTACATGTTTGGGGGGCTACCGGTCAGGTTGAGCATGCTGCTAAAATGATTCCTAAATATCCGGGTATGATATGGCGCGTAATTTGTGGAAGTCATGATCAATCGCATTCATTTAATTATGGACCTTTTGATTTTGGTTCATCATTGCAAACTTTAAGACCTAAGGATATCATATACTTAGGACAAGACAGAGCATATTTCTACTACGACAAATGTAAGATTGAATTGTTTCATCCAGGTGGAGGTACTAGTAAAGCATATTCAACAAAGCCACAGAATGGTATCGATCAAATGGAATCTGGTACAAAACCAAATCTTCGTATTGAAGGCCATTATCATAAAGTTTATTACATGTTATATCGTAATATTCATACTTTCATGGTTCCTTGTAATGTTGATCAATCATCATTTATGATGAAGAATGAAATTCCTAACTTGATGGGAGACTATTTCATTACTATTTGGTATGATGATAATGGTGATATCCAGTATATGGAAGCAGAGCCAATGATTTTTGATCAAAGTGATGTCAGAGTTAGAGATTGGGAGAACCCAACAAGATATATGAAAAATAAAATACTTACTAAAAAGAATTAAAAAAGAACAATAAATTGTTCTTTTTTTATTTATAAATAGCACCGATGATTATTGATAAGATTAACGATATAAGAATACATGTTCCAAATAGTAAACTACTTCTTACGAAAGCAGCATTATCTAAATGATGATTATCCTTAGGTTTAATAAGTCTTCTTACTTTAACGTTTTCATTTTCATAAGTTTGTGCTTCTGTATTAATATCATTTTTATTTTCAAGTGATTCTGAATTACTATTATATGCTAATTCGTTGCCTTTATAAATTTCATATTGATTAGTTTGCTCGTTTTTTCTAACTTCAAGTACTTCTTGATTTTCTACGTTGTAAAATATGCCCTTTTCAATATCAACTTGATAATTATATGGTTCAATATTTTTATTAGTAACAAAGAATTTTATTTTATTTAATGTTTCACTATCAACATTCTCTTTTCCAATTGCTTCATTAATTGGCATTAGACTGTATTCTTCTTTTTTGTATTCTTGCATATAGTCAAATACTTCATCTGCATTAGCTAGGCCATTTTCACCCATAGCTGTTAATTCATTCTGATTTTCACGGAATTCGTCTTGTAATTCTTCAGCCAAGCTATCTGTTTTTAAAAGCGTATCATCTTGCTTGGAAACTATAACGTTTTGATCTGATAATTCTACGCCTTTATAATTTTCAGTGTTTAGGGCATTTTCTTCCGTTGGATGAAGTTCATCATACGTGTTTAATAATTCTACTTCTTTTTCTTGTGATAGAATATCTGATGATATTCCTTGTTGTTTTAGAAAGTTAATATAATCTGCTAATTCTTCCTTGCTTTGGAACTGCCCATCACGTATTCTTTCCTCAAGTGTCATAATAACACTTTCATAATTAGTATTGGTATTCATATCATCACCTACTATAACAATAATATCTTATTTTATTTAACATGTCAATTATCATATATCTTATGATATAATTAGTTATAGCGAAGGAGGTAATTATGGATTTAAGTAAATTAAATAAAGAGCAAATTAAGGCTGTTAAGCATATTAATGGACCTATGTTAGTACTTGCTGGAGCTGGTTCTGGTAAAACGCGAGTACTTACAAGTAGAATTGCTTATTTGATAGAGCAAGGGATAAGTCCTGATAATATTTTGGCAATTACCTTCACAAATAAAGCTGCTAAAGAAATGAAAGATAGAGTTTTTGATTTAATTGGCTATGCTGCTAAAAGTATTCAAATATCAACATTTCACTCTTTCGGGCTTAAAATAATTAAAGAGAATTATGCAAAACTTGGCTATAAAAGTAATTTTGTTATACTTGATGCCGATGATACACTTACAGTTATTAAGAAGATTATGAAAGATTTAAATTTAAATCCTAAATTTTATAATCCAAGAGAAATTAGAAATAAAATAAGTAGTGCTAAGAATGAACTTTTAGACCCAGAAAAGTACTCAAAGGTAGAATTTGACAGTAATATAATTGAAGTATTTCGAAAGTATAATAAGAAATTAGTACTTAATAACTCCGTTGATTTTGATGATTTATTAATTTTACCTATTAAATTATTCAAGGAATATCCGGATATCTTAAAATATTATCAAGAAAAATACAAGTATGTCTTAATTG
>CAZLQU010000035.1:10808-11081 GCA_964561805.1 uncultured Muribaculaceae bacterium | reverse complement strand
TAATATTTCATATCTCACTTTATACTCAATATTTTCCTCTTTTTTTCTTCCTCTTTTATTTTCTATATCATTAATCTGATTTCCTTGCTTTCTATCTTTTACAATCCAATGGGTTAATGTACTCTCAGTAATGCCAAAATGTCTTGCGGTTAATATTTTCCCACCAAATGTACCATTTTTATATTCATTAACAACCATTTCTTTAAATTTTTTATCATAATGTTTCCCCATAAAAATAACACCTCACTTTCTTGAGATGTTATTTTACATTAA
>CAZLQU010000035.1:0-10798 GCA_964561805.1 uncultured Muribaculaceae bacterium | reverse complement strand
GTGGAAGACATTGAAAACCATCTGAAGTCATGCAAATTAAACTATTCTTTTTTTAAAGTGCCCAAAATGGGGTTCACTTCAAATGCTAGTCTTTTTTGTTATAATGATAGTAGAGGTGTAGTGTGAAGAAAAAAGATATTATTATAGTAGTTGTTATAAGTGTTTTGGTTATTGGTGCTGGTGCTTTTCTTTTTATGGAACAAAGACATAAAAAAATGGTTAGTGATTTTGCTAAATTAAGTGATCAAACGACAATTACTTATCTTGCTTTTAGTATATATCTTTCAGCATCAATTACGACTGAAGGATTAAATAATATTTATGATGATACGAGAAAATATTGGCAAGATTATATTACGTGTTATGTTTATGGCAGTTCAACGTATAATTTAAAAAGTTTTAATGATGTTATGGATCGCTTAGATAAAGAATATGCTGAGGAATACGATAGTATTAAACTTGCTTTAAAGACTGTTTCCAATGTAAAGAATTCATTAACTTTTATTGATACACATAATAATGAAAAATATGCTAGTTATAAAAAAACAGCAATTGATTTTGCAGATGCTTATATTAATTTAACTGACGCTATTATTGGTATTAATACAACTTATAATGATTATCCAAGAAAAGTTGGCGATGCAATAAGTACATATAATCCATTATCTAATCAACTTGATACATTAATAAAAAAGAATGAGAAAGATTATGATAAATATAAAGAGTTCATAATTAAAAATAAATTAAATAAATATTGTAATACGGATATTAAAAAACTTGATGGTTATACTGTATATCAAGTATGCGATAAAAATATTAGAGAACATTTGAAACTTGAGGAAATAGACTATTAAAATATGGGGTATATATGAAGCATAGAATTTTATTAATTGTTATTATATTTCTGTTTTTGACTGGTTGTACTACTAACAAACTTAAAGATCATTTGAAAGTGTTGGGGTTTAATTGTAGTCGTAGTAGTTGCGAGAAGAGTGAAGAATATAATGATATAGCGGATGATCATTATTATTCATCAGGATATACTTATTCGTTTGATTTTGAAGAAAAGATTTTTCATATAGGTTACTACAAATTTGAACAGGCTAATGGGGTAGTATCTTCTTCCACCGGTTCATATGGATACACATATAATTGGGATACGGGGGGAGAAACTGTAAAAAATGTAACTGGTAATGGAACGTTTCAATATAATTGTAACAATAATGAAATTGATATTTTACCACTATTTCGTTCTAAGGTAGATGATAATTGTCGTTTTTTGGATCAAAAAGGGGAATATTATCAACAATTTTTAGTACAATGTAATTCACTACCTACGATATGTAGTGAAGGACGTAGTAAATATTCTTTATATACGAATTTTTAAAGACTGAAAAAATCCAGTCTTTTTATATAAAAAAAAACATCATTAATAATGATGTTTTTAAAAAGTATTAAAGAACTCTTGTACCATATTGATTTCCTTCATTAACGCTATCTTGTAGAGTAAATATTATGATGATAATAGCGCCAACAACAGGAATTAATCCTAATAACAAATACCAACCTGATTTGTTGATATCGTGAAGTCTTCTTACTGATACAGCGATACCGGGAACTAGAGTTGCTAGTGAATATAAGTATGCTAGTGTTGAGAATATTCCACCATTTGCATCACCAGTTAGTCCACCTAATAATCCTAGTGCAAGACCAATTATAAAATTACAAAGTACTACCCACCAATAGTCACTTCTGTTAGATCTACCATCAAAAGTTGCATAATTACGTAAGAATCTTTTATAAGCTTCAATCATTCTTTCACTCCTTCCAATTCAATTATAAATGATTTAATTATTTTAGGCAATATTTACTGAAAATTAGTTATTATGATGCTTGTTTTTATAGCTCATATATGATAAAATTAAGATGATAGCGAGGAATATATATGAATTTCTTTCAAGCATTTTATGATTCAAATGGAAAACTAATATTTGACCCCACTTTGTATGGGGATGATATTAGAATTGATAATTCCGGTGGTAGTATAAAATTTTATAATTCAAATAACGTTTTATTATTTGATACTAAGGATAATGATTATTATACCGCTAATCATGAAACATTATTTTCTAGTAATAATTTTTCAGCTTCTTTTACCAACGAAAAGTCACGTAATCTACCTGGATTAGATGCGTTTTCAGCAGCAGAAAAAATATCAAATTTTACTAATAATGAATATGTTCAAAATGAGAATAGATTTAGTGCTAAAAATAAATCATGGGATGCTTATATTCCCCATACTGATAGTAATATTTCAGCAATTAATGAAGATACTAAATTAGTTGCGTATTTTCATGAAACTGGTAATTCTGGTATTACTCCTGAATTATATGATTCTATTG
The DNA here is from genome assembly GCA_964561805.1 of uncultured Muribaculaceae bacterium. Classification (GTDB taxonomy): domain Bacteria; phylum Bacillota_I; class Bacilli_A; order RF39; family UBA660; genus RUG705. Next base: position 8,396 of record CAZLQU010000035.1, on the reverse strand, counting down.
AAGGCACAAATAATGCATGTATTGCTCCGAATGATTGGCGTAATAAGTATTTTGCTGGTGCTGAATCTAATATTCAAACAGAATTGGGTATACAGCAAGATAATGTTTTATTTGTTGGGGCTAGTAAAGGCGGCGATTATGCACTAAATGCTTTTGGCGATTATATCATGGATAATCCTGATGTGAAGAATCCAAAATGTTTGCTTGTTGAAAATACTTCTATGGCATTGAATCAAAACTTTACAGCTGAGAAAAAAGATGCAATTAGGGCTACTAATGCTTCTATATTTGTTGTTGGTCGTTCTGGCCCAACGGGTAATTTTTATAACAATACAAAGCTTTTATATGGAAATGAAAGTGATGTTGATAGCAATATCAGAATCTTTTCTGTCGATTTAAATTATCAACGTAATTTGGATTCAGGAACAGCACACGGAACATCACTTGATGTTGGTTTATCTTCTAAGTTAGGTTTGGTAAATCTTTTGAATGGCGATGATACAGCGTTTAGAGAAATGCTTGATGAATATAATGAATATGGTGAGATTTGCTATAAATATACTACTGATAGTGATGGAAAACCAGTTCGTACTAATTATACATATAAGCCAGAGTTCACTCTTCGCTATAAGGGACAGGTAATTGTCTTTAATACTCCTCAAGAATTTTTGGAATACTATAATGCTTTGCAAGTGGTTGAGAGCGATAGTTCGGCTAATTTTAAATTAGAGCCATTAAAGTTAATCCATAGTATTGAGGGTACAATAGTTAATTCTCCAGAAATAGTCCATGAATACATGAGTAATTTTAGAGCTGAGATAAATAAAATTGAAGCAATTTCTTTAGGTTCATTTTCTGATCCTGTGGGGATAAGTGCAGCTATTAATACAGCAGTTAAGGCGTATAACAATTGTACTTCTTCATTTAAAGAATCATTTAATAATTATATTGATTTTGGCTTAGATATTAGTACAAGTTATGAAAATATTGACGAAGAATTAAGTGCTGATGCTAAGGATAATTTGGAGGGCTAGGTGTAATTATGTCAAGTGAAAAAATAAGTGATAATACTTATCTATGTAAGTCTTTAGTAAATTCAATTGATGATTTTTGTAATAGAAAAGATGAAATTATGGGATCTGGATGGAATGAATTTAAAACTATCTTTTCAGAGTATGGTTCTAAATTAGGAAATATTAGTAACCTTTCTAGTGAATTTGAAATGAAAATTAGTCAAGCGACAACAGCAATTCAAACATGTCTTGACAGTTATAGTGGAGTAATTCCTATTCCTAGTTATATTATTAATATTGATGCTACATTGTCAGATATCAATGAAAGAGTTACTACGCTTCAACGAGAAGTTAGCGATTTAGAAAGTAGATCTAATTTTGCAATTAGTCTTCCTAGTGCGAATGGTGAAGAAGTAAGCGCTGAGGATAAATACAAGTATTATAGTGCTATGGTTTACAAGCAAAGTTTAAAAAGGCAATTAGCTGGTTTGCAAGAGGAACTTGATAATTTGAAAAAATATGAGAGCTTAGTTACTGAACTGCATTCTATTAAAAATGAATTTGAGCAACAATTTTTTGATATGGCAGTGGAATTTAATAATATTAGTAAAAATATGTAATTGAGGTGATAAAATGAGTAGTTTTCTAATAATTATCTTTATTATACTTGTTGTATTGATTGCTTTAGCACTATTATATGTTTATTATTATAATAGATTTAATGAAGCAATAATTAGAATTTGTGAAGCTGAAAATAGAATCGATAATAATTTACGTGATAAATATGATTTACTTAATAAGTGCCTATCTTTAATTAAAGAAAAGATTGAACTTGAAGAAGGAAAATTTAATGATTTATTAGTTTTAAAAACTAAAAAACTATCAAATTTCGATTTTGATAGGGCTTTAGTTAAAATTAGTAATGAAATAACTAGTTTTTGTGAAAATAATAAAAAATTACATGATAATGATGAATTATTTAAATCACTTAAGCAAATTGAATTAATCGATGAAGAATTAGTTACCTTAAGAGTTTACTATAATGCCAATATTAGCAACTATAATACAATGGTTAAGAAAATCCCATCAATGCTCGTTGCTAAAATTAAAAAATATAAAGAAAGAATGTATTATGATTTAAAAGATATGTCTGATGAAGATTATAGTGATTTTAAATTATAATCTTTTTTTTTATTTAGTTTTATTGTATACTTATTTTAGGTGATAAGATGAAAAAATACATATTAGTTTTTCTAGTATTATTATTACTATGTAGTTGCGCTAAAAAAAATGATGAGATTAGTAAAGAAATTGAAAAAGAACCAACGTCAACAACTGCAGTGGTTCCTAAATATATAGATGATAATCCAATTAAAGTTGGTTTATACATGAATGGTAAATTAGTTAATGAATATACGACAAAGTATGCAAATGATAAGGATATTGTTTCACTTGATGTATACTTTACTAATGATAGCGATGTTGGTGGTACTAACACTAAAAATAACTTTAAAAAATATTATGGTAATTATCAAGATATTGATAATTACAAGATAGGTTTTTTTGTTAGTTTTGAGGCTAATGGGGAATATCATGAAAAAGTAGTGCTAGATCCAGATGTTGAGTTTGCATTAGCACCATGGATATATTTGTATTTGTATGATGATGTTCATCAACCTGATGGAGCTTGGTATAGTCATGTTACTAAAAGTGATTATAATGATGATACAATATTTTCATCAATTAAATTATATATGGCAGAAAAATGTGATGAAGTTACATCTGATATTACAGTTTCAGTTTTTACATATGATGATGAAGAAGACTTCGATAGTGATGGTTACTATCGTGGCAATAGTATTTATACAATACTTATAAAAAATGGGTAAGAAAAAAACTCTTGGCTAGCAAGAGTAATATTCTTATGGAGGACCTAGTCGGATTCGAACCAACGATCAGGGAGTTGCAGTCCCATGCCTTAGCCACTTGGCTATAGGTCCACGCAGTTATAATTATAACAAATAATTTATTTATTTTCAAGATAAATATATGAAAAAAGTAGAAAAATATGATTAAGGAGTGATTTTATGAAAATTAGTGTTGGGGTATCAAATAGACATATTCATCTATGTAAAGAGGATGCTGATATTCTATTTGGGAAAAATTATCAGTTTACAAAGAAAAAAGATTTAGTACAACCTGGTCAATGTGCATATGAAGAAGTAGTAATGGTAAGTACTAATCAATATACTTTTGATCATGTGAGAGTGCTTGGACCACTTAGAGATTATACCCAAGTTGAGGTATCAACAGATGATGCGAAACTTCTTGGAATAAATCCGCCAATTAGGGATAGTGGTGATTTAGCCAATAGCGAGTCAGTTTTAATTACGGGTCCTGTTGGTAAAATATATAAAGAAAATTGCTGTATTAGAGCAAATAGACATATTCATTGTAATAAAAAGGAATTACCAGGCCATAATAATGGTGATATAGTAACTGTTATATTTAATGGCGTGGTAGTACCTGATGTGCATATTAAAATGGCTGATAATTTTGTGCTAGAAATGCATATAGATAGAACCGATGCCGGTATTTTTGGAATGGAGAATGGTGACTATATCGACTTAGAATAAGGTGATATAGTGGATATAATTACAATACTTAAAAGAACAAAAAAAGAATTAGTAAAAAAAATTTTGACTTCGATTATGATACAGGGATTACTATTAGTAATTCCTGTTTATTGGACTAAAGCAATAAATAGGGCAACTGATTTAGATTTTAATAGTGCTTTTAAGTTGGTAGTTATAACTTTAATTTTATCTTTATTATATTATTTATGGAGTTATTTTAATCAAAAGACTTGGTATAATTATTATAATAAACTTTATTTAGAATATACCAATTTAGTAACAGAAGCTAAAGTCGATAATATAACGCTTGGAGAATATACAAATATTATTAATAACGATATTGATATTATTGGGACATTTATTGGTAATGGGGTAACAAGAATTATTCAAGTATTAGAATTTTTTGTTATTTATGTTTATTTTTTAACAATTGATACATATATTTTTTTAATTACTTTAATTGTTTCTATTTTTATGATAATCGTTATTCTTTATTTTGGTTCTAGAATTGAATATCAAAATAAAACAAGGAAAGATAGTTTAGATTATAAAACAATAAATATACATAATATTTATGATATATTAAAAAGAAAAGAAAAAATTAAAGATAATAGTTTTATTAAAAGTACGATTAACTATCTTAAAAGTAATGCTAAGTATAATTTGTTTGTAAATGCAATGATTTTTTTAGTACTGGCATTTATTGAACTATGTCGCTATGGGATTATTATCTATGCTATATATTTAGTAAGTGTTGGTAGTATGGAAATAGGGACAGTACTTTTAATATATTCATATTATGCAAAGATAATTACTAATTTTGAAGTGTTAGGAACAATCAATGCTGAATATCAAAGTGTAAAAGTATCAATAAGTAGATTAAATAATATCAAAAACCAAACATTATAATGTCTATGACATTTTTTTCATTGTAAAACCTGCTTATTTATGTTAAAATTATACTAGGTGATGGTATGAAAAAAAGTAGCAAAATATTATTAATTGTTTTTGTTTTAGTATTCGGCTATATTTTTATTCATTTTACTAGAGGGACTCGTAGCTTGGAAGTACTTGATAATAGTAGTAAAGAAAAAGCCCAAGATATATTAGTAAGTACTGCGATGGCATATAAATACCGTGGAAGTTCAGTTCGCTATGATGATGGCAGAATGACTTATAAGTATAGTTCAGAGCTAATTGATGGAGCAGATGCTGGTAGTACAAATTATGCTGATTATAAAAGATGGAGTATTCATCGTCCTGGATGTGGTTTTAGTCCAGAAGATGCTACTACTCAAGACATCCAATATGCATCTTGTTCACCATTTCTATTAAGTGTTTATTACGATGCCTTTAATGGTTATATGATACATTCTAAAAATAATGGTAATAATGTAGAAACTAGTAATTCTAATCATTGGGTATTTATGGCTAATCCAATTAGAAATGATTATTATAATAGTGATGTTGCAGTATATAATTTAGCCATTATAAATAATAATGGTAATAATAGTTCTCATACTTTTGAAGAAGCATATCAAAAAGGATACGATATAGTTGAATCAAATATAGTTAATGGTACGGTTAGTCAAATTACGGTTTCTGATACGGTTACTTCAATTAATGATTTAAAAGAATATTTAAGAACAAAATTACCACAAATTTTAGAAGTAGGCGATATTATTGGTTATACATATCGATATGATGAAGGTAGCCACGTTTTGATGTATATTGGGGACAATCAGTTTATTCATTCATTTATTGGGAGCACATATAATTATTCAACTAAAAAAGATGCTGTTTATGCTAATGGTGCTATTACTATTTGGACATTGGATGAACTACTTGATAAAGAAGGCGGCAGTTATAGTATCTTTAGTAAAAGAAACTATACTATTAATGGTGAACCAACACAATTATCATTAGGTTCACAAGTATCAATTATTAGACCATTAAAAGAAATTTTAGGTAATAGTACTTATGCTACGGTAACAGAAAAAATGCAAGCTAGATATGATCATCCAGGACTTGTTAGAAATAAAGTAGCATCAGTTAATAAATATGATAGTGTTAATCCGGGTGATTTAATAACTTATACTATAACGCTTAAAAATAATGATAGTAGTACATATAATAATTTAACGATAAGGGATACATTACCTAATAATACAGCATATATTAATTGTACTAACAGCTGTACTAAAAATGGTAATAATATTAGTTGGTCAGGCATTAGTTTAACTGCTGGTGCTACTAAAACATATAAATATACGGTTAAAGTTAATGATAATACACCTTTAAGAACGGTAATTGTTAGTGATAATACATATGCTGATAATGTTAAACTAAACACTATTAAAACAATTGTTAATACGACATTATCAAAATCAATGCAAGAAACTCTTGTGGCAACTGTTAATGAGTGGGCAGATGCTAATAATGAAAATAATACTAAATACAGTGTATCAAGATCATTTATTCAAGCGGCATATGATTCACTGGGTATTGAATGGTTTAATTTCGGAGGTGAAACATCTAGTAATATTTTACTTAATCGTTTTTATACAAAAGTAACTGACGGTGCCGTTGAAATAGTAAATGGATCAGTAGTATATCATGATATATTCATGTTTAATCGACTTAACAATTTAAGTTATAATGAACGTGATCAATATCAAAAATTATATGTCGATGGATTGTATGGCGGTTATTATACCCCAAATGTTGATCCACTACCACAAAGTGAAATTCCATTTAATAAATGTTTAAATTCTCTTGATCGCAGTAAAGTATTTAATTTAAATACCTTAATGGTTGGTGATGTCGTAATTATGTATGATAAAGATTATGATGCCAGCATACAGGGTGATACCACTGCTAGTGATATTCAAGTATCAGGACTATATAATATGTATTTATATATCGGTAATGGTAATTTTGCTACAGTACCGGAATATGATCACAAGGTTACTATTTTTAGCAATAAATATGATGGAAGGTCACGCTTTCTTGATGCCATGTTAGGTCAAACTGCTTTTGTGGTTTTAAGACCTAGTTATGGTATCACTAATGATATATCTTTACCAAAAGGAGATATTAACTTAGATGGTAATATCAACATAACTGATGCTAAGATACTTGCTAACTATATAATCAATGGAACTAGTAATTATAGTGATGGACAATTACTTATAGGTGATATGAACGGTGACGGAATTATTAAAATGAACGATGTTGTTATGTTATTAAAACAAGCGATAAAAGGGACATAAAATTGTCCCTTTTTCTTTACTTATATGTGTAAAGTAGTTTGAAAAATAAAAGAATATGTGTTAGAATTATTCTAGGTGATATGATGGAGAAGTATGATGAGAGTAGTATCAAAATTTTGGAGGGCCTTGAAGCAGTAAGAAAAAGACCTGGTATGTATATTGGTTCAACTGATAAAAGAGGATTACATCATTTAGTATGGGAAATTGTCGATAACTGTGTTGATGAAGCATTAAATGGTTATGGTGATTACATTAAAATAACGATGCATACAGATGGTAGTATTTCAGTAGTGGACCATGGACGTGGAGTACCAACAGGTATGCATTCATCCGGTGTAAGTACACCAGAAGTAATATATACAGTACTTCATGCTGGTGGAAAATTTTCGGATGGTGGATATAAAGTATCAGGTGGACTTCATGGTGTTGGGGCTTCAGTTGTTAATGCTTTATCTGAATGGATGGAAGTAACTATTAAAAGAGATAAAGAAGAACATTATATAAAGTTTCATAATGGTGGACATGTAGAAATTCCACTTAAGAAAATAGGAACTTCTGCGAGAACGGGAACAACCGTTAGATTTAAACCAGATCCTACTATTTTTGAAACTACAACGTTTAATTATTCGACTATCTGTGAGAGAATGCAAGAATGTGCTTTTCTTATTAATGGACTTACAATTGAAATTGTTGACGAAATTGAAAATAGGGAAGAAAAATATTGTTATGAAAATGGTATCAGTGCCTTTTGTGAATACTTAAATGAAGGCAAAGAACCACTACATAAGGTATTATGTTTTGATGGTACTAAGGATAAAATAAATGTTTCTATTGGGATGCAATATACCGATAGTTATAGTGAAAATATTATCTCATTTGTTAACAATGTAAAAACTCCCGATGGTGGAACACATGAAGTTGGTTTTAAAACAGCAATTACTAAAGTACTCAATGATTATGCACGTGATAATGGATTTATAAAGGGGAAGGATAAGGCTTTTGAAGGTTCTGATGTTAGAGAAGGATTAACGGCAATTATTGCTGTTCAAATACCGGAATCTTTACTTCAATTTGAAGGTCAGACTAAGTCAAAATTAGGTACACCAGTAGCAAGAACGATTGTCGAATCTATTGTAACTGAAAAACTTAAATTCTTTTTAGAAGAAAACAATGCTGTAGCTAGTAAAATTATTGGTAAGGCTTTAAAAGGCAAAGAGGCAAGAGAAGCTGCTCGTAAGGCAAGGGAAGAAACCCGTAAGGGAAAAGATAATAAAAAAATAGAGAGAATTCTTTCAGGAAAACTTACACCAGCAACATCTAAAGATAGAAGTCAATGTGAATTATTCATTGTCGAGGGTGATAGTGCTGGTGGCTCTGCTAAACAAGGTAGAGATAGAACAACTCAAGCCATACTTCCACTTCGTGGTAAAGTAATTAATACTGAAAAAGCTAAGTTAGATGATATTTTTAAAAAT
>CAZLQU010000034.1:0-11111 GCA_964561805.1 uncultured Muribaculaceae bacterium | reverse complement strand
TCTGGCTCAAACAAAACTATATTAACCATTAATTTCACCATTATTATTAAAATTAATACCATTAATATACATCTTTAAAGATTCTGTATCATAATTATTATTTTTAATGCTATAAATACTACTTAATACACCATTTTCAAAGATTGCAATTACTGGAACATCGCTAATACTTGCACCATTGACTACATACTTGTTACCTATCTCTTTTTTAATTTTATTATTCCTTAATTCTTCGGTAATATTCATATATAATATTTCCTTCTCTATTTGTTTACTTTTAAAAAGGCTTTTAAATTGTTTTTCAAATTCTCTTATCTCACTATCTTCAAGCACTGATACATAAATAATCGCATTAGGGCTTTCCACTAAATAATCTTCAAGTTCATTATAATTTATAACTTCCATATATTTATTTAAAATTGGTCTATTTAACTTTGTTTCATTATATGCATCAAACCATAAATAAAAGTAATAAATAAGCAACAAACTAAAAATTATTATTCCCACCAAAATTAAATAATTTTTCTTTGGTATTACTCTAAGTTCTTCTTTCCTCATTTTTATCACCTATCACCTTAATTTTAACAATTAAAATTATTTTTGTAAATATCTTCCTCTTTAATTTATACAATATATTTGGTATAATATATACTGAAGTTACGGTGATTTTATGAAAAATATTTTTGGTATTACTTTTGATGATTTAGAAACATATTTTATTAATAATGGTGATAAAAAATTTAGAGCTACTCAAATATATGAATTTCTATATAAAAAAAGAGTATTTGATTTAGATAAAATGAATAATATTCCTAACACAACTAAAGATAATTTAAAATATGATTTTGACTTTTCATTCATTAAAATAATTAAAAAACAAGTAGATACCGATGTTAAAAAATATCTTTTTGAACTTGCTGATGGTAATCGTATTGAATCAGTATTAATGTTTCACGACTATGGCACTAGTTTGTGTGTATCTAGTCAAGTTGGTTGCAATATGGGCTGTGCCTTCTGTGAAAGTGGTAGACTTAAAAAAGTTAGAAACCTAGAAACTTATGAAATTGTTGAACAATTATTACTTATTGAAAGAGATGCTAACGTTAAAATTAGTCATGTTGTCGTTATGGGTATTGGCGAACCGTTTGATAATTATGATAATGTCATGAATTTTATCAGAATTATTACCTCAAATAAAGGCATAAATATGGGTTCTAGACATATTACCGTATCCACTTGTGGCGTTATTCCTGGTATCATAAGATTTATGAATGATTTTGATCAAGTAAACTTAGCAATTTCTTTGCATGCCCCAAATGATATGATTAGAAATACCATTATGCCAATTAGCAAAGCTTATGTATTATCAGAACTTATGGATACCATTAAACTATATATTGAAAAAACTAATCGTCGTGTCACTTTCGAGTATATTATGTTAGATGGTATCAATGATTCAAAAGAAAATGCTGAAGAATTAGCAAAATTACTTAAAGGAATGAATTGTTACGTCAATTTAATCCCTTATAATGAAACTGAAAACATTGCCTTCAAGCGCTCAAAAAAAGTGCAAATTTTAGCATTTTATGATATACTTAAGAAGAATAATATCGCTGTTACCATCAGACGCGAATTTGGTGGTAAAGTTGATGCTGCTTGTGGACAACTAAGAGCCAAAACGTTTTAGGAGGTTTTATATGCAGACATTTTACTGTAGTGATCCAGGGAAAGTAAGATCACATAATGAAGATAGTGTTATTATTATTAATAATGAAAGAAATGAATACATTTTAGCAGTCGCTGATGGTATGGGTGGACATAAAGCTGGTGAAGTGGCCTCAGCCATAGCCACAAATTATATTAGAGAAAGCTTTAATACCTTAGAAACAATGGGAACCAAAGAAGAAGCAATAGACTGGTTACGAATGATTGTCAAGGAAATCAATGATAAAATATTCGAATATGCCGATAAAAACCCAGAAAGTAAAGGACTCGGCACAACCCTAGTTATTGCTATCAAAACAAATGACTATATCCTTTATGGTAATATTGGTGATTCTTCTGGATATGTCATTAAAAATAATACCTTGCATAAAGTTACCAAAGACCATACCTACGTAGGAATGCTTTTAACGAATGGAAGACTAACTGAAGAAACAGCCAAAAATCATCCTGGTAAAAATCTATTAACTAGAGCGCTAGGTGCCAATAATCCAATTGAAATAGACATCTTCGATGTTGATACTTCAGTAAAAGGTTTATTCTTATGCAGCGATGGTCTTACCAATATGGTTATGGACGAACAAATTGAAAAAATCTTAAATAGCAAATTACCAATTGAAGAAGTTGTTACTAAATTAATCAAAAAGGCTAATCTCCGCGGAGGTACCGACAACATCTCAATTGCTTATTTAAAAAAAGAAAGTGGTGATGAGTAATGTTATCAAAGGGGCAAAAAATTAACAATCGTTATGAAATTGTTAAATCTATTGGCGAAGGTGGTATGGCAAATGTCTACCTAGCAAATGACACTATTTTAGATCGCAAGGTTGCCGTCAAAGTGTTACGTGGTGATTTATCAGGTGATGATAAATTCATTCGTCGTTTTCAACGTGAAGCATTAGCTGTTTCAAATCTATCTCATCCAAATATCGTCGAAGTGTACGATGTTGGCGAAGAAGACGGAGAACACTATATTGTTATGGAATATATTGAAGGAAAAACTCTAAAACAACTACTTAAAAAACGTGAATCATTGACATTAACTGAAGTTATTGATATTATGACTCAATTAACTGATGGTATTGCACATGCACATGAATCTTATATCATTCATCGCGATATTAAACCACAAAATATCATGATTGAAGATGATGGTCGTATAAAAATTACTGATTTTGGAATTGCTATGGCCTTAAATGCCACCCAATTAACTCAAACAAATTCAGTTATGGGTAGTGTTCATTATTTACCACCTGAACAAGCTAGTGGTAAAAGTGCATCCATTAAAAGTGACATTTATTCATTAGGAATTATGATGTATGAGCTTTTAACTGGAAGCGTGCCATTTAAAGGTGATAATGCCGTAGAAATTGCTCTAAAGCACATGAAAGATAAAATTCCAAGTATTAGAAAGCAAGATCCATCTATTCCACAATCTGTTGAAAATATCATTTTAAAAGCAGCAGCTAAAAATCCACGCAATAGATATGATAGTGCTAAAGAAATGCACGAAGATTTACTACATTGTCTTGAAGAAGAACATGCTAACGATAAAAAAATCACTTTTGAATATCCAGAAAATGACATCGATAGCGATGCTCCAATAGTAACTCCTGTTGCTAAAAAGAAAGTTGAAAAACCAAAAAAGCAAGAAGTATCCGAAGATACTGAAGAATTAGTTAAAGAAATTGAACCTGAAGATATTGAAGAAGACGAAGATGAAGATGAAGATGATGATGGTTTTGAAGAACCAAAAAAAAGAAATACCCTAATTATCATTTTAGCATCATTCTTCTTACTATTACTTATTGCTGGCGGCGTCTTCTGGCTCCTTACAACGCGTGAAATTGAGGATGTTACTGTTCCTTCAGTTATCGGCTTAACAACTGATGAGGCTATTGAAAAATTAACTAAAGAAGGATTTACCTATACAACAGAACAACAAAATAGTGATACTGTTGAAGAAGGAAAAGTAATTAAAACCGTACCAAAAGCTGGTAGTACAAGGAAAAAAGGTGAAACAATTACAATAGTGGAATCAATTGGTGGTGATTACCATTACCTTGAGGACTATACTGGTAAAAACTATAGCGAAGTGAAAGCTAAACTTGAATTATATGGCATTAACGTCCTAATTGAAAAGAAAGACGTTGAAGATAAAGAAAAATATAAAGGAAAAGAAAATATTATTATTGATCAAAAACCAAAATTTGAGAAGGATAAAGATAAAGAATTGATCGAAGAAGGCGATACAATTACCCTATATGTTCCAAATATCGTCAATGAATATCCAGATATGGTTGGTGAAGGATGGAGTTTATCTGATGTTATGGCCTTTGCTAAGCAATACAAACTAAATGTTTTAGTTGTCGATAAAGAAGGAACAACTATTCCTGAAGTAAAACATAGTGATTTTTCATCTAGTACTGTTATTGAACAATCAAGACCTAAAGGCGATGCTATTATTGAAGGAATTACTCTTAAAGTAAAAGTAAATGGTACTTACGAAGCACCAAAACCAAATACTGAAGAAGAGACTAACGAATAAGGAGGATTATGAAAGGACGCATCATAAAAAATATTAGCAATGATTATACTATCGATGCTAATAATAAACTATATACTTGTAAACCACGTGGTAAATTTCGTATAAAAAATGCCACTCCACTTGTTGGTGATATTGTTACTTTTGATGAAATAAATAATTATATTACCGACATTGAACCAAGAAAAAATGAATTAATAAGACCAAGTATTGCCAATATTGATGCGGCCGTCATTGTTACTAGTGTTAAAAAACCTGATTTTGATTCTTACCTACTAGATAAAACACTAACAATCATTTCTTATAACAACATTAATCCTATTATTTACTTTACAAAATTAGATTTACTTAATGAAAATGAATTAAATAATATTAATGAATATATTGAATATTACCAAAAAATTGGCTATCAAGTAGCCACTAAATCAGATCAATTATTAAAACTAATAAAAAATAAAACTATTGTTTTTACAGGTCAAAGTGGAGCGGGCAAATCAACCTTATTAAATAAAATTGCTCCTCACTTAGAACTTAAAACTGATGAAATTTCTATGGCTTTAGGTAGAGGAAAACATACAACTAGACACACCGAATTATACAATATTAATAACACTTATATTGCTGATACTCCTGGGTTTTCTAAAATTGATTTTTATGGTATGAGCGATATTGATATTCGTGATAATATGAAGGAAATGTTTGATAACCTTGAACATTGCAAATATGCTGATTGTATGCATATAAAAGAAGATAATTGCTATGTTATAAAACTAGTAAGTGAAGGTAAAATTCTTGCTAGTAGATATAATAATTACAAGAGTTTTATTGGGAAGTGATTATATGATTAAAATAGCTACATCTATTTTGTCTTTAACGCCGAGCGAAAGAATAACAAGTATTAAAAAATTAAATAAAACTACTACTGATTATATTCACATCGATGTTATGGATAACAAATTTGTACCTAACTATCAGTTGCCTGTTGAAGAAGTTAATATGCTAAGTAAATATGCAACCAAACCATTTGATATTCACCTAATGGTAGAAGATCCCGAATCATTTATTAATGCATTAATGTTTAATAATATTGATGCTATTACCGTTCATCTTGAAATAAAAAAAAGTATTCATAAATTAATTAAATTAATTAAATCCCATGGATATAAAGTAGGATTAGCTATCAAGCCAAAAACCAAACTTTCTCTTTTAAAAGAATATATAAATGATATTGATAAAATTATTGTTATGAGTGTCGAACCAGGATATGGCGGACAGACATTTATTGAAACTACTCCCAATAGAATTAATGAAATAAAATCACTTCGAAATGATATCACAATTGAAGTTGATGGTGGTATCAATAATACTACTATTAAAAACCTCAAAAATAATACTGATATTGCCGTTGTTGGAACCTATATTACAAACAATGAAAATTATCAAAAAGCAATTAATAATTTAAAAAAATAGTTGCTTTTTTTTGTTTTAAAAATGTATTACCTAACCATAATATTCATAGAATATTTAGAAAGGTGATATAATGATTAGCAATTTTAATGATGAAGCACAAGAAATAATGATCAAAGCTAAATTAGAAATGTTAGAATTAAAACACCCTTATGTTGGAACAGAGCATTTAGTTCTAGCTATTCTTCACTCTAATAATGAAATAACAGAAAAACTAACTAAATATAATCTAACCTATACTCGCTTTAAAAATGAAATGATAAATATCATTGGTAAAGGTAGTAAAAAAAGTGAATTTTTTTTACATACCCCACTTCTAAAGAAAGTTATTGAAAATGCCATTATGGATAGCAAAGATAACAATAATGGCATTGTCACTATTAACCACCTCTTTGCTGCATTATTAGATATTGGTGAAGGAATTGCTATCCGTATATTTATAGGTATGAATTTAGATTTAGAAGAAATGTATGATGAATTTGCTGAAAAACTATATAATACTAAGAATAGAACTAAAAAACTATTAATTGAAGAATTAGGAATTAACTTAAATGAACGCGTAAAAAAACACGATATTGATCCCGTAATTGGACGTGAAAAGGAAATACATATTTTAGAAGAAATACTATGCCGAAGAACCAAAAATAACCCTTTACTAATTGGTGAACCTGGTGTTGGCAAAACAGCAATTGTCGAAGGCTTAGCTACCTTGATAGAAAACGGTGATGTTCCAGATAAATTAGCAAATAAAAAGATTATCTCACTCGATATGGCTACAGCTGTTGCTGGAACAAAATATCGTGGTGAATTTGAAGAAAGAATAAAAAAGATCTTAAATGAAATTGAAGAACACGAAGAAATAATTTTGTTTATTGATGAAATTCACACCTTAATTGGAGCTGGTGGTGCTGAAGGAGCAATCGATGCTTCTAATATTTTAAAACCTGCACTTGCAAGAGGTAAAATTAGATGTATCGGAGCCACCACCAATGATGAATATAAAAAACATTTTGAAAATGATAAAGCTTTAGCTAGGCGTTTTCAAACAATTAATATATCTGAACCAACTATAGAACAAACAAAAAATATTCTTTGCCATTTAAAACCAATTTATGAAACATATCACAATGTTAAAATAACAGACAAAGTAATTGATGATATTATTACCCTCTCAGAAAAATATCTATATGATCGTTTTAGGCCAGATAAACAAATTGACATTTTAGATGAAGTTTCTAGTAAAGTGGGAATTAGTAAATCTTATAGTATTGTTAAAACTAATGCCAAATTAAAAGAAATAAGAGACAAAAAAGCATTATATATAAAAGAAAACAATATTAAAAAAGCGTATGAATATAAAATTAAAGAGACAGAGCAAAATAAAAAAATATCAAATAATAAAAAAACAATTTCAGTGACAACTAGCGATATTGCCAATATCATAAGTAGTAAAACTAATATTCCAATTTATGAAATATTAAAAGATAATAAAAAAACAATCAACGAAATTGAAGACTACCTCAAAACAAATATAGTAGGTCAAGATGAAGCTATCAAGAAAATAATGAACATTACCAAAAGAATTAAATTAGGATTTAAAGATCACAAATGCTTATCTTTACTATTTGTTGGTAGTGCTGGTATTGGTAAAACTAAATTGGCATCACTGTACGGAGATATCATGTCAAAGCAAAAAACAATTAAAATTGATATGTCAGAATATAGTGATAGTTTTTCAATCAGTAAATTTATGGGCTCTTCCCCAGGGTATATAGGATATGATAACAATAAATACGTTTTAAGTGAAATAAAAGATAATCCAAACGCCACTATTATATTCGATGAAATTGACAAAGCTCATCCTAAAATGCTCGATCTAATATGTCAAATACTGGATGAAGGTAAAATTAAAGACGCTAAAAATAATATTATTAACTTTTACAACAATATAATCATTATGATTACTAGTATTGAAAATTGCAAACAACATCTTGGTTTTAAGGAAGAAGATAATGATAACAGTAAATTACTAGATATATTTAATAAATCATTTATTAATCGGATTGACGATATCATATATTTTAATAATCTAAGCAAAGATGATATTAAGATTATTACTAATAGAGAAATTAAAAGAATCAAAGAAAAATACTATAATATCAACATTAATATAAACGATAATGTCATTGATGAATTGATTACAGAAAGCAAATACAATGAATATGGAGCGAGAAATATATCAAAAATTATTAATAATCACATTGAAAATATCATTGTTGATGGCCTTATTAATAACCAAAAACACATAATTATTGATTCCATTTTTTCAAAGTAAGTGATATAATACTTACTGGTGATTAGTTATGACCGAATCATATTATAAATTATGCCTGCAGGAATTAGAAAAATTAAAAAATAGACCACATATATTACTACACAGTTGTTGCGCACCATGCAGTTCATGGGTAATAACTTTTTTAACAAAATACTTTGATATTACTATTTTATATTATAATCCTAATATCTCACCAATTGAAGAATATGAAAAAAGAAAAGCAGAACAAATTAGACTAATTAATGAAATTGAACACGAAGGGAAAATTGATATTATTGATTGTGATTATGATAACGATATATATGAATCGAGAATAAAAGGCTATGAAAAATGTCAAGAACGTGGTGAAAGATGTACCATTTGCTTTAACTTAAGATTAGAAAAATCAGCAATGATTGCCAAAGAAAATAATTTTGATTATTTTTGTTCCACCTTAACTGTAAGCCCTTATAAAAATGCTAAATTAATCAACGAAATTGGTGCTGAACTAGGTAAAAAATATCAAGTAAAATGGTTATATTCAGATTTTAAAAAGAACGATGGCTATAAAAAGTCAATTGAATTATCAAAGCAATATAACCTATATCGTCAAGATTATTGTGGCTGTATATATTCAAAAAGAAAAAATGTTTTAGATTAAAAAAAAGGAATCATAATTCCTTTTTTATTATTTCAATGAAAAATATTGGAAAGCCTCATATCCTAAAAAGATACAAGCTAATATAAAGAAGATAATTGCTATTGCCATAAAGAATTTATTATTAGCAAAACCTTTAGATCTTGTTAATTTTTTTACATCTTCTTGAACTGCAGTTTCCCCTAAAGGAGGAACAGGCTCTTCAACGCCAAATTCTCTTAATGAATTAACGCCTTCCAAAGGAGCAGCAACTATTTTATCATCACTTACCTCATCAAGAGCTTTATTCAAATTACTCTCATTTGAACCATCAAAAAATAATTTATCAGCCGGTTGTTCCTCTGGTATAGTTGGGCTTAAATTTACTTCTGGAGTAACAGGTTCTAATACCGGTGGAGTAACTATTGGCACAGGTTGCTCAGGTAATACTTCTGCTGGTGTAGGTTCTTCTAACTTAGGAATATCAACACTTGCCACACTTTCTTCTACTTGTAATGGCTCTTCTTGTACTACAGGAGGTTCTACACTTACTGGAACATCAGGAACTGGAATTGTTATTGGTTCTGGTTCCTTAATAGGTTCAGGGTTTGGTTCAGCAAGTATTTTATCAATTGTTTCTTCTTTTGGAATTTCAAATAATGGTTCTTCCTTTTTTTCTTCTACAACAGTTGGTGGAACTACTTCTGGTTCTGAAATCTCATTAGTTGGTTCCTCTTTTGGTACTTCTACGGCTGGTATCTCCAACTCTGTAGGTTCTATCTTAGGTTCTTCATTAACTTTCAATTCCTCTGGAATTTCTAATTCATCTGTTGTCTTTTGTATTTCCTCTTCGTTAGGTTCCTCAACTGGAGGTTCTAAATTTAATTCAGGCATTTCCATCATTAATGCATCTTCAATATTACTAGTTTCGGGTTCAACAATAGGTTCTATAACTTTTGTTCCTTCTAAATCTTCCTTTTTAACACCAGGAATATTATAGAAATCCTTAAATACCTTACTAAGTGCTTTCGTAGGTGATATTACATATGTTTCAGAAACATTAATATTTTGTTCCTTATTGAATAAAACATCTACTATTTTAATTTTATTTCCACCAGGTAATTCAACTTCACTATCAGCATAATCTTTCTCATTTCTCAATGCATAAGTTACTAGATCTTTTACCATTTCAAAGATTTTAGCTCTTTCATACTTATCTTCAATATTTACCATTGTTGAAGTCTTATCGTTATTATCGACTAATTTAGAAACAAGCACATTATCTTGTTCATTATTACGTGGAATTACATACACAACATATTTTGCGCCATCAGCAACGAACCCTAATGCCACTTGCGCATCTCTAACTATATTATTTTCATCTCTTGTTACAAGATTTCTACTTTCCATATTTCCTCCTACTAAGTAGTCATTCCTACTCTCCTACTATTAAAACAAGTATACCATATTATTTCCATATATTCAACAGTTTTTTCATTTTTTAACATTCGGTTAAATTTTAAAAAAATTTAATATTTACATAAATTAGACAAAAAAAGCAACTATTGTCTAGTCGCCTTTTCATTTAATTCTTTTACTAAAACCAATTTCTTTTCATTCATTTTCTTTTGCTCTAAAGCTCGTTTTTTCATCATTTCTATCTTAATTTTATTACCAAGAATCTTGTTTTCCATGTCATTAATTTTATGCATGATATCACGATATTGCAAAAAATCACCTTGATATTTCTTAAATTGATCATTATATTTCATTTTTAAACGAACGATATCTTCAAGTGTTGCATCGACAATTGATGATGTTCCTTCCAAATCACTAATAGCATTATTAATAATACTTGTATAATCCATTGCCTCATATACCATTGTATGCGTTTCTTTCCATTCTAATTTACGATACAAATTTTTAATTAAATTACCTGTAATTAATGTTTCCGTAGCAATTGAAGGGATTATTCCTTTTAAAGGACTTACCATAAGTAAACCGAAATACTTGAAAGTATTCATAAATAATTTATTAAATCCCACTAAATGATAATCGACACGCTCATAAGAATCTATTTTACTAACTGTATTGTCAATTTCTTTTAGTATCTCATTTTGATTATTTATAAATAATTCATAATTACTATTTACTGCTTGAACACTATACACATCCCTTTTTAATTTGTCAAAATCAATATCTCTTTCCTTTAATTTTTCTAACTCTTCTTCCTTTTTTTCTTCAAAATTAACCATTTTATCCTGTAAATCATCAATTTTCAAATAAAGATATTTATATACATCTAATAATTTATAATCTTCGCTTATGGACTTTAGTTCACTATTACCACATAAATCCTTTAGTTCAATTATCTTATCAACTAAATCATCATTATCAATTTCAAGCAAATATTCAAAATCTTAATT
>CAZLQU010000033.1:0-11159 GCA_964561805.1 uncultured Muribaculaceae bacterium | reverse complement strand
TTTTCATTATATAAAACCATCAATGGAAAAAAGTCAGATAATAGATTTGCGTTACTTGATACGACAGCAGTAGATAAGATTACTGTATCTCCATATCTAACTAAAACAGCACCATGTGCTTGCTTTGCAACCTCTCCATGTTCAACAACTAATTCTCTACCCCTAAAATTCATTTTGAAAACTTTCTTTTCCATATTCTACCTCATTTCTACCAAAATTAAAGGCACCTAAAAAAGGGTGCCTACTTTTCAAAATTAAATTACTTTCTAAGACCAAGATTCTTAACAACTTCACGATATTTCTTAACATCATGTTTTACTAAGTAGTTAAGCAAACTTCTTCTTTTACCAACTTTAATTAAAAGTCCTCTTTTTGAATGCTTATCTTGTGGATTCTTTTGTAAGTGATCAGTTAAAGCATTAATTTCCTCTGTTAAAATAGCGATTTGTACTTCTGGAGAACCAGTATCTTTTTCATCTCTCGCATATTTTTTAATTAATTTGGTCTTTGCTTCTTTTGTTAAAGCCATAATTCTTCCTCCTTTACTTTTTTTCACCTATTACCTAGTAATTCGTAAGGAGTACGTAACCCCAAGAAATAGGAACATATTAATAATACACTATATTATAGTTTTATGCAAGCATTTTCTTGATTTTTCTTATTATTTTCGGTTTTTTAAATCTAAAATAAATGCTTTTTTAGGTAATTTATACCTTGTCATCACTTGATCACGAAGATATTTGACTTCAAAAATACTAAATATATCATAAATATCAGCATAATCAAAGAATCTTTTATATCTTCCATCACTAGTCATATATAAGTGTGGTTCTACCTCTAATCCAGCACCAGCTCCATGATTAACATCATCCATAGAATTTACTCTTGCAAGTAAATGTCCTCTATTAACTAGTATTCTTCTTATTTCTTTAAGTATTTTAATCGTGTCTTCTCTCGTAAAATAATGCAATGACAAATCGGCAATTACCAAATCAGTCATATTACTACAAAAAGGAAATTTTTCTAACATATCAAAGCAAAGTGCTTCCCCAACTTCAGGAAAATTATCCCTAATATTCTGGATCGCAGCCATTGAGCTATCACATGGTATTACTGATTTCCCTTTATTAAGTAAATAAAGTGTATCATTACCACTACCACAACCCAAATCGATAGCCGGTCCCCTTGCTGGTATTATTATTTCTCCAAAATGTTCTAACCAATCATCATAAGAAATTTGATCTCTCTTGCAATAATGCCCATTATACCATTCATCCCAATATGCCATATTCCTATTATTTGCTTCATTCATACTTCATTACCTCTAAAAATTTATTATTTTATCCTCTTCCCCAAATGATGATATCGTTGCTTTCCCAGACTCAAAATATAAAACGGCTGTGTTATCATCTAATTCATTATACATTCCTCTTAAATTAGGATTCTTATCTAACATATCTTTTTTAGCTTCCAATCTGTCATCAGACATTAGTTTGCCAGCTACTCTCATCCATTTACCATCTTTAAAAGCGCATATTTCAACATTATTATTCTTTTGTATTTGCTTATATACATCTTTTTTCTTACCTGTCTGTATATATAAATGATCTTCAAATATTTCTGCTGTTCCAAATGGTCTTACATGAGGTATTTCGCCATTAGTTGTTGCTAAATAATAGACCCCACATCCTTTTAAAAAATCTCTTACTTCTTTCACTATCATCACCATTCTAATTATAACACATTAATATTACAAAATAAATATCAAAAAAACAGTCAAAGACTGTTATTTTGTATTAATACTTGCTTTAATAAATCCTAAGAATAATGGATGCGCATGTGTTGGCCTAGATTTAAACTCTGGATGGAATTGACCCGCAATAAAATACTTATGCTTAGGTAATTCAATTATTTCTACTAAATCGGCAGCCACATTTTTACCCGAAAAGACCATGCCATTTTTCTCTAATATTTCTTTATAATTATTATTAAATTCATATCTATGTCTATGTCTTTCTAAAATCTTTGTCTGTTTATAGCACTTATATGCTAGCGTACCTTTTTCAATTTGACATTCGTAGTTTCCAAGTCTAAGCGTACCACCCTTATTTATTATTGATTTTTGATCAGCCATTAAATCGATAACTGGATTCTTTGTTGTTGGCGCAAACTCTGTTGAATTAGCATCACTTATCTTGCAAACATTTCTTGCAAATTCAATTACCGCTAGTTGCATACCCAAGCATATTCCTAAAAATGGAATATTATTAACTCTAGCATAATTAATGGCTTTAATTTTACCCTCAATACCCCTGCTGCCAAAACCACCTGGTACTAAAATACCATCACAGTTTTCAAATACTTTATCTAAATCGGTACTTTCCTTTTCTAAAGATTCTGAATCAATCCATTCGACTTCAACTTTCTTATTATAAGCATATCCCGCATGTACCAAAGCTTCATGAACAGATAAATATGCATCATGCAATTCAATATATTTACCTACTAGAGCAATTCTAACTTCACCTTTAAGATTATTAACAGTATCAATTAAATCTGTCCAATATTTTAAATCGGCCTTCTTAACAGGTAAACCAAATTGTTTTAAAATTATTTCATCAATATGTTGATTATAATAATTAATTGGTATCTGATAAATATTATCAACATCCACTGAATCAATGATATTTTCTACCGGTACTGAACAAAATAAAGATAGTTTATTCTTTAATTTTTCTTCTGTCTTGTATGGCACTCTACATACCAAAGCATTGGGTGTTATTCCCATATTTCTTAAATCCCTAACACTATTTTGAGTTGGTTTTGTTTTTAATTCACCTGAACCAAACAATAGCGGTACAAGTGTACAATGTACAAAGAAAGTGTTTTCTTTTCCTTGTTCATATTGAATTTGTCTTAATGCCTCAATAAATGGTTGACTTTCAATGTCCCCTACTGTGCCACCAATCTCGGTAATAACAATATCAGCATCACTAGACTTACCAGCTTCGAATACTTTATTTTTTATTTCATTAGTAATGTGGGGAATCATTTGGACTGTTGATCCAAGATATTCTCCTCTTCGCTCTTTTTCAATGACACTACTATAAATTTTTCCACTAGTTATATTTGAAGTATAGTTTAACTCCTCATCGATAAATCTTTCATAATGCCCTAAATCTAAATCCGTTTCACATCCATCGTGCGTTACATATACTTCGCCATGTTGAATAGGATTCATTGTCCCCGGATCGACATTAAAATATGGATCAAACTTCTGCATAAATACTTTATAACCACGAGACTTAAGTAATAATGCTAAAGAAGATGCTGTTATCCCTTTTCCTAATCCTGATACAACACCCCCAGTTACAAAAACATACTTTGACATATAATTACCTCCTAACTAATTATTATCAACGATATTAACACATAACCCTATATAATTTCTAGGTTCTAAATCTAATAATGTTTTTTTATCTTCGTCTACTATATTAAGTTTTTTAATATATTTTCTCATTTCTTCTTTTGTTATTTTCTTACCTCTTGATAATTCCTTAAGTGCCTCATATGCATTAGAAACACCATTTTTTCTTAAAACTGTTTGCGCGGCTTCAGAAAGCACCTCATAATGATTATCTAGTTCATTTAATAACACCTCATAATTAACACTAAGTTTGCCAAGTCCAACCAACATTTCTTTAATACTTATCAAGCTATGACTAAATATTACTCCAATATTCCTTAGTTTACTTGAATCAGATAAATCACGTTGAAATCGAGAAATTGATAAATGATTAACCAAGGCATCAATTAATCCATTACTAATTTCTGTATTAGCCATTGAATTTTCATAATTTATAGGGTTAACCTTATGAGGCATAACGCTAGATCCAACTTCACTTGAATTAACTTTTTGAATGAAATAATTATTTGATATGTATAACCACATATCACTATCCAAGTCTTTGATAATGTTATTTATTACCTTAATATAACTTAATACTACACACAAAATATCATGTGATTCTATTTGCGTTGTCACTGGATTATATTCTAGATTTAAACTTTCAACAAATTCCTTCGTTACATTTATCCAATCAACATCTGGAAATGCAATAACATGACAATTATAATTACCCACTGCTCCGCTAAATTTACTCCGTAACTTAGTACATTCTAATATTTTTTTTATTGATTCTAAGCGATAACTAAATACTTTTATTTCCTTTCCTACCGTTGTAGGTGATGCAATTTGTCCATGTGTCCTTGCTAACATTGGCGTTTCTTTATAAGTATTAGCCATTTCATTTAATGTATCAATTAGTTTATTTAGATAATTTAAATATAATTTTAATCCGTTAACAATCATTAAATTATAACTTACGTTATTTACATCTTCACTCGTTAAAGTAATATGAATAAATGGAAGCAATTGATCCAAATTTATATCTATAATTTTTTCCCTTAAAAAATACTCTACTGCTTTAACATCGTGTTTTGTTTCATTTTCAATTTCTTTTACTCGTTTAGCATCATCAAGACTAAAGTTATCTATTATATTTAATACTTTTTTGATTTTAGTGTCATTAATATGCACATTAATAATCCTTTTATCCATTAAAAATAGTAACCATTTTATTTCAACTATGGTGCGATATTTTATAAGAGCGTATTCACTAAAATATTCATTTAATTCTGAAACTTTTTCTTGATATCTTCCATCAATTGGAGATATATTTAATAAACTATTCATTAATAATTATCTCTTCTCTTCCAGCCCCAACGCCAATAAATTTAATTTTAGTATCAGTAAGTTCTTCAATCCTTTTAACATATTTCTGAGCCTTTATAGGAAGTTCATCAAAGCTCTTACATTTGCTAATGTCACCAAAATTACCTGGAAATTCTTCATAAATCGGTTTAGCATTTGATAAAAACTCTACATTGGTCGTAAAATCAGTCGTTCTTTTTCCTTTGTATTCATAAGCAACACACAATTTAATCTTATCCAATTTTCCAATCGTATCTAAGTGGTTCATTGCTAAAGCCGTAAAACCATTTACCATGATAGCATAATTCAAGGCTACTACATCTAACCAACCACATCTTCTCGGCCTTTTCGTTGTTACCCCATATTCATGTCCTAATTCTCTAATTTTATCACCAATCTCATTGGTTAATTCTGTTACATAAGGGCCACTACCAACCTTTGAAGAATAAGCTTTAATAACGCCATATACTTCATTAATATATCTAGATCCAATACCTGTTCCGGTTGATACTCCTCCAATTGATGGATTACTTGATGTAACATATGGATAACTACCAAAATCGATATCTAACAATGTTGCTTGAGCTCCTTCACACAATATCTTCTCATTATTCTTAATTGCCTTATGCAACATTGTAATCGTATCACAAACATAAGGTTTAAGTATTTTCGCATATTCTTTATACTCTTTATATATTTCGCTATATTTAAGCTTTGGTTTTTTATATGCTTTTAAAATCAAATTTTTGTTCTTCACATTTTCTTTTAATAATTCTTTAAAATTTTTACCAACAAAATCTTCCATTCTTATTCCAGAACGCTCATATTTATCACAATAAGCTGGTCCTATTCCTCTTTTGGTTGTACCTAATTTTCTATTTTCCCTAGCTTCCTCTAAAACTTCATCTAAAATAATGTGATATGGCATTATAACATGTGCCTTTTCACTTATATATAAATTGTTTACTTTATATCCCTTACTCTTTAAATCATTAATTTCTTCAATTAATACTTTTGGATCTATTACCATCCCATTACCTAAAACAGCCTTAACATTATCATATAAAATACCACTAGGTAATAAATGGAAAGCATATCTAACACCATTAACTTCCACTGAATGCCCAGTATTATTACCACCAGAAAATCTAACTGAATAATCACTGTCTGCAGATAGATAATCTATTACTTTCCCTTTTCCTTCATCACCATAAAAAGCCCCTATTACAACATTTACATTCTTCATAAAATAACCTCCTATGTTAATAGTATATAAATATTTTGTAAAGAATAATAGACTATTCTTTTTTTATATGTTATAATAAAATTGATTTTGCCACCAGTAGTGGCTTTTTTATTACTATAATTATAAAAAGAACGGATAATAAATCCGTTCTTTTTTATCTCTTACTAAATTGTGGAGCACGTCTAGCTGCTTTTAATCCTGGTTTCTTTCTTTCCTTTTGTCTAGGATCTCTAGTAACCATTCCATTAGCTTTTAGAATCTTTCTATAGCTGTCTTCTTTACCTTCGTTTTCTTTATCGTACTCAAGTAATGCTCTTGTAATACCTAATCTGATAGCACCTGTTTGACCAGAAAATCCACCACCAGTTACATTACAAGTAACATCGAATGTTTCTAAATTATTAGTTAATTCTAATGGTTGTTTTAAATCCATTACTAATACTGGAAATGGCATATATTCATTAACGTCACGTCCATTTACAGTAATCTTTCCTTTACCTGGAGTAAGAATAACTCTAGCAACAGAACTCTTTCTTCTACCAGTTCCACAAAATGCTCTAATTTCTTTCTTTGCCATATTACTCTCTACCTACCTTTATTTCTTTTGGTTGTTGTGCTTGATGTGGATGTTCACTTCCAGCATAAACAAATAATTTCTTATACATTTGTCTACCTAATCTATTGTGTGGAAGCATTCCCTTTACAGCTCTTTCAACCATTTCTACTGGATAGTTTTCAACCATTTCTTTTGCTGTTCTAGTTCTAAGGCCACCAGCATATCTACTATGGTCATAATATTTTTTACCATCTAATTTATTACCTGTTAATAATACTTTTTCTGCATTAATAATGATAATATTATCACCGCAATCAATGTGAGGTGTATAAGTTACCTTGTGTTTTCCTCTTAACATTGATGCTGCCTTGGCTGCTACTCTACCAAGTGGTATATCTTTTGCATCTATAACATACCAATCTCTAGCAACAGTCTCTTTACTTTGCATAAATGTCTTCATTATTTTCTCCTTATAATTCTTAATATTTATCCTTCCGTTTCTCGTGTTCCCAATACGAAAAACAGTCCGATATAAAATGTACCGATTATGATTATATTAAATATTTATTATTTTGTCAAGAAAAAATGCCAAAATTGGCACTATTCTTTTACAAACAATGGAAGGATAACTTTAAGCTGATCTTCACCTAAAACCTCATCCAAATAAATATTGTCATCCTTATATTCTGCGCATACTATTTTATAGTTATCTTTAATGTCAGTTCCCTCTTCATTTACTTCAGCTATGTAATAGTATTCCTTACCATCTTTTTCTACTTTATCAACTACCAAGTATTCTTCATCATTACCCAAAGTTACGATTTTATTAATTTCTAGTTTCATTCTTTCATCTCCTTAATTGCTTATCTTTATTTATCTCTTCTTTTGCCTCCCAAAACACTTCTGGCACTTGCAAATTATCATCAGTTGGTTCTATCTTTTCTTCCTTTGTTGGAATATCATCAAAGATATCACCATCAATTCGTGCATCAAACAACATTGGCTTTTCAAACGGTTCTTCCTCACGAGGCAAATCTATAACATTTTCTACTTCTTTAGCAATAGTTTCTTCTGTTGGTTCCTCTTTTGCTTTTTCTATTACTAATTCCGGAATAGTTTCATTCTTTTCTTTGGGATTCATCATTTCATAAACACGACTAATTACTCCACGTGTCTTTTCTTTAACTCTTCCCATATTGAAATCATCTTTTGTATCACTAACCATAACTACTTGATTATCTTTAGCATTTTCTGCTTTAAGAATCTCACAAATATCTTTATCACTAGTCTCTTCGATATCCATAAATACTACTTGTGCATCTTCTTCCATAGCCATAACGTCATCATTTACTGTTAGAAGAAATTCATTATTAGCTCTTTCCATGTCATCGATCATACCTGCTAGATATGTAATTGTTTTCTTAGTATTTTCAATTTCTTCATAAGGATTTCTAATATTTTCAAACATTGCTATATAATCCTTAATCTTGATATAATCAAATGGATTTATATAAAATTTGATTTTTAATTCCCTTAAACCATTTTTAATTTCTTTAATTAAATCTTCAATTTTATATAAACTATCCTTAAATAAATCATAACTATCTATATCAGTAAATACTTCTTTTACTAATTCTAACAAATTAAACTTATAATTTGCTTTAAGCAATTCATTCATATACATACTACAAATAGTATCATCTTTATTTGGTAAATCTAGAGCAATATTTAAAGTCTCATTAATTTCATCTTTTTCTTTCTTTGCAGCACCATAGGCTTCATCAACTAGTTCCATATCATCACTAAGCATATTTAAATCATATCCAAAATTTTTAAGTTCTAGATTAATACTTGTTATTTCTAAAGAACCATCATTGTTCTGAATTCTTCCCTTTGCATTAAGTACATCATTTTTAAGTTTTCTTTTAATTTCTTTAATTATTTCTTGATTATGTTTTTCTTCAGTTGTTGCCGATACCAAAACTTGATTTAATCTATCAAGTTCCATCTTATTACTCTTTAAATTTTTGATATTTACTAAATATCCTTCAATTTGACTATTCTTTGCTCTAATTTCATCTATCTTTATCTTGCTAAGATCTGATAATACTAATTCATAATCACTATATTTAGCAAATTCTTTTTTTAAACGATGTTGTAGTTCATCTAAATAAACATAATCTTCAATTAATTCATCAAAAAATTTTATTTCCTCTTCGAATGGTAGATTATTGTAGTTACTATTTTTAATCTTATCAGTAATCATCTTATAGCATTCAGCATCAATTTCAATTGCTAACTTTTGATATTCTGATAATGTCTTATCTTTATCACCAGTTGCTAACGATAGCATTTTTTCTTTCATCTTTAATAATTTTAATTTACTATCATCAATAACTAACATATAATCACCTCCATTCATATGATTATTTTCTTGTTTTACATTGGAATTGTTGCAAATTCCTCATCAAATATTTCTGGTGTATTCTTTACCTTACTTTCATCAAAATTTTTCATATATTCATCAAGTGATACATCAGGTAATTTATTATCATCATACATATCACTCTCAACTTCTTCGCGATCAATTGATGGGATTGTATCTTCAACCGGTGGATTAAACGGTTCCTTTTCTACGACTGGTTCAAGCACAGGTGTTTCATAAGGCTCCTCTATCTCTCTTTTTTCTTCTTTTGTATTGTTGAACTCATCGAATAATTCTTTTTCAATATCTGTCTTATCTTTAAATAAGAATTCCTCGTTTTTCTCTTCAGGTTCATCCATATTTAAATTATATTTATCAGTAATTTCTTCTAAATCAATATAATCTTCCTTATCCAAAGAACTATCTTTTATTGTTTCAAAAGTAGCTTCTTTTTCTTTTTTATTAACTTGTAACACTGATTTTTGTTGTTCCTCTAACATCTGCTTAGTTCTTTTTTCCATTTCTTTTTTTCTAGCTTCCTCAATAATACGCTGACGTTTTAAGATTTCTTCTTGACGTTTTCTTTCAATTTCTAGTTTTCTTTGTTTTTCTTCTTCTTCGATTTTTCTCTGTTCTTCCAAGATTTTTTCTTGACGTTTTCTCTCGTTTTCAATCAATTCTTTTAAAACAGCTTGAAATCTTTCACTATTATTTTCAACTTCAATTTCCTTTAAAGCTTCTAACTTACGATCTTTTTCAAGCACTAAATCATCATACGTATTGACATCTTGTCCTTCCATCATAATCGTATTATATTGTTTAGCTATCGTTTCCATAATTAAGTCACATAATTTTTGATTATTGATATATTTTACAATTTCATTAATTGTCTTACGCTTATTTAATAATTCATCATAATCTGCTACTTCTTTATCATAAATATCAATTAATTTAATAGTGCACATCAAATCACGATACTTATCGTAATCCTTTAACATTTCATTATACATCTCTTGACAATCAGCTAAAATATTAACTGGACTTGTCTTAGCCATTTCTAAATTGCGACCTGCTAACTCTAATGATTGTTGAGTTTCTGTGTATGCATATTCAATCTCTTCACGATTTGTCATCAAATCATTAAGATTTAGTTTTTGAATTGCTTCTTCAATTTTCTTCTTGAGTGTTGCTTCTAATTCCACATTCAAAGATTTATTAATTTCTATTTTCTCACTTGCCAATGCAATCTTATTTGTAAGCGCGTTAACATCTTCTTCAAATTCTTTTTGCAAAGTAGTGTTTTTAATATATTTATCGATAATGGCAATTCTATCTTCAAGTGAATCTAATTCACTAGCTCCACGAACTGGTGATACATTGATTGTTTCACCTGTTAGTTCATAATGATTGTTACATCTTTTTTCGACATAAGATAAACGTTGATTAATTAACTCAATCAACATATTGATTCTATTTTTTTCATCAGCGAATAGTCCACAATGCTTATTAGCAAGATTCATATACTCTTCTTCATACATTTCATTAGTAAGCAAAAGTATCTTTTCTTCGAGCTTTGTAAGTTGTTTAATAATCATCTCTCTTTGAGTTTTGTCTTTAACTAAATTTAAACTATTGGCAAACATTTCATATTGCCTCAAGCATTGAATAACTTCGCCATTATTGTAACTAATCACGCTAACCACCTCTATCTATAATCATCTATTATAATTATATAAAGAGTTCTCTTTTTTGTCAATTATTTCATCGCATTTTAAAAAAAGAAAAAACTCAATCATTGAGTTTATCTTTAAAGTATCATATTTCTCATATTTTTCTTTTTTTTCAATGTTTTGCTACTAATTATAGAACAAGAGTTTGATATAATTATAATTAAAACATTATTATCCTTCTTTTACTGTTATTACTACTTGTAGTCTTAATATAAAAGAATCCACCTAGCTAAGCATTAATTTAGGTGGAAACAAATTTATTGGCAACACTCAACATGTCGTACTAAGTGTTCCTTTTTATTGTATGAGATTTCCCTCATTCATATACACAATATCATAAAAACGACCTTTTTGTAAGCCGTTTTACTCCTTAAATGGTGGCTCCAGCGGGAATCGAACCAGCGACACGAGGATTTTCAGTCCTCTGC
>CAZLQU010000032.1:0-11325 GCA_964561805.1 uncultured Muribaculaceae bacterium | reverse complement strand
TATGATTCATCCAATAATTGCTGTAATTATTATCGGTAGAGATATTATTGTCGAGTCAATAAAGATGCTAATTGGTAATAAAGGAAAAGCTGTAGCAGCAATTAAGGTAGCAAAGTTTAAAACAGCTTCTTTGATGGTTGGTTTAACGTTAAAGTTATTTTATGATTTACCATTTTCATTAATACCTGTTAGAGTATCAGATTATTTATTAATATTAGCAGCAGTCTTATCAATAGTCTCTGGTGCTAAGTATTATGTAATGGCTAAAGAGTATATAACTGAAAAATAAAGAATGTAAAGAAGGTAGTTATTAACTATCTTTTTCTTTTGTTTTGTGGTAGAATTAGATTATCCTAGGAGAGTATGTAATATGAAAAAAATATATTATATTTTATCAGTATTAATAATTCTAATAGTAAGTTTTTTAGGTATTACTTACTCTTTAGAATATCAAGAAAGTGATAATTTAGTTTTTGAGTTAGTGGGACCTACTACTTTGTATATCAATGTGGGTGAAGAATATCAAGAATATGGTATTAAGGTATATGCTAGTGGTAGTGATATTAGTGATAAAGTAGAAATAGATAGTAAAGAAGTAAATACGACTAAAATAGGGGAATATAAGGTTAAATATCAAGTATATAATGAATATGTTTTTAGGAATGTATTAGTAATTGATAGGATTGCTCCCGAGATTAAATTATTAGGAGGAGAAGAAATCTATTTATTACTAGGTGGAAAGTATAGCGAACCTGGGTATACAGTTAGTGATAATTATGATACTGATATGAAAGATAAAGTAAAAGTAACAGGAAGTGTAAATACAAATAAAGAAGGAGAATATTTACTTACTTATACAGCTTTAGATGATAGCGGTAATAAGAGCGAAGTAACAAGAAAAGTAATTGTCAAAAAAGCGGTAATTAGTGTGGTGCCAGATAAGGACAGTAGAGTTGGATATAGCACTTATAATGCTACGTTATATTCTAACACGTTAACCAAAAGTAGTTTTAATAATGATGGAGTGTATTTTGAGGGATACGTTAGGGTATATGCAAGTAGTTATATTATTAAGTTAAAAAATCGCAATAATAAACTAATTTATACTTATAATATGAATACTAGTAGAGCAAATTACTATAGTGGCAATTTAAATCTAACAACAGTTAAAAATGGTGTATATGATGCATATATTAGTGGCAACAATGAAGAAAGGTTAATTAGTAAGTTAGATGTCTATAATAGAATTGTTAGGGCTAAAGTTGGAGATAAATTAGTAACTTTTAGTTATGATGATGACTTAGTAACAATAACAATTGAGGATTTTAAATATCAATATGATTTTGTTATTGATCCAGGACATGGAGGCTCTGATACAGGGACTGCTAATGGTATTATGATTGAAAAAGATTTAAATCTAAAGATATCAAAATATGAAAAGTGCCGTTATGAATCAATGGGATACAGGGTATATATGACAAGATATGATGATTCACTTGGAGAGATGCTTGGTAATAGTGGTTTGGATCCACTTGACAGAAGAGGACTAACAATTGGATATTACGGAGCAGTTAGTAAGGTGGTTTATAGTAATCATCATAATGGATCTATTTATGAAGATGATGGAGGCTTTGAAATACTTGCTCAAAACGAAATGTCAAAAGCTAAATTAGAGCCAGAACTAGCATTATTTAATAAATATAAGAAGTTCTATGGAATAGGTAATGATCGTATTAGAATGTATTCAAAGGACTATTATAATGATCAGATACTTGATAAATCAGATGGTCAGGTATATGGTAATAAAAATTATTATTCAGTTTTAAGAATACCAATTGAATTATTTAATGTAAAGAATGTTATTTATGAACCAATATATATGACTAATCCGAATGATTTTAACTGGTACTATGCAAGTGGCAATTGGGTACAAGTATCGGAACTTAAAATAAAGGAATATGTAACACAAATCGGTGGTACATATAAGACTGATAATAGTA
Organism: uncultured Muribaculaceae bacterium; assembly: GCA_964561805.1. Lineage (GTDB taxonomy): Bacteria > Bacillota_I > Bacilli_A > RF39 > UBA660 > RUG705. The sequence goes on along the minus strand of CAZLQU010000032.1, from coordinate 9,325 downwards.
AGTGTCTATAAAAAAAGAGTTAATTAATTAACTCTTTTTAATATTAATTGTTTTATCAATGATATATGTTGGGCGATTTCTAACTTCGTCATATATTCTTCTTATATATAGCGATAATATCCACATTGAGAAAGTAATAATGCTAGTAGAAAAAGCAAATAAGCAAGATATTAAGAATACTAAGTAGTGCTTTGGGAAAACAAATATTAAAATTAATAAGGCAACCGCTATTAAGAAGAAAGTAATACTGATAGTAATAAGTAAATCTAATGGTTTATATGAAAAACCAATAATGCCATCAGATGATAATCTAAGCATCTTTTTTAGGGTATATTTAGTTTTACCAGCATATCTTTTATCACGTTCATATAAAAAGGCAATTTGTTTAAATCCAGTAAAACTAAACATACCTCTTAAGAAGCGATTATGTTCTGGCATACTATTAATGACATCTACGACTTTTCGATCTACTAATCTAAAATCGCCAGTATCTTTAGGGATATTTACGGTTGATAAATGGTTTAGTATTTTATAATACATTTTAGCGGTAAATAGCTTAAAGAAAGATTCACCTTTTCTTAATTTTCTTTTACCATAGATTACTTCATAGCCGTCTTCCCATAATTTTAACATATCAGGAATAACTTTAGGTGGGTCTTGTAAATCAGCATCAATAATTAGGATAACATCGCCAGTAACATATTTTAAGCCAGCACTAACGGCAGCTTGATGACCAAAGTTACGTGATAAGGAAATAATTTTAACATCTTTATCACTTTTGGCTATTTTAGTTAATAGTGGTAGTGTTTTATCTAATGAGCCATCATTTACAAAGATCATTTCATAATCATAGTTTTTAAGTTTAGATAGAACCATTTTTAATTCTTTGTAGCAAGTATTTACCATTTCTTCTTCGTAGTACATTGGTATAACTACGGATATTTTTTTCATTTTACGCCCCCACGTTTGAATACTAATAGTTTACTAAAAATATAGTTTAAAATAACGACAACAATTTGAACGATTACTTTAACAATGCGATGATCACGTTTTAAAACCGATACAAAAATATACATCAAAGCCATATCAATAAGTAAAGATGCTAATCTAGCAAGATAAAACTTAATCATTTCGCCAATAATATTGTTATCTTTACTATTAAAAACATATTTACGGTTAGTGAAATAAGCAAATGTTACAGCAAAAATCCATGATATGACATTTGCTATTTGGAGTTCTAATGGGTTATCTGGATTAAGAATCGTGGCTGTTAGAAAATAATAGGTAGCTAAACTGACAATTGTTGTTAAAACTCCAAAGATTAAATAATTAATAATTTCTTTATATTTTTGATATAGCCTTTTAATCATGAGTACTCCTTATGTAATTTCATTATATCAAAAAAATAATGTCAAAGTAAATATATTATGTTATAATTATTATAGAATTATGCGAGGTAATTATGGAAGGAATAAGTAGGTTTTTTGATGTATTATTAAAATCATTTGCTAGTGTGTATCCTTTTTTTAATTCTTTTTATAAAATACTAGGAACTATTCTTAGTGTATGTGTTATTCATAAAGCCTTTTATTTTGTAATTGGCATGTTTTTTACAAGGAAATTTAAACCAGCTAAAAAGAAACATAAATATGGAATAGTTATTGCTGCTAGAAATGAAAAATATGTTATTGGGAATTTGCTTGATAGTATCAACAAACAAGATTATCCCAAAGATTTATTAAAGGTTTTTGTTGTGGCTGATAATTGTACTGATGATACGGCAAAGATAGCTAGAAGTAAGGGAGCAGTATGCTACGAAAGAAATGATCCAGATCACAGGACTAAAGGTTATGCTCTACAGTTTCTATTTAATAAGATTGAAGAAGATTATGGGATAGATTCATTTGAAGGATATTTTGTATTTGATGCCGATAATTTACTTAAGAAAAATTATATTAGTAAAATGAATGATGCTTTTGATAGTGGCGAAAAGATTATAACGTCATACAGGAATACCAAGAATTTCGATGAGAATTGGATTGCTTCAACATATGCACTTCATTGGATTAGATCAATTAGAACTAATCATAGAGCAAGAAGTGTCTTACATTTGGCTACAAATATTCAAGGAACAGGATTTTTATTTAGTAATGAAATAGTTAAAGGGGGATGGCATTATACATCTTTAACTGAAGATAGAGCTTTAACAGCTGATGCTGTTGCTCAAGGATATGAAATTACATATCAAGATGAAGCAGAATTCTTTGATGAACAACCGGTTAGTTTAAAGGTGGCTTTAAGACAAAGATTACGTTGGTCAAAAGGACACTTGCAAGCATTTGCTGAGTCAGGGCCATATTTATTTATCAATGTCTTTATGGGTAAAAAATATATAAGAACTAATTGGCATGGCGAAGAGTTTAATAAAAAAAGTGACAAAGGATCATTTGGTGCTAACTTTGTGGAATCTATTAGACATCGTTTTGCTTCATTTGATACCTTAGTGCAGTTAACACCAATAGCATTTATTAATTTATGTAGATGGCTACTGGTAATGGTACTAGTGTATGCTTGTGTGGCGTACGTAGATGGAATAGTGGATGTATCATTATTTAGTGGTGGTAATTGGTTAGCAAAAGGATTAAGAAGTTTATATGATATAAGAGTAAATGTCCTACCAGGAACTAGTGCCTTATTCTTATCAATGTTACTTACAATTTGGTTTAGAATACTTTTTAGATTATCAACTTATATTATAAATATGCCAATGGCTATATATTTATTTATTATTGAAGAAGCTAGAATAAAAAAGATGAGTTTTTGGAAGAAACTACTATTTACTTTAACTTGGCCAACATTCGATATGATTGGAAGATATACGACTTATGTAGCAGTATTTAAAAAAGTCGAATGGAAGCCAATCCCTCATCAAAGTAAAATTACTATTGATGACTTGGGTGGGGTGAAATAATGAAAGAGTATATAAAACAATTTTATAATGAGGGATTAGCTACGACATTTTATACTAAACCAGTAAACTATTTAAATAAAAAAATAAAAAATAAAAAAGTAGTCAAATTCTTATCAGGAGTAATTAAAGTATTATATACATTACTCGCTTTAGTATTTGCTGGGTATGTACTATATAGAAAATTAAAATAAAAAAGGAGATTAGCCATGGAAAAAAATAATAGAAAAGTATTTATTATGATTCTTTCTTTAGCACTAGTAATAATTAGTGGTACTTTTGCATGGCTTTCTTGGCGTACTCAAAAAACGTCTTTAGTTTTAACTGTAGGTGATATAAGGGGTTTAACAGTAACATTAAAACCATATCAAATAAATGACTCTTTATCACCAGTAAGCTCTTATACTGATGGTATAGTTATAGATATAACGGCATCAAATGCTAAAACAGAAGCCGATAACTTTAAATTATTTTATAAAATAGATACCATCGATAATGCTTTAATCGATTCAGGATTTAAATATACGATAACAAAATGTACGGCTAATTGTGATACACCCTCAAATTATACAATACCATCAGGATCTGGTGGTAACTTTGCAAGTGCATCATCAAATAGTAATTTAAATATATATCAAGAAACAGTACCAGCAAACACTACATATAAATATAAAGTATATTTATGGATAGATAGTTCTGGTGGTAACCAATCTAATATGCAAAATAAAACTTTCCAAGGAGAACTTAGAGCAAAAATATCCGAAACACTATATACGATGATGGCTGATAATGCCGTTCTTGATAACACAACAAGCGACTTTGTAACAAACTCTAATGGAGTACAGTTTAATGCCATATCATCGGATACCAATGGTAAAGGATTATATATCCGAGCAGGTACAGAAAATGATGCTCATCCAATCCTTTATTATCGTGGAGCAGTAGATAATAATAATGTCTTATTTGCCGGATTTTGCTGGAAGATAGTAAGAACAACTAGTACTGGTGGCACTAAACTAATCTATAATGGACTACCTAGTGGCACTAATAATAATGAGTGTACAAATACAACTGGAACAGATACTCAGTTAGCATCTACTAGTAAGTTTAATTCACATTCTGATTCACCAGCTGATGTCGGTTATATGTATGGAACAAGGTATACATATTCATTTGCTACTGGTACTGGATGGTACTATGCTCCGGATGTTACATATAGTAACGGAACATATACTTTAGTTTCAAAGGGTAGTTACAATGTTGAGACTAAAAGCGACATACGGTGGGCAAATTTAAAATATCATCATTATACTTGTGGAAGTGCAACAGAAACTGCTTGTACAAGTGTTAGATATGTTTATTATGTGCCAGATGAGACAGCATACTATATAACCTTAACTAATGGTAAGAAAGTTGAAGATGCCCTAGATGAAATGTTTACCAATACGAATGATTCAACAATAAAAACAACAATAGATACTTGGTATGCATCTAATATGACAAGTTATACCAATAAACTAGAAGATACTCCGTATTGTAATGATAGAACTATCTATCAACTAAATGGTTGGAATCCAAACGGAGGTAGTACAACTAGTTACTTATATTTTAATGCCTACGGTAGAACTCAAAGCCCCTATACCCCTAGTCTTACATGTAATACCAATGATGCCTTCACAGTAAGTGCAAGTACTGGTAATGGGAAATTAACATATCCTGTTGGATTACTTACAGCCGATGAAATCATGCTAGCAGGAGGAAAAAGAGGCACTAGCAATTCAACATATTACCTATATACCAATCGAGCTTGGGGGTCCGGGTCCCCTTACGATTTCAATGACATCGATGCCTATGAGTTTAGTGTCCTTTCGTTGGGTAACCTCAATTACTACTATGTCACTAACGCCTTTGGGGTCCGTCCCGCAGTTTCATTAAAACCTGGGACCAAGTTTGCTAGTGGTGGAACGGGTATAAGCACTAATCCATATGTGGTAGAGTAAAAAATAATGAAGTTAGTTATCTTCATTATTTTTCTTTTTATATTTAAAATAATTAAACTTTAGGGCCAAGTCATTCTTTTTAGTGATATTACTGATATAGTAATTTTTTTCTTCTAGGTGTTCATAGGAGATATTCTTGTTATTGGTGACTTCGCCATTTTCAACATAGACATTACCATCATACCAAGAGTAATCACTAAAGAAAACGATTCCTTCATAATTATTATCTAGGGCATCTTTACCAATATAGTTATTTGGGTTATAATCTATTCCCCATAAGTTTAAGACTGTTGGTAAGATATTTAATTGTGATGTTACTTTAGTTATATTTGTTTTATTTTTTGAATTGTTCCAGATAAATAGGGGAGTTTTATTAATTAGATTGTTACTAGTTTCTTTATATTTATCTAGGATTGTTTTATCTTCGACAGTGTATAAATAGTGATCGCTAAAGGCTATGATTACGGTATTATCTAATAGATCTTTTTCTTTTAGTTTTTGAAGTAATAATTCCATCATATAGTCAGTTTCTTTAGCTTGTCTATAGATACATTCTTCTTCGGTCATTGGTTCTCTTTCAATGACTTCTTTTTCTTTATTGTCTTCTTCTTTTTCTTTATTGTCTTCTTCTTTTTCTTTGTTTTCTTCTTCTACTTCTATAGGGGTATGATCTTCATCATATAAAAGTTTACATACACCTTTATTATTATTAAATGGTAAGTGACCAGAATAAGTAATAAGATAATCAACGAAGTTTCCTTCTTCTGGGAACATTAAGTTACTAAACTCTTCATTTAAGATTAATTCACGATCTAAGGTATATGTGGCGTCTTCATAATGAAACATATCTTTTAATCCATAATAATTATCATATCCCCAATTTTTATAGTTAGCTGTTCTAGAATAATATTCTCCGCTATTCATATGGAAAGCATTAACGGTATAACCTTTTTCTTTAAAGATATTAGCCATGGAATATGGGAAATAATTTTTATTAAAGGTATAAGCATTTTGAGTATATGAAAGTGGGGTAATAAAACCAGTATTGACAGCAAACTCTGAATTGAATGTCGAACCACCACCATTATAATATGAGAAATGATTTTTAAAATTAATCGAATTATTCATCATATTATAGATAGTTGGGGTATTTTCTTTTGAAATAATCCAGTTATCTAGGCCTTCAAATTGGATAAAGATAATATTTTTATCTTTATAGATACCGGTATATTTATTCTTTGTATTTTCTTTATCTTCAAAGGCAAGATTTAAGAATTCGATATCTTCAGTATTTTCTTCTTGTTCTGATTTTAAGAATGTTATATAAAAATTTCTTATGGTATATTCATATAAACCACTTACTTTTAAACTTTTGTTGTTATCATTAAATGATTTATAGATATTTCTTGGATTTTTCCAAGAAGACCATGTTAATTCACTGTTTGCTTTACCTAGAGTTAGGGGAGCAAAGGTATGAAAGAACAAGAATAAAAAGATAATATACATTAATAATTTATTATTATTTTTAGTCTTATAAGGAATAAATTTAAAGCCATATATTAAAGATATGATAATAAAGATAAAGGCAATATACACTTTTAATGGAGTATTCTTTAAGGTATCTAAGATATATGGGGAACCTTCTGAGGCTGATTCTAGTAAGTTAAAGTCAAAGAAAGTTTTTGTCATTGAATAATAAACATTATTTGTTAAGAATATAGATAGAAATATTAAACTTAATACTAAATATATACGTTTACCAATACTTTTCTTAAAACCTAAGGTTAGTCCTACGAAAAGAATTATCCATGATAATGTAAACATGTTTGGACCTAGTCTATATATACGATAAAAGTGAATACCTTTACCAAATATTCTGGTTATTAAATCCATTGCTAAAAATGGGAATGATAAGGCAATAACATGTTTATATTGATATAAAAAATCAATGATTTTTTGGATAATTGGGGTTAATCTTTCAATAAGTTTATTCTTTTTTAGACGATTTAAAAAATTCATTTCAACCACCGTATGTCAATTATAACACGTAAAGATAAAGTAGTAAATAAGTATGGTTTATTTTACAAAAATATGATATAATGATGGTGTTAAAAAGGTGTATACTATGAAGAATTTAAAGGTAAGTAAAATTAAAGAATTGAGTAAGGATTATCCAGTAATAGTTTTATATATTGTGGGTAATCTTTTAAATCCTTTATTACTTCGTTTATTTACAACGGGGCGTTTTCAGGTTAGATCAATGTTTTTTGATATCGGGTTTGTGGTATTACTAGTTGGTCTATCTTTTTTAGTAAAAGGAAAAAGACGTAAGTTTTATTATATGTTTAGTACAATATTAATGGTGGCTACGTGTGTTACTAATTCTTTATATTATAATTATTATGAATCATTTATATCTTTTTCATTACTTGCCACATCAGTATTTGTAAAAGATGTTGGGGATGCAGTTACGCAAATGGTAATTAGACCATGCGATTTGTCATATTTATGGCTTATTGTGGGGATGATTATTGCATTTAGAATGAAAAAAGAAAAGATAATTCTTAATAAAAAGAAATGTTTAATACCTTTGGGATTAGCTGTTGTTATGATGGGTATTGGTTGTGCGATGCCGCCATACAATTCTTTTATGAGATTATATAAATTCTGGAATAGGGTAATGGTACTTGATAGTTGGGGACCGTATATATATCAAGTGGATGATTTGATCCAGAGTTTAAAACCAAAATTTAATAATATTTTTGGTTATGATAAAGCGTTAAAGGATACGAAAGACTATTATAGTGAAAATAAGAAAACTTTGAAAGCTAATCAGTATACAGGCATTTTTGAAGGAAAGAATGTAATTGCTATTCATGCTGAGAGTTTACAAGATTTTACTTTAGGGCTTGAGTTTAATGGTAATGAAGTAACACCTAATATAAATAGATTAGTTAAAACAGGAATTTATTTTGATAATTTTTATGCACAAGTAGGGGTAGGAACAAGTAGTGATACGGAGTTTACTTATTCATCAAGTTTACTTCCATCTAATAATGGAACGGTATTTGTCAATTATTATAATGATCATTTTATTACAATGCAGAATTTACTAAAAGATAAAGGTTATTATGTTTTTAGTATGCATGGTAATGTGGGCGATTTTTGGAACCGAAATGCAATGCATATTAATATGGGTTATGACAAGATGTATGATAAGAGTTCATTTGTAATTGATGAAGAATATGGACTTGGTTTATCTGATGCTTCTTTCTTTAGACAAGTGGTACCAATGATTAAAGATATTAATGATAATGTTGGAAAACCATATTATGGAACATTAATTACTTTGACAAATCATACGCCATGGTCAGATGTTAATAAGTATGATGAATTAGATTTAGGCATTGATGAAGTTATCGATGGTGAAATTGTTCATAGGGATTATCTTAACACTACAATAATGGGAAGATACTTAAAGTCAGTTAATTATATGGATAAGGCAATAGGTAGTTTCTTAGATGATATGGATAAGGAAGGATTGCTCGATAATACGGTAATTATTATCTATGGTGATCATGACGCAAGAATCCCTAAGAACCAGTATGAGTATATGTATAATTATGATCCGGTGACAGATGAAGTATATAGCGAAGATGATGAAAATTATACGGAGTTTAATGAATATGATTATGAGTTAAGCAAAAATATTCCATTAATTATTTGGACTAAAGAAATGACAAAAGGGGTAGAAATAGATACTCCAATGGGAATGATCGATGCTTTGCCAACAATTGGCAATATGTTAAATGTATACAATAAATATGCTTTAGGTAAAGATATTATGAGTATTAAAAAGGACGAAGGAATTATAGTTTTTAAAGACGGCTCATTTATTACTGATAAGGTATATTATAATGCTAAAAGCAATGAATCATATATGATATCTAGTAGTATTATTGAAAGTGATTATATTAGTAAGCGTAGTGAATATGCTGATAAGCTAATTGAAATATCAAACAATATTATTACTTACGACCTTATAAATAAGTTAGATTAAACAAGAAATAATTTCTTGTTTTTCTTTTGTTACCGGTTTTTAAATAGTGAATAAAAGGGTTTACAGATTTTGCAAACAATTGTTTGCAAAAAGTATTGACAAATTAAAAAAAGCATTATATAATTAGAATGTACTGATATTAGAGGGAGGAAGAATTTTGAAAACAGTAGAGAAAGATAAAGCCTTGGAACAAGTTTTGGCAGATATTGAAAAACAATTTGGTAAAGGCGCAATAATGAAACTAGGGGAACAAAAAAATATGGAAATAGATGTGGTACCAAGTGGTTCTATTTCTTT
>CAZLQU010000031.1:0-11385 GCA_964561805.1 uncultured Muribaculaceae bacterium | reverse complement strand
CATCAATATCACTAGGTTCATATCTAAATAGGTAAACTACCTCATGATATTCATTTAATCCTGTTTCTTCATTATATGATAAGACCATATCACCTAATTTAAGTTTATCAATATCTTTATAACCAGTTGTTGTTGTTACTTTAGTTCCAGCTGGGAAGCATCCGGTTCCACCACCAGTCTTTTTTGTACCACTTTTTGTTTGCGTTGCCGCAGTCGTATTTCTGCAACACGATGCTGAACCGCACGAATGGTACCCATAATCACACGTCGGCCCAGACACAGAATAACAGTTTTCACCTCTCTTAGTACAACTATAACTTCCGTGTGATGGATTGGAAGGACATGACGTATATCCAGTATTACATTTACAAGAACTATTGCTTGCTGTATATCCCGTGTTACAAGATAGAGAAAAATGTGTCCAACAACCATATTTATTTGTTTTACAATGCCAAGTGCCATTTGGATCGGAACTTACGCAAGCATCTTTATTAGCATAAGTACAGCAACTAGTAGATGCAGTTCCATCTGCTTGATAATCTCCGCTTATTGTAGTTGATTCACCATTGCAAGTATATGAACAATTAATTAAACATTTGTGATAATTCTTAGGGCCATCCTTTGTGCCACAGTCTTCATTAGTCCATCCATTCCAGTTTCCACGACAAGTAAGTGAGCGACCATTACAAACGGAAAATGTGTGTGCGCATGCACCACTACCAGTATTTGACGTAAATGCATCCGAAATTGTAATTGTTTTACTGCCACAGTCTTTCGTATTATGGTTAGCATCTCCTGCCACTTGAACATATACCGTTGTTGTACCAACTGATGATCTAGATGGTTTAGTAGTAGTCCATGAATCTGTCGTAGATGTACGATACTGTATTGTTCCGCCTGAACCACCACTAACAGTAATTGTATGACTATTTCCATCATATGTACCACTATAGGCAGTTAATGTTGGACAAGTAGCATCAGCTTTATTTATCTTACATGTTTTATTTGATGCATCAAGATGATCTTCGTCAGCAGTACAAGTTATTGTATAACTTCCTACTTCTTTTTGAGTTTGATTATTAACTGTACCACCACTACAAGAAGCTATTGTTTGATTACTTCCATTATATGTCTTATCGGCACAAGTTATTGTTGCATATAAAACCCAATTGACACGCAAGTTTAACTCATAATTAAGTTCCTTTTCTTGATAATTTGATGCTTTCAATTCCTCGTACGTATAATTTTTATTTTCATCAAATATAGTGCCTGTTCTATCTGCCTTCCATTCTTGTCCTGTTTTAGTTTCATAACCGCTTCTAGTTATATTTAAATAATTTGTTGTTTTATGATTCCACAAATTACATTCTGTATCTACCCTGCAAATTTGATATGCATATGTAGTTCCAACAGAGGCCCAGCCATTATATTCATTACATGTTTTTAGTTCTCCATCACCAACGCGGCATTTTCCACTTAGTGTTCCTTCGGTTCTATGATAGTAGATATATATTGGTTTGCCAATTATTTCATATTCTTGATAATATTTACCGTCATCAGTTTGTGGATTTTGATTAGACCTATTGCCAGCTTTATCATAAGCCCTTGTATATACTTTCCAAACACTATACTTGTCTAATTCCACCTTAAATGAAGTCTTTGATGTTTTGGAAATACTCTTTTCACTAACATAATTCCCGTCTTTATATACTTCAACTGACATATAATCGACACCAGTTTTATCATCTGCTACCGTTATTGTTAATGTTTGTAACCCTTTATGTATACCGCCTTTCAAACTATATGTAATAACTGGTGGTGTTATATCATCATTGCCAATTGCTGGTGGAACTACCGAATTATCATCTGGTATTGTTTGACAATTGCAATCTTTTAGTATTTCATTTCCACCAATTAATACTGCCTTTACTGTATAGTCTGAATAAAAATAGATATTAATTGTTACTTCACTAGGTGGGATTGTACTTTTATCATATGGATTAACAATATCACCATTTAAATATTTTTTATCAAATAATTCCTGTGCATTTATTGTCATAACAAATTCATCTTCATTTATTCTACCTATAAACTCATTGTTATAACGATTATCACTTGCATATTCTTTTGCTGCCACTGCAATACTATTTACTACCGTTTCACAGTTATCTTTCTTATTTTTATTAATCACACTATTTACTGATACAAAAGCAATGACGGCAATTATTGCAAGCAAAGCAATTGTCACAATTAATTCAATTAATGTAAATCCTTTTTTATTCATACTATCACCTATTATAAGTATAACAAAGAATATATTTTTTGTCACGAAAAAAACTAGAATATTCTAGTTTTTAATCTAAATCGTGACGAGCAAGAATTGCTGCCGGTGTTTTTCGCATTGTATTAAATACTGGAATTAGTGAAATTACAATATTAAATACATAAAGAATTATCATACAAAGAAGTACTACTCCCCAGTTCATAACATAATTTTTACCTATATAGTTAATATCTGAAATAACACTTATACAATAACTCATAAATAATACCCCCGGAACTGAAGTAAGTGAAGTTATTGCAAATGCTTCGCCCATAAACATTTTATAAATATCACTCTTTTTAACACCGATAGCACGGTAAATTCCGACTTCCTTAATTCTTGATAAGAAGGATGATCTTGTCATTAAAATAATTTCTACTAATGAAATTCCTAACATAATTGCTGCCACTATTAAACTTGATGTCATACTTTCTTTGTGCTCTTTCATATAACTATCTTTATCAGCTGTATATACATCGACTACTCTTTTATCTATTTTTTTAAAATCATTTATTGTCTTATCTTTATCGGTAGCATAAATAATCATATTTTTACTTGTCTCAATTAATTCATATTTATTCGTATTCATATTGACAAAATAACTATTAATATCATCGGCTGAGTCATAGTAACCAACTACTTTTAATTTATGGCCATTAATCTTTACATCATCAATATATTTATTTAATTCAAAAGTATAACGCAAACTTTCATTAACAACTACTTCATAGTCATCAGTTGGAATATGACCTTTAAAGACATTTATTTTTCCTTTATATAAATCATAATCATAGACCATACTTTTAGCACTCTCATCCATAATGTTTCTTGTATATCCGCCATCATCTGAAGAAGTACTATTGTCAATTATCTTTATAAACTCGCTTTCCATAGTATAAATAGATGGGCTTTCCAAATCTACTACTCCCACAATTGTATATTCTATCAAATGATTTCCTAAATATACTTTATTACCAACCATCTTACTTACATCATATAAACCAATCATTTTAATACTTTGACTATTTTTATAAACCATCTTATCAATGATGATTTCTTTCTCATTTTCCGGCATTCTTCCATATATTAAATCACTATCTTTAAGCATTTTAGCACTTGAAAGTGAACCACTAATTGCTAAATTAGCATTTTCAGTTTGATAGTATTTTGCTGTATCAACATACATAGACACTTCACTATCACCAGGAAGAACATAATTAATACCATCCATTTTTTCATATGTAAGATAATCGCTAACACTTATTTTCTTACTTTTAAGCATTAAATAATTTTTATTTGTTTTAATAAAATCTTTATCATCGATAGTAACTATACCTAATAAATTACTAACTGAATACGTTACAAATAAACTAGCTAAGAAAAATCCTCCCAAAAGTAATTTCTTTACAAAAGAATACTCAAATACTTTTTTAAACCCATTACTAAAGATTGTAAAAATATTAAAGATTGATGAATATTTAAGACGAATATTATTGTTAATTATTTTATCAAAATCAAATGAATATTTTTCATAAATACTCTTATCTAGTTGCTTATAGTTGTCATTAATAAGTTCGATATTCGAAGCATTATCAATAATTTCTAATTTGTCTTCATCTTTATTCTTAATATAAATATTACCATTCTTAAAAACAATAACTAAGTTCAATTTCTCTTTATTGTCACTATAAAGATCAATATTGACATTATCATCTTTAACTTTTTCTTGATATTTAAAATCTTTTAAATAAAACTTATTGTCGATACGATAATCTAAATTATCCGTATTTTTATTTTTATAATCTTTTACTACTTTACCATCTAATACTTCGATGATTCTCGTGGCATAAAACTTTGCCAATTCAACTTCGTGCGTAACAAGTATTACTAACTTATCCTTGGATATTGATTTAATAATATTCATTATTTCAATTGTGTTTTTACTATCTAAGTTTCCTGTTGGTTCATCTGCCAAGATAATATCCGGATTTTTTACTAGTGCTCTTGCTATACCAACTCTTTGTCTTTCACCACCAGAAAGCATTCCACAAGGACGATATCTATAGCGATATATTCCTAAACGAGTAAGAATATATTCAACTCTTTTTTTAATTTCATTTTTATCTTTTATACCAATCATTCTAAGAACCATTGCCACGTTATCATACACACTTTTATTATCGATTAATTTATAATCTTGGAAAATATAACCTACCTGCAAATTACGAATTTTATCTTTTTTATAGGTATTAATCGTTGTAATTTTTTTATCATTAATGTATATTTTACCATTATTTACCTTATCCAAACCGCCAATCGCATTTAAAAGTGTCGTCTTACCACAGCCACTTGGCCCTAAAAGTGCTACAAGTCCTCTATCAGGAAGTTCTAAACTTGTATTATCAATAACATGAATTTGATTCTTTTTATGACGATTATAATACTTATTAAGGTTCTCTATCTTTATCATTTTATACTTCCTCCCGATATGACTTCATTGCACTCTTTTTAAATATTTTTCTTGCATATCTTGATGAAATTAAATATGACATCAATATTAAAATTATATACATCAAAAGATAATCTTTAAATTCCAAATACTCTAAAATATTATCAATAAACTTAACGTACACAATTTTATATTTAACCAAAAATGTAAGCATTAAATAACCCATATAGGCAAGTGTCGCATCCATAAATAATTCAATATCCAAAATTCGTTTTACATGTTTAGTATTAGCACCCAAAATACGTAGCGTTGCATAATAAACATTACGTGATTTTAAAATTAATTTTATAACAAAATATGAAATAAAGAATAATGTTATCACTAAAATAATTAATACTACCAATTTTAATATTTTTAGTATCTTTAAAGCTTCCGTTCCCATCTTATCAAGTGTTTTTCTTACTTGTAATGTTTCATATCCAAGTTTTTCTAATTCATCACTGACACTATCGACATTATTAACTTTATTTGCAAAAACCGAAGCTTGATAACTCTCTCTATTAAATAATTTATTATAATCATTAGGATTGATAAACATTGATCCGAATGTTTGACTATCTTTATTAATTCCCAATAAACTACTAGCATTTTTAGCAGTATAAATATTTTTAATTGTTAATTCTAATTTATCACTATAATATAAATTTTTAACGATTATATTAATTGATTTATCCTTACATTCATATTTACTACATGCATAACTCATACCTTCAAAAACATAAGCGTATCCAGAAGGTACCCTATCACTTACTCTAATATCAAAAGTATCTCCCGGCGAATCATAACTAGGATAATTCTTACCATTATTCTTAACCGTAACATTGCTATATGCTCTATTGATATCCTTCATATAATCATTTAGTAATTTTTTACTAATGTAAATTTCACCATTTCCATTAGCACTATTACTTTCATATTTTACTCCCGATACCTTTATTTCATAACTATTCTTATCACCGTTATAGTAGTATGTTTTTTCGATTGCTTCCTTTAATTTTTCTGAAAAATAATAGTCATCTTTATTAGTAACATATATTATTTCATTGTCCTTTTCAGGCATTACTCCATAATCTAATTTACCATCAAAGTTTTCTATATCTCTTAATACACCATGGATATTAAAATATTTACCATCATCTGATTCGAACCATACAGAAGCATCCAACATAATATCGTTCTTTTCAATACGACCTATATTTTTAAGATTATTAATTTTATCAAAATCTTCATCACTAATCGTACTTCCATCTTTTTTCTTAATGATAATTCTTGTATCACTCGTGTCATTAAAGAAATAATTAGTACCTAATTTACCCTCTTCATATTCATCTTTTTGAATTGAACCATAAACGCTAAGCAAACTAGTAGCAATAAAGAAAAATACAATAAAGATTAAAATGAATTTAGGAATAATATTAAATGTATTTCTAATTCCTAACCTAATCATATTAAATAAACCAATATTTTTATTATTGTTACCTACTGATTCAGTAACTTTTTTAGTAGGTATAATCTCTTTATCAGAAACAATTTTTCCATCGTGCATCTTAACTACTCTTGTTGCTATGTCTTTAATCTCATCAAAATTATGAGTAACCACAATTACTAATTTATCTTTTGAAATCTCTTTTAATAATTCAATAACTCCTCTAGCTGCTCTACTATCAAGGTTACCTGTTGGTTCATCCGCCACAATTATTGGCGTCTCTTTAGCTAATGCTCTAGCAATCGCTACCCTTTGTTTTTGACCACCCGATAGTTTTGATACCTTTGTTCTTTTATATTTTTTTAAACCGACTTTATCGATTAAATCTAATACTTTTGCTTTTACTTCTTTTCTTTTATAGCCATTAAGAAGCATCACAAGCTCAATATTTTGATAAACTGTATAACTATTTACCAGATTAAAGTTTTGAAAGATATTAGAAACATATTTTTTACGGTATTCTTCAAATTCACTTTCCTGATAATGGCTAGTTTCTTCACCATTAATATACATTTCTCCTTCTTCATAACTATCAAGTCCACTAATAACATTTAAAAGTGTACTTTTACCAGAACCTGATTCACCGACAATTGCAACAAATTCACCAATGTCAAATTCAATATTAACTTTGCTAAATCCTGCCGCAATAACACCTTTACTATAATAGAATTTCGATACATTTTTTAATTTTAACATTTTATCATACCTTTCAAAATAATTATATCACTTAACTAGTAATATCTTCATTCTGCATATATCTTTTTATAATTTTCTTTTATTTGTGTCAAATTATCATTTGATATATATACTTTATCAATTATAAAACTACGATTGTCACCATCAAAATTAGTATTAATTTTCTTATCTTTAAAGTCAGCTAACGCCTTATTAAACATCGTAATACCATTATATCCTGAATATATATCGACAATTTTATATACCTTATTATCTTCATAATCATTATATACAAAAGCATCCGCATGCATACCATCAATCGTCTTTACATCAATTTTAATATTTTCATATTCATCACTAAATGCATACTTACTATCATCTAAATCTACAATTTCTGGAACAATTAAATTGTCTTTCATAGAAATTGTCAATGACTGATCACTATTCATTTCCTCTACTTCACTTACAATTTCAAAATCACGTAAGCCAAGAGCTGATATACCAAAACCTATTCCAATTAAAGAAAGACTAATGATAAAAACCATAAACATTCTTCTATACGCATTTTTCTGATTAAAAATTAAATTATAAATAAACCAAATAATAAGTATTGTAAAAGCCATCATTCCAAGTAACGTTACTGATATACCATTAAAGAATAAACCATAAAATATATATCCTAAACTAATTACAAATAAAATCATCAAGCTAATAAATGTTATGATAATTGGTAATGCTAAACATATACCTAAAATTTTTAAAAAGAAGATAAAAACACTACCAATCTTTTTCAAAAGATTAAAATTACTATGTTCTGGATCACGAATAACTACTTTGTATTCCTTTTTTTCTTTTAATTCTTTAATTGGTTCTTCAATTACCTTTTCACTAACACTATCATCAGTAACAATAATGTAATAATCTAAGTATCTTGTTTTAAATACCTTCAAGACGATAATACATCCAAGTACTATCCATAAAGCACGAATTAAAGCATCGACTATTGATGTAATAAAATGAAGAATATTGCTAGGAATAAACATAAATATTCTTCTAACTATTCCTACAATTAATGAGTTACTTATTGCTGCCAAAGCCCATATTGCTAGTATTAGAATAATCATTTCAAAAATAACTTTAATTTTTTCAATAAATTTCATTGACCAAAACATATTAACTGATTTACTGATAAAATCAAAAAACATATTAAATGTCTCCATAAAATTAAACTTTTTATCTAAAGTTTTCTTGTTGCTTTCCTTATTATCATTAATAAGTTCATCTAGACTAGTATTAAATATCTTGCTAATCTGAATTAGTTTTTCAGTATCTGGATAAGCCGTTCCACTTTCCCACTTGGATACTGCTTGCCTCGAAACATTAAGCTTATCTGCTAATTGTTCCTGAGTAACATTGTTTTCCTTTCTTATTTTTTGTAGTTTGTCACAAAATTTCATTTTTCTCACCTCTGACGCAATTATATTATACATAGTGGTTGCATACTACCAACTAGTAGTTGTTTTTTGTATACTTTTAGTTGCATTTACTATTATATTACATCTTTTTAAAGATTGCAATCGTCATTATGTGATATAATAATTATGAAAGAGTGATTATATGAATATTCAAAAATATATTAATCCCAAAGCTAAATTTATTGGCAATTATTCCTATACTGATTTAAAAGTAAAAGATCACATAACGATTAATGCTGATTTGTCATCACAAGAACTTATTAATTTGGAATATTTAAGAAATAATACTGGCATTACCATTAAAGCTAGTTACTTAACTAACGAAGAAGAAATAAAATATTATGAAAACATAAAAAAAATTGTAAGCGCTATAGCTAAATATCGTAAAAATCATGATTTGACAATCGAAGTAAATAATCGTGAGTTGTTAAGGCAAAGTAACCTTCTAAAAAGTATTCCTCAAAATATAACCATAACTATTGCTAATAATGATTATCTTTATAATTTAGACGAATATATGATGGAAGAAGAAAAATTAGAAAAATTGGTTGCTCCGATTCGCAAAGCAAATTTATCACCTCTTGAAAAATATTTAGCCATCTATAATATCGTTAAAAGTTTTAAACCGTATAAAGAAAATAATGATGATAAGCGCCAAAGTCGTGATCTTCGTTACATTTTAAAGGATGACAATAATTATATCGTTTGCGTTGGCTTTGCAAAACTATTATTAGAATTATTAAATCGCGTCAACATCCCATGTAAATACGTTCACGTTGATATCGATGATTCATATGAAAAAGCATATGAAGGAACAATCAAAAATATTAATCATGTTGGACACGCCAGAAATATTATCAGAATAGATGATGATAAATATAGCGTACACGGCATTTATCTATCTGATAGTACTTTTGATAGCGCACCTAGTCATAATATCTATCTACATAGTCTACTTACATTTGACCGTTTAAAAGAAGCTAAGAAGTTAGAAAAATTAAATGATCTAGACTTATTATTAGATTTTCATAACCTCGATGAATTTAAAAAGAAAATTAGCTATTTCTTAAAAAAAGAAGATAGTGAATTAAAAAAAGATACTAATACCGATATTGACTTAACAAGAAGAACATATAATATGTTATATGTTAAAATAATGGATATCCTAAAATGTGTAGATAGTAGTTTCTTTATTAAGATGTATCATAAATACAACAAAGATTTATGCGATAATATTAATATTATTGAAAGAAAACAATTAAATGAAATAATGACCCATTTTACAACGGAATATTACCATTTCATTATGCCACTTACTAATAATGAAATTAATATCAATACTATTTTAACCGCTGCTGCCGTTGCTAAAAAGAATGTTAGTAACATTGAAAATGAAGAATTAGCTAAATGGTTAAGAGGCTTAATTGATGATAGTTTTACAGCTCAAAAAGTAATGTTTCCGTATATCTATGATCCAAATAATGACAAAGAAGCATACTTAGAAACTCGTAAAAGTAAAAAATAAAAGAGGTTATGCCTCTTTTATTAATTTATAGCAATCTCTAACGATCATCACTTCTTCATCCGTTGGAATTACATAAACTGGTATTTTTGATGATTCTGTAGTAATTATTCCCTCTTTTAAATCGTGCCCATAGCCAATATTATCATTGGCTATTTTATTTACATAAATACCCATTGGTGAAGATAACCTATTAATTAAGTTTTCTCTAATTACTGTATTATTTTCAAGCACTCCAGCCGTAAATATTATTGCATCAACTTTTGCATTTAATTCAAAATAGTATTCTGCAATATGCTTTATAATTGAATCCATAAATATCTCATATGCTAATTCTGCTTGTTTGTTTCCTTCACTAACAAGAGCCATCATATCACGGAAATCATTTTTACCGCATATCCCTTTTAGACCACTATTTTTATTTAATTCATTCATTATTTCATCCAAGGTCATTTTAGTTTCATCAGCTATAAACTTAATTATAGATGGATCGATACGACCACTACGTGTCCCCATTACTAAGCCATCTAATGGTGTAAGCCCCATTGAAGTATCATATGATTTGCCATCTTTAACACAAGTAATACTTGCCCCACTACCAACATGACAAATTATCAAATTTACATCCTCTTTGCCTAGTAACTTTTGCATCTTACCGGTAATATACTTATGACTAGTTCCATGAAATCCATACTTTCTCACTTTATATTTCGTATACCATTCATAAGGAATAGCATAAATGTAACTTATTGCTGGCATCGTTTGATGAAATGCCGTATCGAAAACAGCTACCTGTTTAGCTTTAGGAAGTGCTTCCATCATCGCTTTAATGCCATCTATTTCACCAGGGTGATGAAGTGGCCCTAAATTAGTCATATCGACAATATCATTAAGTACTTTATCATCGATGATTACGGAGTCACTATAGATTTCACCACCATGTAAAACCCGATGGCCAATTCCCTTAATTTCTTCCATTTTCTTAACAATTCCATTATTAATTAATTCATTCATCATAACATCAGCTGCTTCTTTATGATTGTTAAGTTTCTTTGCCCCCTTAATTTTTTCATCATTATAACTAATTGTCCAAAAACTATCATCTAAGCCAATCTTTTCAATATAGCCCTTACAAATCATTTTTTCACTTGGCATCTCATATAATGAAAATTTCAAAGATGAACTACCACAGTTAACAACTAAATATTTTTCTTTCACACTTACACCTCACTACCATAATAGCAAAATACTTCCCAAAAATCTATAATAAATAATAAATTTGACATTACTTTCACGCATGCAAAAACCGAGATAACTCTCGGCTTAATTTACAAATGGTGACTCGTACGGGATTTGAACCCATGAATGCATGCGTGAAAGGCTTGTGTGTTCAAC